>CATLEM010000028.1 GCA_949916155.1 uncultured Dorea sp.
ATGGAACAGAGGAAAGATGGTTGTTGTCAATCATCTTTTCTCCATTTTAGGGAAAAGTTCAGCGAGAGCTGTGACCACATTGGCCACAGCTCTCGCTATTTTGGACTAGTCATTTCCCGACAGCCCCCTGTTTTTACTTATGAGATTTTTCATCTTTCATCTGCAGCCGGTAATTTTTCGGGCTTAAGCCGTAAGCTTGTTTAAACATCTTGGAGAAGGTCAGCGGATTCTCATAACCGATCTTTTCAGAGATCTCCTGTATGGAAAGCTCCGTGGAACGAAGAAACCTTAAGCTCTGCTCAAGCCGATAGGTGAGCAGGTATTCCTGAGGCGATACGTTAAGTCTCTGCTTGAAAATGTGCGTCAGATAAGAGCGGGTGATGCCAATGTAGTCTGCGATGTCACTGACACGGATATGATCGTAATTGTAGTGGATGTATTCCACCGCGTAGTCCACATAGACCTTCGGAGAATAGCTGTGCTGCGCCGGCTGGTGGCTGTCGATGAGCTTTTGGTCCTGGGAACTTACTAAAAGTGCAAGGACTTCGTACAGGAGTGCATTCCGGCGAAGTTCGTTGGCGATGGTAAGCTCGTGGCAGTTCAGTATTTTTTCGGTGTAGGAAAGGAAAACTTCGGGCTTTATATCGCAGTCCCGCACCGGATGTCCGGCGGTGATACCTGCTTTTTCCAGGTAATATGCCGCCCGGGTTCCGGTGAAGGAGACCCAGGTGTAGTGCCACGGTTCGGTATCGTCGCAGTAATAGTGGATGTCGATGTCCGGAGGCACGACAAATACCTGTCCCCGGTGGGGATAATAATAGTTATCTTCAATCTTTAAGGTCCCTTTGCCGTCAAGGACGAAATGCAGATGATAGTCGTCCCTCCGGCAGGGGCCGTAGGACTGAGACGGGGAGCAGCGTTCTATCCCGCAGACGGTGAGAGAAAGTTCTGTATTCTCCGGGATCAGGCACAGAAGCCGGTATGTGGCAGCGACGCGGTAGCTGTCTTCACTGCTTTTGATTCTTTCTTCATAAGCCATATCGTTTTCCCCCTTCTGCATATATGCTGTGTGCGGCGGGATGTTTTACCTGCTGTGTTCCTTTGGGGATCAAAGCACATATATCAGGATGATCAGGAATTGCGCGCTAACGCAGCCTCAATGAATCCTTTGAACAGCGGGTGCGGCCGGTTCGGCCTGGACTTAAGTTCCGGGTGTGCCTGAGTGGCGATAAACCACGGATGGGAGGGAATCTCCACCATCTCCACGATTGTGCCGTCGGGGGACAGACCGGAAAGTTTCATACCGTGCTCAGTCAGGGCATCCCGGTAATCATTGTTCACTTCATAGCGGTGGCGGTGGCGTTCTTTGATCTGACCTGCCTGATACATCTCATATGCCCTGGAATCCGGGTCAAGGGTACACGGGTAGGCGCCGAGCCTTAATGTCCCGCCGATATCTTCTATGCCGATCTGCTCCGGCATGATGTGAATGACCGGATGGTTTGTGTTAGGGTCAAGTTCTGCACTGTGGGCATCCCGCCAGCCGATCACATTGCGGGCGAACTCCACGATGGCGAGCTGCATCCCCAGGCACAGGCCGAGGAAGGGGACATTGTTCGTTCGGGCGTAGCGGATAGCTTCAAGCTTTCCGTCGATTCCGCGGGTGCCGAAGCCGCCGGGAACAAGGATTCCGCTTACATCAGAAAAAAGTTCGTCTGCGTTATCGGCGGTGACCGTCTCGGAGTCGATCCATTTGATCTTCACCGTTGCGCGGTTAAAGATGCCGCCGTGCTTTAGGGCCTCCACAACACTGATGTAGGCGTCATGGAGCTGGATATATTTACCCACGAGTGCCACGGTCACTTCGGTGGTAGGGTGTTTTAAGTAATCCACCATCTCCTGCCAGTCTTTTAAGTCCGGCTCGGGACAGTCAAGCTTCAGACATTCGCAGACGACGGCTGCCAGATTCTCTTCCTCCATGGCGAGAGGAGCTTCGTACAGATATTCTACGTCCAGGTTCTGGAGGACATGATTAGAAGGGACGTTGCAGAACAGAGCGATCTTGTCCCGGATGCCGTCGTCTAACGGGTATTCGGAGCGGCAGACGAGGATATCCGGCTGGATGCCCATCCCCTGCAAGTCCTTGACGCTTGCCTGGGTAGGTTTCGTCTTCATCTCCTGGGAGGCGCGAAGATAGGGGATGAGGGTGACGTGGATGAGCGCAACGTTGTCCTTTCCTTTTTCGTGCTGGAACTGGCGGATGGCCTCAAGGAAAGGCTGGCTTTCGATATCGCCTACTGTTCCGCCGACTTCGATGATGGCAATCTCTGTATCCTTCGCGGCCGGATTGCGGTGAAAACGGCTTTTGATCTCATTGGTAATGTGGGGAATGACCTGGACGGTTCCCCCGCCGTAATCTCCCCGCCGCTCTTTCTGGAGAACGGACCAGTAGATCTTCCCGGTGGTGACATTGGAATTTTTCGTCAGGCTCTCGTCGATGAACCGCTCGTAATGCCCAAGGTCCAGATCCGTCTCCGCACCGTCGTCGGTGACGAATACTTCCCCGTGCTGTACCGGGTTCATCGTTCCCGGGTCAATGTTGATGTAAGGGTCGAACTTCTGCATGGTCACTTTATATCCGCGGGCTTTGAGAAGCCGTCCTAAAGATGCTGCCGTGATTCCCTTGCCAAGTCCGGATACTACACCGCCGGTAACGAATACATATTTAACTGCCATAATTTCCTCCTTTTTGAAAGCTGTGTACGGGTTATTTTCAAAAAAATACTTTCCAATTATACACCTTTCCCCATGAAAAATATAGTATTTTTTTCGTACATCGCTTCAAAGGTCGCCTGGATGGACAGCTTTTTAAACTGCTTGATATCTACAGAACTTACCATAACGGAAGTGTGCGCCTGGCATCCCTTAAGCTTTGGAAGCTGGTCGAGGGCAAGTTGGGCGGTGGCATCCGTGGCAGCGCTTACCGACAGGGCGATCAACACCTCGTCGGTATGCAGGCGCGGATTCTTGCTCCCCAGATACTGAGTCTTTAATTTCTGAATCGGTTCGATGGCCTCCGGTGAGATAACATGACGCTCGTGGGGGATGTCTGCCAGCTCTTTAAGGGCGTTGAGAAGCAGCGCCGCGGAAGCGCCGAGGAGGTTGGAGGTCTTCCCGGTGACGATCGTTCCGTCATGAAGCTCCAGCGCCGCGGCAGGCCCTTCGGATTCTTTTGCCATCTCCATGGCAGCGTCTACCACCGCCCGGTCATGGACGTTGATATCGGCCTGGTTCATAAGCATCTCCACCTTATATACTTCCTCGTCCGAACAGGAGCCGATCAGGCGGCGCCGCAAGGACTCGTAGTATCTGCGGATAATCTCCTGGCAGGAGGCCTCCCGGCATACGGCGTCGTCGCAGATGCATTTCCCCGCCATATTCACCCCCATATCGGTGGGGGATTTGTACGGGCTCTCCCCGTAGATACGCTTGAACATGGCATTGAGTACCGGGAAGATCTCCACATCCCGGTTGTAGTTGACGGTGGTCTCCCCGTAAGCGTCCAGGTGGAAGGGGTCGATCATATTGACGTCATTTAAGTCAGCGGTGGCAGCTTCATAAGCCAGATTCACCGGATGCTTTAACGGGATGTTCCAGACAGGAAATGTCTCGTACTTGGCGTAGCCTGCGCGGATCCCCCGCCGGTGCTCGTGATAGAGCTGGGAGAGGCAGACGGCCATCTTGCCGCTGCCCGGTCCCGGCGCGGTCACCACGATCAGCGGGCGGGAGGTCTCGATATAGTCATTTCTGCCGTAGCCTTCCTCGCTCACGATGTGGGGGACATTGGACGGGTATCCGGAAATGGGATAGTGGCGGTATACCCGAATCCCGAATTTTTCCAGACGGTTCTGGAAAAGCCCTGCACTTTCCTGGCCGCTGAATTTTGTGATCACCACGCTCCCTACATACAGGCCGTGCTCTTTAAAGACAGACATCAGGCGCAGCACGTCCGTGTCGTAGGTAATCCCTAAATCGCCCCGGATCTTGTTTTTTTCAATGTCCTCGGCGCTGATGACGATGACGATCTCCGCCTGGTCGGAAAGCTGCATGAGCATGCGCATCTTGCTGTCCGGCTGGAAGCCCGGCAGTACGCGGGATGCGTGGTAGTCGTCGAAAAGTTTCCCGCCGAATTCAAGATAGAGCTTGTTGTCAAATTTGCTGATGCGCTCCTTGATGTGGGAAGACTGCATGTTCAGATATTTTTCGTTGTCGAATCCTGTTTTCATCTCTCATTCCTCATATGTTCAAAAAATGTTATAAATCTGCATGGATAAATACACTATCAAGTATACTACATAAAATGGTAAGTTTACAATCTTTTCATAATGTTTTTATGGGATTAAAGAAGAGTGAAAACCGAATAATACGGTAATCACTCTTTTTTATGATACTGATTTGATACTATGATTTTATTTTTTCCAGTTTGTCAATGATTTCCTTTTGGTGGGACTGGAAGAGGTGTGAGTAGGTGTTCATCGTCACTTTAACATCCTCATGACCTAGACGCTCTGCGATCATTAAAGGATTTGCGCCCAGATTGATCAGCATACTGGCGTGAGAGTGCCGGAGATCATGAACGCGTATAGGCTTGACATCTATCCTGCCGCATGTGTGGGTGATGGCTTCACCGAGCCACACGCGGGAGCGGTGAAAGAGCCGATGCTCAGGATCAGGCTTGTACAGCCTGCTGATATATGTACGGATCTCGGCCAGGAGGAAATCAGGAACATCTATTATGCGGCTGCTCTTCCTGGTCTTTGGCGGTTGATTAACGTATACGCCGTTTACATAAGCGAGTGTCTTGTTGATGGTGATGGTCTTGTGCGAAAAGTCGATGTCATTCAGCGTAAGGGCCAGCAGCTCTCCTTTTCGCATGCCGGTGTAGAATAATATCTCAAATGCTGTATAAAGTTCTATGTTATGCCGGATGCTGTCAGAGAAAACCTTGTATTCTTCCGGTGTCCAAAAGTCTATATTGCCCCGCTCCGGCTTGCATATCTGCGATTTAACGGGACTTTGTGACAGGCCGAGGTAATCCACGGCATATTTGAAAACCATCTTCAGATAGGCGTTTATTTGGCGTGTGTGGGATGCGGAAAAGCGCTTTCCCAACAACATATTTTGCCACTCGACGATATCCGCAGGAGTTATCTCTGATACGATCATGTTCTTGAAATAGGGAAGTATGTGCAGCTCTATGGCATTTCGTTGGCTCTCCAGGGTGGAGGGTCTCACACGGTTCTCCTTGAACTTCAGGTATTTGCCATAAAGTGCGGCAAAGGTTATGTCCGGGTTCTTGGCAAATTGCTCCAGGAATAAGCGTTCCCATTCCTTAGCTTCGCGCTGCAGCTTGAATCCCCGCTTGAGTTTTTGTTTCTTTTGGCCGGACCAGTCGGTATAGTAGAATTTGCAATACCATGTTCCTGTATTTTCATCTTTGTATGCAGGCATTTACTTATCTTCCTTTCCTTCGTCTGCCGGGCAGCGTGTGAACGGATTGGAAAATAATTGACATCAAATTAAAAATTGCGTATAATGTGTTTAACAAGGGAGCCGTTAGTCAGATGAAGCCTGACCGCCGGCAGAGTAATAACTTACAGAAATAAGCGCCTTACTTTACCAGAGCAGGGGCGCTTATTTTTTATTCCGGAATATAGTCAAAACAAGGGTGATAACGGAACAAAGCATAATTACAAACGTGAATAAATCAGAATATGTAACCATGGCACCAACCCCCTTCCTTTCTTCGGCGGCTGGCATAGCACCTCAACGGCTCCCTGGGTAAGCATATTATATTGTCATGGTGCAGTAATTCCCCGATTTGAAATCGGAGTAAACAGGTCGGATTTCAAGTCGGAGCTGTCAAGTATGCCATGTGACAGCTCCAAGCCGCCCATATACGGGCAGTATGGCTATTCATGGTATTCTTATCAATGGATGCATAAAATGCCTATATGGGGCGAAAAATCATTGCAGTTTGTTGCAACGTGTGATTCGCGTCCGCACTTTCCCCAGTTTGTTGGGGAAGCTCTGCCCGTGCTCGCTTGTGGGGATGCCCCGGTTCAGGGCACCCTGCTGCATAATTACCAGCACCCCTGCATCTGATTGGATGCGCAAGTTTTGGATTGTCCGTTTTTCGGACAGCGAACCCGTACCCAGAAGTACGTTTTTCGTACGCTTCCTTTTTTCGTGCAGGAGATGCCCCCAATACTGGGGCGTCGTTCCCTTTCCCCACTTTTTTGGGGAATCGGCGATTCTGCCGTGTCTATTTGTAGGCTTGGCTAGTCTTGGGGTGGTTCGTCTGGCTTGGTGTATCGTGGGATTTCGGTTAGTTCTGATACACGTTTCCTGGCTTCTGATTGCCCGATTTCATTTAGTTTTCTATAATCATTCAATAAAAGTTCTTCTCTCTGTTTCTGACGTTGCTTAAGGATTTTATTTAGTTCTTCTTCTGAATTGGCGAATGAATATGAATTTTCATATGAATCACCTTTATGACGCAGCTGTCCAGGAATACCAATAATAACTTGTTCTTCTTCTTCTGTTAATTCTTCATGGTGTATAGCTTTTTGCATGGCCGTTTCATATAGCCTTTGCAAGTTTGGGTCAACATAAATGTCATTTTCTTGACTATGAGTTTGAGATAATGGAACTGTAAATGGTTTGGTTCTTTTGCTTTCAAGTTCTATTTGTTTGGCATCTTGCAGTTTGTCACATTCCTCTGCAGAACTGGCAAATGAATAGGCGTGTTCATATGAAGAATCAGTTCGTGTTTTTAAAAAGTCATTATCTGTCTTTTGGTCATTTAGGATTTTGTGCGAGTCATATCTATCAATAATCTTTGTGATATCAGGTTGAACCCTCACAATATCATAATGTTCACATAATTCTGAAATTTTACAACCGAGGGCATTTGATATTTTTTCCAGTGTTTCAAATGTAGGATTAGAACTAGGTTTTTCAAATTGACTGATTGCAGCAGGCGTTATATTCAATTTTGCACCTAATTCAGCCTGTGTAAGACCTGCTTTTTTACGAGCGGCTTTTATTAATTCACCTGTTGTTTTTTCCATTTTATAATCAATTCTCCTTTTTTCTCTATAATAATATCACAAAATATAAAAAAAATAAAGACAAAACTTAAGTAAATGTATTGACTATAGTTAAAACTTAATATATAATATGAAATATAAGATAAAACTTAATTATAGGAGGTGTGAAAGTGAGAATTAATCGTGTAGAGCTTGTTACGATATTAAAAAGGAATGATATGACGCAAAAGCGGCTTGCGGAATTATCGAGCGTATCAAGGGCAACGATCAATAATGTGTGTTCAGGCAAATCCTGTTCTGATGAAGTTGGGCAGAAGATTGCAAAAGCTCTTGGCGTGGATGTAACTGAAATTTTGGAGTAGTCGCAGGAAGTTGCGAAAGAAACTTTCGGCCTGATATGGGGCAGAAAGTATCGGGAAAAATTAAGGAAGGAGGAAGTATGGATCTGGTAATGATGCGCGGGAAGAATGCAGTATGTGACAGCCTGGAAGTGGCAGAGCATTTCGGGAAGGAACATCGAAACATTATTCAGGCTATTGACAATCTGACTGCTGAAAATTCAGCAGTGAAAAAGAAATTTACGGTGTCAACCTATAAGGCAGAAAACGGGCATACGTACAGGCGGTACTACATGAACCGGGATGGATTTTCTCTCCTAGTGATGGGATTCAATGGGAAAGAAGCTTTGGATTGGAAGATGAAGTACATAGAAGCCTTCAACCGCATGGAGCAGCTTCTGGCACAGAAGCAGACGGAGGTCTATAAGGACACCCGGGCATACCAGAAAGCCGTAAGGAAGCAGGAGACAGACGCAATCAAGGCTCTGGTGGAGTACGCCGAAGGGCAGGGTAGCAAGAACGCCAACAGGTACTATTCCAGCCTGTCAAAACTTGCAGATAAGACGGCAGGCATTGCAAACAGAGAAACGGCAACCATAGAGCAGCTAGGGACACTTGCGCTGGTTGAAAATATTATAGCAAAGTGCATAGCGGAAGGGATAGGGCTTCAGGAGCCGTACAAGGATATTTATCAGGAGTGCAAACGCAAGCTGGAAAGGTTTCATTCAGTTGCACTTATAGGTTAGAGATTTCCGAGGAATACATAAAGAATATCCAGTAAACAAAAACGTTAACAACATGCCGGGCAGCGTGTGAATGGTTAGAGGTTTGTGCGGCATCGCACAGGAAAGGAGTAGATTATGTCAATAGAAGAGTTTAAGGCGATGATGGACGGACTGATAGCCGAAGAAGAGGGACGTTTAGGGATAGGGACCGAAGAGTTCAAGGAGCGCCACAAAGAAACCGTAAAACGCCATGAAGAGATCATGGAAATGATTGAACGCATAAGGAAGGAGGACGAGCATCGGAAAATGGCAAAGCAGTTTGTAGATGTTAAGGATGTCATGGAAGTGTGTGGAACATCCAGCTCAAAAAGTTATGCTATAATTCGGCAATTAAATTCTGAATTATCAGAGCGAGGGTATGTTACGATTCCGGGGAAAATCCCAAAAGCATTTTTCGAGGAAAAACTCTATGGAATACATATCACCGAGTAAAGAAGAACTTCTCTCCGGTATCAGGCCAGATATGAGGTTAACCAAGAATTTGTTTAAGCGGACATATGGATATGGGATAACAGATCCTTTGTTCCCAGGCAAAGTAATAGCTGCATTAGAGGCTGCAGGGTGCAGTAGGGCGCGTCAGTATTACGAAACATGGGTATCGGAATATGAAGCGGCGCATGGCGCGGAATTGAAGAGCACAGCGATATGGCTAAAAAAAGAATATGAGAAAGAATGGGAAAAACGACAGAGGGGAGGTGAGCAGGAACGAGCAATACAAAATTTGACCAAGAGCGAATTGACAGAGCTGTGTCAGAGATTATTGCAGGAAGGGATCATAACGGAACCGGAGCAGTTTGCGATGGCGGTAAGGCAAGGCCGTTAAAAGAGTTTAAGCCGATAAGGGCGGTAACAGCAGCAGAATTAAATGAGATGGATATTCCGCCTATTGAGTGGCTGATTACAAAGATCCTTCCAGTTGGATTATCCATGATAGGAGCACCGAGCAAATATTTTAAAAGTTATATGGCATTGGCTATATGCGTAGCGATATGTAACGGGTGGAAGTTCCTTAATTATGATTGTGAAAAACACGCTTGTCTGTATCTTGACCTTGAAAGTACAAAACGAAGACCAAAAAACCGATTAAAGCAGATTCTTAAAGGGAATCCCTATCCGGATAATCTATATGTGATAACAGGAACGGATGACGTCGGGAGAATAGGCGAAGGCTTTGAAACTCAGATTGAGTATCAGCTTAAGGAGCATCCGGAGATAAAATTGATAATCGTGGATGTATTTCAGATGATACGGCAACCGTCAAAACGGAATCAAAGCGGATATGACAGAGACTATGATGACTTTAAGGTCCTTAAGCGGATAGCGGATATTCATAACATAGGATTGATGCTTATACACCATACTCGGAAAATGAGAGACCCGTCAGACGTGTTTAATGAGCTTTCAGGATCTGTGGGTGTTATGGGAGCACTTGACTGTGCATGGGTGATTACGAAAGATAATCGATATGCAGACGAAGGTACTTTACATATAACAGGGCGCGATATGGAGACTACAAAGCTTAAAATCCGTTTTAATAAGAAATCCTTTCAGTGGGAATATATTGGAACGGAAGAAGAAATTGAAAGTCAGCGTTTGATGGAGGAATACGAGCAAAGCCCGATTGTCGATACAATCAGAAAGCTAGTGAAACAGGGTTGCGGGCATTGGGAAGGCTCTGCCAGTGATATTGTGGATGCCAGCAAATATTTAGGAAGCCAGATACATGATGATGTGCGTAAGGTTGGAAGCATGATCAATAAATATGAGGGATTGCTGGTATTTGCAGATGGGATTAGTTATGACATTAAGAGAGTTGGACATAAAAGAGAAAGAAAATATATGTTTTTAGATGTCCGCAATGGTACAGATGTCCGCAATGTCCGCTAGATAAATGCAGAGGACAATGCGGACATGCGGACATGATGTATATACCACACATACAAAAATGAAAGTATAAAGTAATGGGTGGCATAGGTGGCATAGTGGCATGATGTATATACCACACAAGAAAGGAGAACAAATGAATGAAGAATTATTAACTAGACTGGTGGAAACGTTGGAATCCATCAACAGCAACTTATCAGAGATCGCCGCATCATTGGACAGCTTGGACGAGAATATAGATGGCTGCATATCGGTGAGCCAGAACGGCAGGAGCAGACATCTTTGTATCACAGGGTATGTTTACACAAATTAATTTGCCCCATTGGTAATACCAACAGGGCGGAGCATAGCCGGAAAAGCTACAACGAACACAGATACATAGTAGCATACTTTCCGGCAGAAAGGGAAAATTATGGATACTTATTTACAGTTTCTGAGGGAAGAAAGGGCAGGGATATACAAAGGGTACAAGTACCCAAACTTGATTGAGGTACAGAAACAAGACTGCCTGTATGTTGGGTATTTTGCAAACGTAACAAATGAATTGGTATTGGCGGCATTCCGGGGCGAGGAAGAGTTGACTGCTGATGAAATATGGAGGGTGGCACATTATAACGGCATCCCCCTTTCGGTGCTGACCTGCCCGAAAGTGATTATACTTGATATGAGCAGGAGAAGGCATAGAAAGATGGTTGCAGAGGTAAACAATTTATTCATCCGGCTAAAGTGCATGGCAAGGGAGGGCAATCAGAAAGCAGAGAAATATTTAGAATGGGCTGACCGGGAAAATCAGGATTTTTTGAGGGCGGCGCATATCAATAAACTTTCATACATTCACTATTTGGGAGCGAAAAGACAGCTATCCGACTATATTCTTTTTGCAAGACCTGAACCCACGAAAAGGGGAATTTCTGCCCGGAAAGACAGTGCAAAATGAGTTATAAGGAGAAAATAATTAAATTACTGGATAAGGCAGACGAGAAAAAGATGGAACGTCTTTTTCACTTTATAAAAATATTTCTTGGTTAGGAGGCACGGTATGAAGATTATTGAGGAAAATGGAAAGAAGTATGCAGAAATGTATTGTCCAAGTGTCGCGGAGGTTATGGGGCTGACACCGAAGGGCAGTTCAGAGCCTTTGAGATTTCCGGTTACGGGGTATGTAGAGGATAGCGCTGGGGATAATCTGCCAATGCTTGGAATTAAAATGATGACAGATGAAAAATGGCAGAAATATGCGGAAGAGGGAGCAGTAGAGCATTTCCGTGAAAGGTATGGACGGGATCCGGAATCAGTGCAGGAAGCCTTAAAGGCAGAGAGGGCATTTATTGCAGACCTGGATCGTGAGGAAGAAGAGAGAAGAAAGAGAAGGGTGAGAGTATGACATATCCAAGAAAAGTAATGAAGACGATGGAGCTTGTAAGGGAGTGCGGATATAAATACACGTACCTTTTGAATCTCGCTCATAGGCCCGGACAAACCTATGCAAGAAAGCTTCCTGGCGGGCGTGATATTTACTGGGATACAGAAAAGCTAGAAAAAGCAGAAATTAAACATTCAGTAAGATAAGGAGGTAAAAATGTCGACAGAAAAGATTAACCGGCGCGGTGCCGGGGAAGGGAGGTGAGGCAATGTTTATACCTGAGTTTGTATGCGGAGTGCTTTCAGTTCTCATTGTGGAGACAGTTGCGCTTGTCATTGCGACAGTGGTACATATGAAGAAAAAATAATATGGACTGAGGCGGGGAGTTGCTAGGCTTTCCGCCTCTATCTGTCTGGTAAACTGGGCTGAAAATACCGTTAAAAATGGTACAAATAAAGCTCTGATTTGTAGTACGATAAAAAGAAAAAGGCGAAAGAAGAGAAGAGTTATGGAGGAATAATATGAATGAGCCGAAGTGGAGAATTGAAGCACATATATGGTTTGAGAATTTTGATGAATATGCTAATCGGGAGAAAGAGCTTCTTGAACTGTTAGGAAGGATTTCCGGTAATGGCAGTGTGACGGTATTCTTCAGGAGCACACCGGAATTTATGGAGATTCCAGGAGCATCATTCGATTATAAAGATGAAAAGAAAACTGACGAATTGTTCGCATTTTGCGGCAGGGGTAATGTGGATTTCATTGCTAGAGTAAGTCAGGATACCGAAAGAGAGGTGGGATTCATTCGTGGCAAGGCCAAGAAAAGAAATCGACCAGGATAATTTTGAAAAGCTGTGTGCTCTACAGTGTACAGAAGGTGAAATAGCGTTCTTTTTTGATGTTTCTGTTGATACGATAGAGCGTTGGTGTAAGCGTACATACAATGAGGGTTTTGCGGACATTTTCTCTAAAAAGCGAAATGGCGGAAAAATCAGGCTCCGGAGAGCACAATTTCAGCTTGCGGAAAAAAATGCATCTATGGCAATCTGGCTTGGCAAGCAATATCTCGACCAATGTGAACCGATGGAGGTGAGACGGCTTGAATTAGAATTACGGAAGCTTGAAAGTAGATTGAATTGCGATGAAGAGGAATCAGATGTAGATAATTCCATGCTAGATGCTCTAAACAGTGCAGCAGTGGAAGTATGGGGAGGTTGTGATGATGGCGGCGCGGCTGACGGATGCCAAGAAAAAGAAGATAGTAGCTGATTACGCGCAGGTCGGAAGCTATGCGGAAGTAGGCAGGATGAACGGAGTAAATGACAAGACTGTGAAAGCTGTTGTGAAGAACAATCCGGAGATTACGAGAATTTCCGAACAAAAAAAGGCAGAGAACACGGCAGACATGCTTTCTTACATGGAGTCGAGGAAACTAAAAGCCCAGAGCGTCATAGACGAGTGCCTGGATATTCTTCCGGGGAAGTTGGGGGAAGCCAGTGCGGCGCAGGTGGCTACAGTAATGGGCATCGTCATAGACAAGTTTACAAGGATTTCAAATCTCCAAGGTGCATCTGTCACGATTGTAAATGATATACCACAAATACTGGAGAATATGGATGCCCTGGCAGATATCGTCAGGCATCCGGTGCCGGATAGGAACATTGAAGATTTTGAATAAAAATGAATGGAGGATTTACGATGAAAAAATCAACGATTGAGTATTACAAGAAAGCGGTCAGACTTGCGGATGGCGCAAGCAGGGCAATCAGTAAGGCGAGAGCAGATTATTCTCATGGCTGTGAGGCGGCGAAAGACGCCTATGAATCTGACCTTTTGGGGGAGAAAGGCTATCAGGACAGGTTAAAGGAACTGGAAGCGGAACGGGATGCACAGATAGAAAACAGCCTGGCCGGGATTCTGACGGTGGTTGATGAATATGATGCAGAGATGGCAGAACTTGGAAGCCTGGACGGAAATATGGTCGACAGCGGAACAATGGCACTATTGAACAGCGGCATAAATCTTAGCCATGCTGACTATCAGGAGCTTGCGAACCGCCACAAAGACAATGCTGTTATGACACGGATTCTCCGGGAGCGATATAACGCAAACAGGCCACAGGAGAAAAGTCCCGGAATCACTGTAGTGCAGTTCGGGCAGTCCCCGGCAGACAGGTCAGAAGTATTCAGCAAATTTGTAAGGACTATCTACCATGCCTGTGAATCAGGCGCACGTCCGGCGTTGTCGGGGAGCGGGAGATTAAAGACTGTGACAGACTATTGTAATTTTATCGCACAGGGTTCACTGGCAGAGATGCAGCCATATGGTGATGAATCATTCGATAATCTTGACATGGATTTCCCGGTGGAAACAGAAAGCGGCAGGGTGGAAAATGCGAGGAACAAGAGTTCCGATTTTACTTCGGCAGAGTTCAATTTCGGCTTCACGCCGATAAGATAAAGCGGAATTCGTGAGATCTACATTTTGATGGGAGGATAGGGAAGTGACAGAGGAAGCAATTCAGGCAAGGCGGGCATATCAACGTGAATATCGGAGAAAGAACAGGGAGCGCATTAACAGTCAGAAAAGAAATTGGCAGTCACGAAACAGAGGCAGAATAAGAAAGTATAACGATAGATACTGGCAGAGAATTGCGGAAGAAAACTCGAATTTTCGTGCTTCCTATGAAGAGCTTGGTATAGATGATACAAGGCTTAAGGAACTGCAGGAAATAGTTAGATCAGGTGAATATGATGACCTGTTGGAATCAGCGGCGGTCAAGGTTGGCAGGGATGTATCAGAATATATTCTGATGTCTGTACGGGAAGGAATTTCTTATGATGCGATGAAAATCATGTGGGAATTGAAGGATATTGAAAGAATACCATATTCCCGTACAAGTTTTTATGCGAAACGCAGACTGTTTTTCTATTATCTTGACTGTGAACTGAGGGATTGCAGTCATATGGGACAGAACAATAAGAAGAAAGGATAATAAAATGGAAAAAGAAAGAATTGAATTAAAAGATAACGGGATTATTAAGGTGGAATTAAATAAGGAAGGCGAATACATATCCGTTTCACCAAAGGATTCCGAATTATTTGACCGGTTTGTAAAAGGGGCAATGCATATATCGGATTTATCAGATAAAATTGCAAAGAAGATTCCAGAGATTGAAAAACAGTACCGGGGAAAGGAAGACTTTAACTCAGTCATGGAAAAAGCTGCTGCCATGTCGAAGGAGAACGTAATGTTTTCCCAGGAGGCGGTAAGGACCATAGATAGTATTTTCGGTGAAGAAACCATGGCGAAGTATTTCAGAAACATATACAGGGAAATTCCGTCCTTCCTTCCCGATGCGGACTGTATTACGGACTTCTTTGAACAAATCACTCCGGTAATGGAGAAAGTGTTTGGTCGCAGAGTGGATCAGCTGAATCTCAACAAAAAGCGTATGGCCAAATACATTCCACAGGATCATAAAAAGCCGCAGGGCAGAAAGTAGATCAATGTGCAGATGGGCGGAAGTATGACGGACAGGCTGATCGGAGAAACGGTCATAGAGATTGCTGAGAATGGTAATAATGCCGAGGTCAAGCGGAATAAGGACGGGGATATTATCATACTGGAAGTTAGGAAGAAGATTAAAAGAGTGATAAAAACATAATTAGGCTTATGAATAGGCATAAGTAACGGCTAAGAGGTGCCATGGATGCGTGTAATGCGTGTCTGTGGCACTTTTTTATTTTAGGTGGTGAGAGAATGGCGCAGTATGACGGAAGTATCAGGATAAATACAAAAATTGATACAAGAGAATTTAGACTGGGTGAAAAAGCTATACAAGGTTCTGTGGATAGGATAACAAGTTCTCTAAAAAAGATGACTGCTGTTATTGCGAGTGCTTTTGCGGTTGGAAAGCTTGTGCAGTTCGGGAAAGAAGCTCTTCAAGTAGCATCTGATTTTGAAGCCATGGAAGCACAGTTTTCCCAGGTGTTTGGAGAGTTGGAAGCTGATGCTTCAAAAAGCCTCTCAGGAATAGCGAAACAGGCAGGTATCGCCGAAGAACGTATGAAGGCGAGCTATACGAAAATAGCAGCCTTTGCAAAGACCACCGGAATGGATGCAGCCGGTTCCATGGAATTGGCTAACCGGGCAATGACGGCGGTTGCTGACAGCGCTGCCTTTTATGACCGCTCTCTTGAGGAAACCACGGAATCACTGCAGTCATTTCTGAAAGGAAACTATGAAAATGACGCAGCACTGGGGCTTTCCGCGACAGAGTTCACAAGAAATGCGGCTGCCAACAGGTTGTACGGAAAATCCTTTATGGAACTGTCAGAGGCGCAGAAACAGCTTACTCTTTTACAGATGGTTGAAGATGCAAACAGGCTTTCAGGGGCATTAGGCCAGGCGTCCAGGGAAGCTGATACCTGGACGAATCAGACCGGCAATTTAAGCCAGGCATGGATAAACTTAAAGGCGAATCTGGGGAAGCTAGTGCTTCCAGTGGCGATACAGGCAGTCAAATCGGTTACAACTGTGATAAATGCAATTAATGCAATGATTTCAAGGATTTCCACAGCTGCCGGTGCATTCCGTTCCTTCAGTGAACTGCTGACGGGGAAAAAGTCTTCATCCGGGACCGGCCTTCCTGAGAGCGGTATGGCTGATGCATCGGAAGGATATAACAGCGCGGCTGATGCGGCTGACAATTTGGCCAGTTCAACAAAAAAGGCTGCAAAAGCAACAAAGGACGCTCAGAAAGCAGCAGAAGGATACTTAAGCCCGTTAGATGAAATTAATAAATTCAGTAAAGAGGAAGGTGTATTTGCCGGAAAAGGAGATTCAGGATCAGGTATAGGTACTGGATCGGGAGCGCTTGGTGCAGGAGTGGACTATGGAAGACTTGCAGAGGGAGAAACGGTTGTTGATAAACTTGACAAAAAGCTTTTGGAGTTAAAAGAAATTTTGTCTGGAATTATACGGCCGTTCAAGGAAGCGTGGGAATCAGAAGGAGAATCTACTGTTAAAGCGGCACGCTTTGCGCTCTCAAGCTTGGGAGAATTAGTAAGAAGTGTTGCAAAAAGTTTTTATGAAGTATGGACGAACGGGACCGGAACGCAGACATTGGAATTAATTCTGAAGATTGCTCAAAACGTACTTATAACAATTGGAAATATAGCGCAAAGACTAAATGAAGCCTGGAATACAAACGATGTCGGTACATCCATAATACAGAATATTTTTAATATCTATAATACGATTCTAAGCACGATCGAAAGAATTACAGGCGCAACCGCTGAATGGGCGAGAACTTTGGATTTTACTCCGCTTCTGACTTCTATTAATAGATTGCTTGAAGCCATACAGCCGCTAACCCAAAACATCGGGTCCGGAATTGCATGGTTCTATGAAAACGTTTTACTGCCTTTGGCCGGATTCACAATAGAAGAAATTATTCCGAGGTTTTTTGATACTTTAAGTGCTGCGCTGAAAATTGCTAATGAGGTTCTGAATGAATTAAAGCCATTATTCCAGTGGTTTTGGGATAAGGTTCTCCTTCCGGTTGCGCAATGGACTGGGGGGATGTTTCTTTCTGCATGGGATGGAATCATTGACGTTCTAACCAGGTTTGGAGATTGGCTGTCTGAACACCAGGAAGTTGTACAGGGGTTTGCAGTCGCATTGGGAGCGCTCTTTTCAGCTTCTTTGGCTGCAAAAATATTAAGTGCGGCTGCATCCCTTGGGGAATATATAATTAATGCCGGAGGACTTGTTGCGGCATTGCAGACAATTACAGCTTCCCTGTTTTCTAATACAGCGGCATGGTTTTCCAATACAGCAGCCAAAATAGCGGATAAAGCGGAAACACTGGCTATCATAGGGCTTTACGCAAAGGATTTTATTGTAAATCTTGCAAAGGGAACTGCGGCACTGGTCAAGCAGGCGGCGCAGTTTGCTGTTAATACAGCGGCTAAAATAGCAGATACTGCAGCACAGGTTGCAATGACCGCGGCAACTGTAGCATGGAATGCGGTATGCGCGCTTGCGACAGCGGCAACTACCGCCCTTGGCGCCGCCATTGCTTTTTTGACATCGCCAATCGGGATTGCAATTACTGCAATCGGGGCCATTATTGCAATCGGCATTTTGCTGTACAAAAACTGGGGTGAAATTTCCGCAAAGGCTAAAGAAGTATGGGATTTTGTAAAGCGGAAATTCGAAGAGTTCAGTATTTGGTTGCAGAACGTATTTAAAAGGGACTGGACGAAAAGCTTCGGTAGCATTGGTGAGGTTTTCAATGTTTTTTTCAAAAATATAAGCAATATATGGAATTCTATTAAAAAGATATTTGAAGGGATTATTACATTTGTTTCCGGTGTCTTTAGCGGAAACTGGAAAAAGGCATGGGATGGCATTAAAACAATTTTTAAAGGAATATGGGATGGACTGGAAAGCATTGTAAAATCTCCGGTAAACGCAATCATTGGAATCATTAATAGCCTGATCAGTGGTGTTGCGTCTGCTGTGAATGGAATTTCGAATATGCTGAACAGCTTGAGTTTTGACATTCCGGATTGGCTGGGTGGTGGAAGCTTTCACTTGAATATGCCAACATGGAGACCTCACAAGATTCCATATTTGGCGCAGGGAACTGTCGTTCCGCCTAACCGTGAATTTATGGCCGTGCTTGGAGATAACAAACGGGAGCCGGAGGTTGTATCTCCGATATCTACCATGAAAAAGGCAGTTAAAGAAGCTATGTCCGAGATGGGAGGTATGGGCAACAATGGAACAATCATTATAAAACAGTATTTGGAAGGAAAACAAGTATATGAGACTGTGATAAAAAATGGAAAAATGCAGCAGATGTCCACAGGCAATAATCCATTTATGCTTGGAACTATATGAGATGGTATGAATTTATGATACTATAATGATACTAAAATAATCAGCAACATAGAAAACAGGTGTATTTTAATTGTAAAATTTCTATAAAAAACATAAAATAAACCTAGTGTAACGGTAAAAAATTCAATCAGCGGTAATGTTTTTATTGATTTCACGTAAGGCTGTCTTTATAATAATAAGAGGTATACAGGAGGAAAAAATGGACAACCAGAATAATCAAAATAATCAACGGCCGAATAATAACAAGAATCAGCAGGGAATTTCCTTTATTATCTTGGTGACGCTCATCACTACGATCATGGTGCTGGCTCTTTACCAGTTCAGGGGAGCGACTAATTCGGAGGAGATCACGTATGATAAGTTTCTCGCGATGGTAGATAAAGGCGAGATAGAGAAAGTGGAGATCAAGAGTGACAAGCTTGTCATCACGGCGAAAAAGAAAGATAAGAATAAGCCGGCGGAAGAGTATTTTACCGGTATTGTTGATGATGTCAATCTGTCCAGCCGGCTTTATAAGGCGGGAGTGGAATATAAGCATGCCATACCGGATACCACATCCATGATGGTGCTGAATGTACTGCTGACTATACTTCCGGTAGCTCTGATCGTGGGCATGTTTGTGTATATGACACGGAAGATGTCCAAGGGCGGCGGCATGATGGGTATCGGCAAGAGCAACGCCAAGATGTATGTGGAAAAGCAGACAGGCGTGACATTCAAAGATGTTGCCGGACAGGACGAAGCGAAGGAGTCACTCCAGGAGGTGGTAGATTTCCTTCATAATCCGGGGAAATATACGAGTGTAGGTGCCAAGCTCCCGAAGGGGGCGCTGCTTGTGGGACCTCCGGGAACCGGTAAGACACTTTTAGCGAAAGCAGTAGCGGGAGAGGCCAATGTGCCGTTTTTTTCTCTTTCCGGTTCTGCATTCGTGGAGATGTATGTGGGCGTGGGCGCGTCCCGTGTGCGCGATCTTTTTAAGCAGGCACAGCAGATGGTGCCGTGTATCGTATTTATTGATGAGGTAGATGCTATCGGTAAGAGCAGGGATAATCAGATGGGAAGCAATGACGAGCGGGAGCAGACGTTGAACCAGCTCTTAGCGGAGATGGATGGCTTTGAAAGCAACAAAGGGCTTGTGCTTTTAGCAGCGACGAACCGGCCGGAGATTCTTGATCCGGCACTCCTTCGTCCGGGGCGCTTTGACCGGCGGATCGTGGTAGAGAAGCCGGACCTTAAGGGACGCGTGGATGTCTTAAAGGTTCACTCTAAGGATGTGAAGATGGATGAGACTGTAGATTTGGAGGCAATCGCACTTGCCACATCCGGCGCGGTAGGTTCTGATCTTGCCAATATGATCAATGAGGCGGCGATCACTGCCGTGAAGCATGGCAGGAACGCTGTTTCGCAGCAGGATCTGTTTGAAGCTGTAGAGGTTGTGCTTGTAGGAAAAGAAAAGAAAGACAGGATCATGAGTCAGGAGGAGAGAAAGATCGTGTCCTACCACGAAGTGGGGCATGCTTTGGTAAGTGCCCTGCAGAAGGATTCGGAGCCGGTACAGAAGATCACTATCGTTCCCAGGACAATGGGAGCTCTCGGATATGTGATGCAGACGCCGGAGGAGGAGAAGTTCTTAAATACAAAGAAAGAGCTGGAGGCGATGCTTGTGGGCGCCCTTGCCGGGCGTGCGGCTGAAGAGATCGTATTTGATACAGTGACTACGGGAGCTTCCAATGATATCGAGAAAGCGACCAAGATTGCCAGGGCGATGATCACTCAGTATGGCATGAGCGAGAAATTCGGACTCATTGGTCTGGAATCTGTACAGCACCGCTATTTGGACGGAAGGGCAGTTGCAAACTGCGGAGAGGCTACGGCGTCCGAGATTGATAAGGAAGTGATGAAGATCCTTAAAGGGTCTTATGAAGAGGCAAAGAGACTTCTGACAGAGCATCGGGAATCACTGGATAAGATCGCTGCATTCCTTATCGAGAAGGAGACGATCACAGGAAAAGAGTTTATGGAGATCTTTCGCGAGTCAGAGGGTATCGATCCGGAAGAGAAGAAAGAAACGGAAGAGCGTATCGGGATGAAATAAGGGTTGCTGCGAAATCTCTGGGTTTCGCGGCAATTTTTATACGGACATTTAAAGCAGTGTTTTCAGGAGGATGACAGAGAGATGTTTGATATTCAGGAGGAATTAAAGAAACTTCCGGGAAGACCCGGGGTATATAT
>CATLEM010000029.1 GCA_949916155.1 uncultured Dorea sp.
GCATTGCCCACTCCGATCCCCGGATTTCTTTCATATCCTCCGAAACCGGCACAGGCTGTACGTAATCAAGATTTCCTCTGTGATGCACCAGCGTAGAGAGTACCAGCCCGAGATTCGCCTTTTCCTGTCTGGCATAATAAAGGACGTCTGCCATCGTCTGGCCTCCCTGCTGAAAGTGCCCGCCCAGCCCTGCAAAGATCTCCAGGTTCAGATACAGCACATTCTCTGACTCTGCCAGTTGCTCTCCATGCTTTAACGCATACGCTGTTTTCCCGATCCGGTGAACCGGGGAGAATACTCCGATGATCTTTTTCTTTTTATTTCCGGATATACTCTGCAGCATATCTCCAGATTCAAAAATCTCTGCACATTCACGGATAATCACACTAAGCATCTGTTCTCCCGACTGATATTTGTATAACACAGGGAACTGCACGCTCTCTTTTATCCTGTCTCCCGTACTCAATACGAATACCTTTTCCGCTTTCACTTTCTCCTGTACTTTTCCGGCATACTCATCCGCCACCAGCAGAATATCTGTCCGGATCTTTTCCCCCAGATCCTCTGCATGGCTGACACTGCTGCATACATGCACCTGCAGCATAAGTTCCTTTTTTCTCATAAAGAACATAGCAAGCGCTTTTGCATACTCTTCTTCTGTGTCACATACTACAAGATTCTTACTTTTCACATACTATCACTCCTGTTCCTCCTGTACCGCACTTTAGCTTTTTCCTGTGATTCTTCGCCGACACTGGCTTGAATTCTTTGAACTGCATGAAACTATCAATAGATAAACAATCAGATACAAGTCTTCGACCCGACTTGTGAAACCGATTATAGACTTTCCTTCCTCATCTGTCCACTGTTTTTTTCAAAAAGAGTGATCTTTGTGAATACTTACCAAATTTCATCCAAAAATTTCTCTGATTATTCCAACAAAAATTTTTGCCAGATTACAGCAAAAATATATTTTTATCACATCAATCCGTGATATGATATGATAAATTGCTTCCAGACCATATGGTCATTAAACATACATCACAACTTACAGAAAGGCTGTCCCATGAAATTAAACTATCTTTCCTTAAACCTTTTATCCCAAAAAACTCTTCCCTTTCCTGACCTGGATACCATCGATATCTGCATTTTTTCTATTGAAAACTTTACTGATCTATCGGACGGTATGAAAATACTTCCCGTGCAGGAGCAAAAAAAAGGCGCTTCTTTCCATCAGGAAAACGACCGGCTGCGGTATCTTGCAAGCCGTATCCTCCTGCGCAGTATTTTAAGCCGGTATCTGACACATCCTGCGAATGAACTCGATTTTCAGACCGGCCCGCACGGAAAGCCTTTTCTGTGTTCTGACAGAGATCATTTACCGGAGATACACTTTAACCTCTCCCATTCCGGCAAATACGCTGCCCTCGCTTTTTCTTCCGCCTCTCCCGTCGGGATCGATATTGAAGCCATGCGGGATACTATCCGCGCCGAAGCTTTGGTCCGCCGTTTTTTTCATGCCGATGAATACGCGGAATTTCTTGAACTGGACGAAAAAGAACAGCAGGAATTTGTGCTCCGCAGATGGACGGTCCGCGAAGCGTTTTTAAAAGGCATAGGAAGCGGCCTCTCCCTGGACCCAGCCTCTTTTTATGTACGGGAACGCTCACCCGTATTCTGTATTGAAAAAAGCCAGAAAGATTACTCTTCCTGGCGCATAGAACCAATTCCTGTCCCCGGCGCTTACCTTTGCAGTATCGCCTATCAGCCGCCGGTGTAAAAAGCAATACCGTATAACAATGCCACTCCCGGCGACCCAAAGACACCCGTTGCGGCAAAAGTCACGGGGTTCAGACCTACCTGCATGGAAATCCCTTTCGACGCGAGAAACTGATTAATAAAAAATATCAAAGCCATCCCCACTGCTGCGCGAATGATAAACTGAACAATAAAAGAGGTCTTCTGCTCCAAGGTAAAAGCTCCCCCGTTCTTATCTTTTGTTCATATATATTCAGCAGGCCCGCGCAATATGACAGCCTGTTTATAAATTTATCTTTATCTCCCGTTTTGTCTCGTGATATTGATGATAATTCACCCCCGCCGCATCAAACATTCTCATGGACGCTTTCACAGACGGCGTATCCTCATACTTGTTGGATCCGTAGATGACCTCCTTGATCCCGCTCTGGATGATCGCTTTCGCACATTCATTGCACGGGAACAATGACACATAAAGCTTCGCCCCCTCGAGACTTCCTCCCCGGTAATTTAAGATTGCGTTCAGCTCGCTGTGCACAGTATAGAAATATTTGGTCTCTAAAGGATCATCCCCTTCCCTCGTCCACGGGAAATTATCATCCGAACAGCCTGTAGGAAGCCCGTTATACCCCATAGACAGGATCTTATTATCCTGGCTCACGATACAGCAGCCCACCTGCGTATTCGGGTCTTTCGACCGCATCCCTGAAAGAAGTGCTACACCCATAAAATATTCATCCCAACTGATATAATCTGCTCTTTTGTCTCCCATCTGACATTCTCCTTAATTATTTTCTGCAAACATCTGATACTATTTCATCCCGCACTTTCAGAGCTTTATCATATGATGCCCCGCCGCTTTGATCAACCGGTTCATGACCGCATTGCCTATACCGTCCCCGGAAAATGCTTCACTTAAGATGCAGTCTACATCCTCCTCGTCAAATTCACGCAGGACCGCATAGAGACGGTTCGCGACGGTCGCTTCATCCTGCCTTGTTCCGATACATTTTACCACACCTTGCAGATAGCATCCGACTGTTTCCTCTGTTCCTATGATCCCGACCCGCTGCCCTTCCTGAATCTTTTCCGCCGCGATCCGGTTGATCTCTTTCACCACTTCCGACTCATTTCCCTCCACGATGCTAAGCTTTGCCCTCGGAGCGTAATGGCGGTACTTCATCCCCGGAGCTTTCGGAGGTTTTTTGCTGTCCTCAGACAGCGCTGCATCCACCGCCACTTCCCCAAGAAGCTCCTCTAACATCTCCTTAGTGACAGCCCCCGGTCTCAGTATCATAGGCGGTGTGACTGACAGGTCAAGAATTGTAGATTCCAGACCGATTTCCACCGTTCCTCCGTCTACGATCATATCAATCCTCCCCGTCAGGTCTTCCTCCACATGCTCTGCTTTCGTAGGGCTTGGGCGCCCGGATGTATTAGCGCTGGGTGCTGCGATATATCCCCCGCCTGCGTCTATCACCGCACGGGCAATCTCATGAGACGGCATCCGCACCGCTACCGTATCCAGGCCTCCTGTCGTGCCGTACGGCACGATACTGCTCTTCTTAAATATCATCGTAAGAGGTCCCGGCCAATACTTTTCGGCTGCAATCTGTGCTTCTTCCGGTATCTCCGATACGATCTTTTTCAGCGCATCCATATTCGTAATATGGATGATCAGAGGATTATCCGACGGCCTCCCCTTCGCGGCATATATCTTCCTGGCCGCTTCTTCATTCAGCGCATCCGCACCCAGTCCGTACACCGTCTCAGTGGGAAATGCTACAAGTCCGCCGTCTCTCAGTATCATCCCTGCTTTTTCAATAACATCGCTATTTAATTGTAAGTTTTCTATTTTTCTTATTATTGTCTTCATGGACTTTATTATACTACACTCTGAAAACTCCTACAAGTTAAGAAGTCCCGGATTTTCTTTCCGTTTTCTCCTCCGTCCCTTCCTGAGTATCTCCTTTATGTATGATCTTCAGTATCCCGCTGCTGATCGCCTCCGCCACCTTATCCTGATACCCGTCATCGCAGAGGTTGGCCGCATCTTCCGAGTTAGACAGAAAACCGCACTCTACGATGATGGTCGGCACCTCTGTACGCTTCAGCAGATAATACGTATTATTTCCCTTTGCCTGACGTGTATTGTCTCCGTCAACAGCAAGCAGCGCATTCTGCATGATCTTTGCCGCTTCCTCCCCCTCAGAAGAACCCGAATAATAAAATACCTGCGCGCCGTGAACTACCGCATCCTGGTAACTGTTCTGATGGATGCTTACCGCAAGCTGCGGTGCTTCCCCGTTGATGATCTTCACCCGTTCCTTCATATCTTCCGCCTTTGTTCCGGTATTTCCTTCACCGGACAGCATCGCATCCTCTTCCCTGGTCATAATGACTTTGATTTTCTTTTTCTTCATCAATTGCTCTACCTTTTTCGCTATCTGAAGATTGATCTCCTTTTCTATCACATCTCCGACTCCGACTTTTCCCGGGTCTCCTCCTCCGTGTCCGGCATCAATGACCACCGTATTCTTCCTGACAGTTATCTTGGAAGAGGATACCTGCTCTTCAAGGTTCCTGTTCAGGATGGCAAGACCGGCGATAAAAAAGAGCAAAACAACCAATTCTATCTTTTTCTTCAAAAAAATACCTCCAGACAATCTATATAATCCAATATATGACTGCCGGAGGTATTTTATTTAGTTAGTTTACATATTGCTGGATCAATGGCCATACATCCGATGACTCCTGGCCAAGAGCCCATGCAGCGCTTCCCGCAAGTCCATATTCTTTCATGAGCTTCAGCTTCGGCTCTAATGACTTCACGTCTTCAAGCCATATCTTATATGTCGCATCTCCATCTGTCCATGTTGCAAAATTCTGCTTTGTCTCTTCATCCCAGGTGATCTCTGCACCTGCCTCTGAAACCTTTTCTTTTGCTTTGGACATGCCGTAAGCTTCGCTCTCGACTTCTGTTGCATACTGCGCCGCTTCTGTTCCCTGATCTTTTGCAAGCTGTTCCTGTGTCTTTGGCTTTTCTTTCCACAGCCGGGTAAAGAACGGAAGCCCGCTGATTATCTTCTCTGCCGGCACTTCTTTCAAAGTCTCCTCAATACCCTCCTGTACAAAATTATACGAAGATACCGATCCGGCCTCGGGTGATCCGCCGTAGTGCTCATCGTATCCCATAATGATCACGTAATCTGCGAATACTCCCTGCTCCTTCCGATTATACTGCATATTATAATTTTTCGGAACATAGTTATCGACAGACAATACCAGTGCACTCTGGCGGCACTTTACGGATAACTCGCGGATAAACTGAATATAATGCTCTCCGCACTCTTCGGATACTTTTTCAAAGTCAACATTAATACCCGCGATATTGGTCTGTAATGCATCCGAGATCAGCTGATTGATCAGCTTCTCACGTTTAGATGTCGAACTTAACAACTCATACGTCTCGCTCTGGGAATTTATCCCTCCGTCAAAATCTCTTACCGTAGCCCACACATCCACTTTCAGCTGACGTGCCTTTTCTACATAATCTGCTGACGAAAGAGATTCCAGATCACCTTCCGTATTCTTCACGTGATACCATGTCGGTGCAATCGTCGTAAGGCCTTTTGTCCCGGCTATCTTATCCAGTACATTATTATTCGCTTCACGGTTGGTCACGTTATGCCATACTAAATTGACCGTATAATCCAGAGAAATGTTTGTATATTCAGGCTCCTCAAACTCTCTGGCAACTTTCTTTTTCTCCGTATCTCTCAGCGCACTGTTTTTAACATATCCGATAAAACCATCCTTAGTGCGGACTTTTTTCCAGTTCTCCCCTTCTTCGAGTACAACAACCTCGTCCTTTTTCTTAACTTCTGACAGGACAGGGCTTTTTACTCCTCCGCGGTAGCGAACCTGCGTGTTCTTCTTAACCTGCGCGACCGGGGTCTCTCCCCATTCACTGACAATCATCACGCGGCTCGGATTCTCATATACCGTGTATTCGATATTTGTATACTGCTGAATAAAATCCAGGGCAATATATGCTGTGCTTCCTTCGGTCTTTAATATAACGTAGTCTTCACTGTTCTTATCGTTGGATACCATATAATCCTTGCTGCCCACTTCGACAGACACGATATCCTTCGGCAGCGTATAGAGAAGAATATTCTCGTTAGGATCCCAGTAATACCGGTTGCTGATATGATCACGTACCGTCTCGTACTGTACATACGCTTTTCCTTCCGAAATCATCCCATGCGGTTCAGTGATCTCGTTATTGATTGTAATAGCAAGCTGTCCTTCCTTTTCTATTCCATAATATTCTTTCAGGTCTGCCTTTTCTTTGGACGGGCTGTATTTTTTCCATAAAAATGCGCCCACCACTGCAGCTATCAACAAAATAACAAAAAGAATCATCTTCAGTATGAGATTTCTTTTTCTCCTTCTGCGGTTCTGTTTTCTTCTTGCCTGCCTGCTCCTGTCTGACGGACGCGCCTGCCTTCTTCTCTCAGGAACTTCTCTTCCCTCCGGTCTTCTTCTTTTTACAGAAGTCCGGCTTCTCTCCGGCATTTCTTTTTCCGCAGATATCCCAGGGCCCTCTGCTTTCCTTCTCTGTACGGAAATATCAGATTCTCCCGTTCTTCTGCGCCTCGCAGCCGTACCGGTCCTCCCGGCTGCTCTGCGTCTCGCGCCCTTTATGTCTGATGTCTTGTTTTCAGAAGCTGAAGTATTTTTCATCGGCTGGTCCGAATTTGTGCGGCTTACTTTCTCGTTTTCTTCCATGCTGCACCTCCTACTCGAACCTATTATAACAATAATTGTGATCTACGTCATTATTTATTTCGACATTTTTCTTAATATTTGAGGGG
This sequence comes from uncultured Dorea sp., assembly GCA_949916155.1. Classification (GTDB taxonomy): domain Bacteria; phylum Bacillota; class Clostridia; order Lachnospirales; family Lachnospiraceae; genus MD308. The sequence goes on from CATLEM010000029.1 coordinate 6,639, forward strand.
TATTTACGTTCATTCCTATATTTCAACGTCCGTAAAACACAGCTCTTTGATATCGCCCTTCTCATTCATAACATAATCACGCATATAAATCACGTCTTCCCGCATGATATGCGCCTGAACAACCTGCATAGGACTCGCTGCCAATCCATTCAGCGTTATATCAACGCCTTTCTTCTCATAGCCATTCAATTCCGTAAAGAGACTCTGGACATCCTTTTTCTTGTACCCGCTCATTTTTTCCTCCTCCTCAATGCATTGCGATGATAACCACATCCCTTCTCACATATATTAAAACCAGAAGAAAAGTGCTGTGATACATTTTCTTAATTCATATACTAAAAGACAGTCTGCATTGTTTGTTTTTAATTTTTTTAGTAATTTTAAAAATAATATTCCTGTGATACTTATGTCGAAATGACATCTTTGATTATTTACTGATTGTTCACTTTGATAATTTACAAGATATTACATTGAGAAAAAGTAATCTTTTTAAATTCTCCCTCCTTTGTTCTAAGAACGTGGTTATCAGGGAAAACTATCTTTTAGTGTTTTTATTATATCTGATAGGAACCCGTAAAGCAAGCTTTTTTTTAATTTATACTTATTTTATGAAACCTTTTGTTGAACATTCCGTATTCCCTATGCTATACTAATTTAGAAGGAAGTGATAAATTATGAAGATTGAGAAAATCAACGATAATCAGATACGCTGTACTCTCACACGAACTGATTTGGCTGAACGCCAGCTTCAATTAAGCGAACTGGCATACGGAACCGAAAAAGCAAAATCACTTTTCCATGACATGATGCAACAGGCAGCATACGAATTCGGCTTTGAAGCTGAAGACATTCCTTTAATGATTGAAGCTATCCCCGCTTCTGCCGATTCTATTGTACTGATAATTACCAAAGTGGAAGACCCAGACGAACTTGATACCCGGTTTTCAAAATTTGCACCTTCTCCGTCCGATGATTCAGGACACAAAAAATATGAAGCACTTGACAAGCTTGAAGGAGCCGAAACCCTGTTAAATCTTCTGGGAAAAGTGAAAGAAAAGATGGAAGCCGTAAAGGAAGCCGCCTCTGCCCGGCAATCCGAAAAGGAGGAAAGCACGGTATCTCTCCGTCTATTTTCATTTGCAACTATGGAGCACGTCTTAAAAGCGGCACAATTACTTGGCAGCATGTACCATGGTTCCAATACTCTTTACAAAGATACTGCTGAGAATATATATATTCTTGCGATCATGCAGAGTGATCATTCAGTTAACGACTTCAACCGGATCTGTAATATGCTCACAGAATTCGGAACTTTAGAAAAATCTTCCGGCGCTGCCCTGGCATTCCTTGAAGAACACTGCGAAGCGCTGGTATTGAATGATGCCATTCAGCAGTTATCTGTTATTTAGAACATCTGTGAAAAATGCTTCGGAAGTTATCCGAAGCATTTTTTATCTTCCTTATTCTCCTAAAGCTGCACCGATCGTTGCATTAAGCTTGGCAACTAAAAGATCCGGGTCTACACCATGTCCCATGGCTCCCTGCTCTATGGATTCCATCTGAGAATGCGGACATCCGATACAGCCCATTCCTGCTTCCATCAGATCATCAACAATCTTTGGACACTTCTCATAATATGTCCCAAGCAGTTCGCCAAAAGTCATATCTTTAGAAACATGTGCCATATATGACACCTCCTTTTCAATTCAGTATTATTCATTATAGCTACTTTTATCCATTGTGTAAACATTTTCGCGCAATTTCTTCTCAATATTTGACTTCTTAAAAGTCAATATTTTTTCAGGATATTTTCTCCGAAAATATATTTTTATTATAACTCCACAAAACGTCCGTTCTTTTTTTGCCTTGAATAATCCACCATATTTGAATCATTTTCTGTGGATAATGTGGATAATTTTTAAGAAACATCATTTTTTCCACCTTTTTTTATCGTTTTGGTGTGGATAACTTGGATAAGTCCTTTTTACTGTTTCATACATTTTTTTACAATTTTGTACAATTTGTACATTCTGCAAGTTTAGCTTCATTTGATATTACAATACTGAAAAATTCAGGACAAGGCTTTTCTTCGCTCTGTCCTGAATTTCGTCATCGTCCGGCCTGACGGCTTCGGACTGTCTACAATATTCTTCTGACCGTAATGATGTTCGCGTAAGTGGCTGACAATACCCCGATGCCCTTTGAGCTGTTGATCGCATTTACAATCTGACCGTCTCCCATGTATATTCCCACATGTCCGTCATAACAGATCACATCTCCGGGAACAGCCTCGCTGTAGCTGACTCTCTTTCCGGCTCCTCTCATCTGGCCGGAAGTCCTCGGCAGATTTACACCAAAATGCTTGTATACCGACTGCACAAACCCGGAACAGTCTGCTCCGTTCGTCAGGCTTGTCCCTCCCCACACATAGGGATTACCGATAAACTGGCAGGCGTAATCAACAACTGCCTGTCCTGAACCAGCCTGCTCTTTTGCCTCTTCCTCGGCTCTCTTACGCTCTTCCTCTTCTTTCCTGCGTGCTTCTTCGGCTTCCTTTTTAAGTCTTGCTTCCTCTTCTTCTTTTGATTCTGCATATTCAAATATCTGCTCCGGTTCTTCTAAAACCTCTTCTTTTTCAGGATTCTCTTTTTCTGATACTTCGCTTTCATATTTTTCTTCACGCTTTTTCTTAACAATTTTCTGTGCTTTTTCCTCTGCTTTTCTCCCTACTGTTATATATTTAGAATACACATAGCCGGTAACACTGCCCGAGCGCACTTTCGTCCACTTATCCACCGGTCCCGCAATCGTGGCCGCATCATCGGGGTACAATTTGCCCACCCACTCACTTTCCGTCGTAGGTTCGCTTCTTATATAAAGAAATGTCTCTACGTCGGCAAATGCCATATCTAAATACTCACCCTTCTCTGTCGGCACCAGATACTTTTCAATGTCAATCTCCTTCCCCGAAGAATAACAGTTATCCAGCACCTTTTCGATTCCAACACTCGGCAGTTCGCTTTTTGCGTCCTCTGCCTTCGCCGTCATAGGAAGCAATACGGCGGCTCCTGAAAAAGTAACTAAGAACAATCCCTTCTTAAGATTAGAATACATAAATAACCTCCTTTATGTTTTCTTATCTTTTGTAAATATTACAGAATTGTTACATGCGTTACGCACTAATTATAACATGACATTTTTACCTGTCAAGCTTATAAATCAATATTTTATAGACATATTTTCCCATATTCTACGAAAATTTTACCATTTTTTTACTGTAAATTGTTACAAATTGTTACACATATAAATATGTTGTTGACAAAAACGTTTCCTCAATGTATGCTAATTATAGTAATTATTATCATTATTGTTTGAAAGGAGATTGCGTATGGCTACATTAAAATACAGCCGTCAGAGAGCTTCTATCAAGGAATACCTCTTAAATACACATGAGCACCCGACTGCTGATACCGTATATCTTCACGTCAAAGAAGAATTTCCAAATATCAGCCTCGGTACTGTATACCGTAATCTCAATCTTCTTGCTGACATGGGCGAGGCACAGAAAATAACAACACCTGTCGGAGGAGACCGTTTTGACGGACGCACGGACTTCCATTATCATGTAATATGTACCTGCTGCGGCAATGTATCCGACTTGGAGCTTTCATCCGGACATATTGCCGAAATCAATCAGCTTGCCGACCGCCATTTTGACGGCCGGGTCGATTCACATTCCATGATATTTCATGGGCTATGCCCCGAATGTCTTAGAAACAGCAGAAAGCTGTCTTAATACTCTTGCTTGTCATGTTGTTTCTTTACCGTTTCTCAGGCAGAAAATAAAATAAATATAAAATGTTGAATTGTTGATTGACAAGCACGTCCAACTGTGATAACTTAATATCAGTAACTATTACTGATATTAAAGATAATTTAATAAAGAAAAGGAGAAAGAGATCATGAAAAAATTTGTATGCAGCGTTTGCGGTTATGTTCACGAGGGAGATGCAGCACCGGAGAAGTGCCCGCAGTGCGGTGTCGGCGCTGACAAGTTCACAGAGCAGGCAGAAGGCTTAAGCTGGGCGGCTGAACACGTTGTCGGCGTAGCTCAGGGCGTAAGCGAAGATATCATCGAGGACTTAAGAGCTAACTTCAACGGAGAGTGCTCAGAGGTTGGTATGTATCTTGCTATGGCAAGAGTTGCTCACAGAGAAGGATATCCGGAGATCGGATTATACTGGGAGAAGGCAGCATATGAAGAGGCTGAACATGCTGCTAAATTTGCAGAGCTTTTAGGTGAAGTTGTTACTGACAGCACAAAGAAGAATCTTGAGATGAGAGTTGCTGCAGAAAACGGCGCTACAGCAGGTAAATTTGACCTGGCTAAGAGAGCGAAGGCTGCTAATCTGGATGCAATCCACGATACAGTACATGAGATGGCAAGAGATGAGGCAAGACACGGCAAAGCGTTTGAGGGTCTGCTGAAGAGATACTTCGGCTAAGATATAAACCGCGTAAATTAAAGCTGTTTAAGAGGAATGGGTGGACAAGCACTCATTTCTCTTTTTTAGTTGTTTACACCTTTTTTACACCCTCATGTGTCATGATTGTGGCATGGAAAATAGCAAAAGCTGTTTGGCTGTATTTACTAATTTCTCTAACTGGCGTGCGGTTTCATCTGAATACTTCTCCCAATTTCTCTTCTAAAAACTCGTTTTCAACAGATATCCTATCAGAATAACTCGTGTTTTATTCAATGATATATGATATGATTATGCTATACTTTTTAAGTAAAATCTACATCCAAAAGGAAGGGAGGGCTTTATTGTGAAAAAGATTTTCAAAAAATTAACCTTTAAATTATCATCGGCTATGTTTCTTGCTTTATCCGCCGCTCTGCTGATTCCGGACATCCCGGTATCGGCCGGCGAAACCAGAACGGTGGATCTTGCAGCCGTAGGCGACGACCTTATCCATTCACCTATTTATAAGGCATGCAAGACCCACAGGGGATATAACTTCGATCCCCTTTTCCAACATATAAAAAGTGATATCCAGGCAGCGGATATTTCCGTCATCAATCAGGAAACCATCCTTGTTGACAGAAATTATTCCGGATATCCATCTTTTGGAAGCCCAAAGGCTGTAGCTGATGCCGCCGCCAAATCCGGATTCAATGTTATCACCCACGCTACCAACCATACCCTTGACCGAGGTACAGGCGCAATCACCGGCACACTCAGATACTGGAACCAGAAATATCCAAATATCAAGGTGCTCGGTATTCACAAGAACAGAAGTGCATCTAACAAGGTAACTGTTGTCCAAAAAAACGGCATCCGGATCGCGATGCTTAATTACACCTACGGATTGAACGGACGCCGGCTTCCGTCCGGTAAAAGCTATATGGTCGATCTTCTGACCGCAAAGAACAAAAATAAAATCCGAAAGGATATCAAAGCAGCTAAGAAAAACAGTGACTGCGTGATCGTGTTCGCTCACTGGGGTACAGAATACAGATATTCACCCGATTCCCAGCAAAAAAACTGGACAAACTTTTTCTTAAACAACGGTGTAGACATCCTGATCGGAACACATCCCCATGTGCTGGAGCCGTACAAAATGCTGAAAGGAAAGAACGGACGGAAAATGCTTGTATATTATTCCCTCGGCAATTTTGTCTCCTCCCAGAACAGAGTTCCGCGCCTTCTTGGCGGGATGGCAAAGATAACCATCGCAAAAGATTCCAAAGGCACCTATGTCAAAAACTATACCATGGAGCCCTTGGTAACCCATATCGGAAAGAACCGCAAATCCTATACGGTATATAAACTGAGCGATTATACAGATACGTTGGCGAAGCAGAACTATATCCGTAAGATCTCTCCCCGGGAGGCTTTTTCTGTAAATTCTCTGAAAAGATTATACAAAAAAGCAACCGGAAGGACGCCATGATCTGAACTTACAGCCTTAGTCTGTATCGTTCTCAGATTCATCAATCTTCTGCTTTTTAAGCTTTAGATATACAACTTCCCGGAACAGCGCGTAAAATACGGATACCACCGGAATAAATACAAGCATCCCTACGACGCCCATAAGCCTGCCGCCGACACTGACTGCGGCCAGCACCCATATTGACGGCAGTCCCACCGAGTTCCCCACTACATGCGGATAGATCAGATTGCCCTCGATTTGCTGCAGTACCAAAAACAGCACAACAAATACAACCGCCTTCATCGGATCCACCATAAAGATCAGAAACGCTCCCACAAAGCATCCGATGAAGGCGCCGAAGATAGGAACCAGCGCCGTAAATGCTATGACAATGCCGATCAAGAGCGCATAAGGAAGCTTAAATATTGTCATAGAAACGACAAACATACAGCCAAGTATCACCGCCTCTACACATTGTCCCGTAAGGAAATGAGAAAACGTCTCATAAGTCAGCGACAGTACCTCAAGCACAGCCTCCGCCCTGCTTCTGCGCACAAAAGCAAACAGCACTTTTTCCGACTGAACCCGCAGCTTTTCCTTCTGCATAAGAATATAGACAGCAAAGGCAAACGCGATAAAAAACGTCGTCACCCCGCTTATGATACTTTTTGCCGCAGATATCGTCGAATCCAACACATTTCCCGCACCGCTGGTGAAAAAATCGAATCCCGTATTCATGATCTTGTTCCAGTCAAATTCAAGATGGTTGATCACCTCCATAACTTCCTTATTATTATGAAACAAAACCTGCGCCCACTCCTGAATCTGCGGGATAAAATCCTGGATACTCTGTCCTAAATTGGCAAATGTATTTCCAAGCTGCGGAATCAGCACAAACATGACGATCCCGACCGTTGCGATGACCAGGAATAGAACAATAAGCATACTGACCGGACGCGCCAGTTTTTTCTGAAGTTTACTGTTTTTTACCCTTTCCTCTGGAAAAAGATGCCTCTGTATAAAATTCATGGGGACATTCAGCACAAATGCGATGGCTCCTCCCAGGATAAAAGGACATATAACTCCCCATACAAAAGACAGGATCTCAAGAGATGCCTCATATTTCCACAGACATACAACAATCACCGCCGTAAACACAATCAGGCCTCTGAGTTTCTTTACATTTTCTTTCGTTAGATCCATAAAAACCTCCTACTTATTATTTTTCATCCTTTATCAATGGTTTCTTATCCACTTGAGCAGCTGCACAGCCGGCAGTGTCAGGAAGGCGAGTCCGTACACCATTGCAAGCTGCGAAAATCCCAGCACCGTAACCTTAAATACCCCCTGCGAAGGAGGCACTGTTACAACGCAGGTAATAAGCACCGCACCGATAAAAAATGCTCCAAGTAGATATCCGTTATTCCAAAAAGTCTTCGAGAACAACACCGGACGCTCAGATTTGCAGTTAAACCCGTGGAATAGCCGGCTGAGGCAGAGCACCGCAAACGCCATCGTACTTGCCGTAATATATCCGCCGTCCCGATATCCCGCAAAAAATGCTGTCATCGTAAGAACGCCTATGATAAGTCCCTCCATCCCTATGCTGATCAGATAACTTCCGTTCAGTACAGATTGATCCGCAGGTCTCGGTTTCTCTCCCATGACCTCACTGCTGTGAGGCTCTAACCCCAGTGCAATGGCCGGAAGACTATCCGTCAGAAGGTTGATAAACAGCAGATGTACTGGTGCAAACGGAACAGGAAGCCCGGCTGCCGCCGCATATAGCACTGCGAGTATCGCACCAAAATTACCGGACAGTAAAAACTGGATGGAATTTTTAATATTCCGGTAAATGTTCCTTCCATTTTCCACTGCTTTTATAATAGCCGCAAAATTGTCATCTGTCAAAACCATTGCCGCTGCATCTTTCGATACCTCGCTTCCGGTGATCCCCATCGCCACGCCGATATCTGCCTGCTTAAGCGCCGGTGCGTCATTCACGCCGTCACCGGTCATCGCCACGATATTGCCTTTCTCCTGCCATGCCCGTACGATCCGTATCTTATGTTCCGGTGAAACCCGCGCGTATACGGAGATCTTTTCCACAAAACCTTTAAGTTCTTCATCGGTCATCGACTCAATCACAGCCCCTTCACAGGCTTCTGCATCTTCTTTCAATATCCCTATACGTCTTGCTATAGCCGCAGCCGTCACCTTATGATCTCCTGTGATCATGACCGGCCTGATCCCGGCACGGATACATTCTCTTACCGCCGACTCTGATTCCTCACGGGGCGGATCCATCATAGCCGTCATCCCTAAAAATGTCAGCTCACGCTCCTCAATCTGCGTATTTCTGTACATTTTTCTATATGCAAATGCAAGCACACGCAGTCCGTTCCGGGAAAATTCATAATTCTGTTCTTCTATTCGCCGGATATCCTCCCCGGTTATGCTCCTTACTTCCTCTCCCTCCCTTATTCCCGTCAAACGCCTGATAAGAACATCCGCCGCGCCTTTAGTCACCGCGATATACCCGTCCCCGCAGACATGCAGGGTGGTCATCAGCTTCCTGTCACTGTCAAAAGGTATCTCCGAAATTCTCGGGTAATGCTCCCGGATATCCTCTGCATTAACACCGAGCTTATTTCCCAGTCCGACAAGCGCCGTCTCTGTAGGATCGCCGATACTCTTCTCATCCGTCACCAAAGAATCATTGCACAGGATACTGCTAATCAACAGCTTTTTCTCATTTCCCTGCCCTGCATGGATCTCTCCTGCCGGAACCGTTCTGCCGTCAGTATAATAATACTCTACCGTCATCTGATTCTGTGTCAGTGTACCTGTCTTATCCGAGCAGATGACCGATACGCTTCCAAGTCCCTCAACTGCCTGAAGCTTTCTTATGATCGCATGTTCCTTAGCCATTTTTCTTGTCCCGAAAGCCAGCACTATCGTCACAATGGAGCTTAATGCCTCCGGAATTGCCGCTACTGCCAACGCTACAGCAAAAAGAAACGCATTGACGATATCCTTCCCCTGCAAAACATTGGCCATGAAGATGATTCCGCAAAAGATCAGGATAATGACTGAAAGTTTCTTTCCGAAGTCATCCATATTTCTCTGGAGAGGAGTTCGCTTATCCGCCGCCTGATCTAACAGTCCCGCAATCTTTCCGACCTCGGTTTCCATGCCTATCCGCTCCACCTCAAAGGCTCCGCGCCCGCGGGCTGCAAAGCAGCCGGAAAACACACGGTTTGCCTGATCACCCAGCGCCGCTCCCTCCGGCACCTCCTCAAGAGACTTATCGGCAGGAATACTCTCTCCTGTCAGGGCGCTCTCATCTACCTGCAGATTCACAGCACTTATAAGCCTTCCGTCCGCCGGTATAAAATCACCCGCCTCGATCACTACCTCATCTCCTATCGTAACCTCTCTGGAAGGAATCTGCGTCATCTCCCCGTCACGAATCACCTTTGCTTCCGGTGCTGAGAGCTTTTTAAGGCTGCTCAGCGACTGCTCTGCCTTTACCGTCTGCACTGTTCCCAGAATCGCATTCATCGTTATTACGAAAAATATTACAGCCGCACTCCCCGCCTCACCCAACAGTCCGGATACTACCGCTGCTGTGATCAGGATAATGACCAGAAAATCTCTGAACTGCTCAAAGAATATACGCAAAATGCCTTTTTTCTTTGCCTCCGCAAGCTCATTGAATCCATATTTTTTTTGATTTTCTTCTGCCTGTCTGACTGTCAGCATATCTTTACCACCTTTCTTTCGCAATACGGGTTCTGTCCTTTTATATAGCTTTCCCATTTCTGTAAAATACAGACAAAGAAAAAGAGACCCCTATTGCATACTTTTTCTATGCAATAAAAGTCTCATCATTTCATCACGATGCGGGTGTTACCCACCGTATTGACGCAATCGCAAACGCTCTGCCTGACAGACAGGCGCTGATTACTCCCTTTTATTTAATAATTACTATATTCCAAAATACAATGGCTGTCAACAAATACCTGGCTGAAATGACGCTTAATCAAGCTTACTTATGGCCTCCACTGTTTTTTCATATTCTTCAGCAATAATAACCATAAGCTCATCTGCCCCTTCTGTGCTGCCTGCCCTGAGTATCTCTGCCAAGTCGCTGCTTGGCTTATACAGCGCATCAAAAGCCAGATTCTGTGACACACCTTTAAGCGTATGTGCAGCACGGAACGCCTCTTCAACATTGCCCGCACCCAGATTATCCTTTAGATTCTTAAAGCTGCTGTCATTCAAAAATTTTTTCGTAAACTTCGTAACGAGCGCTTCTTTTTTCATCATCCTCTGATATACGGCTTCATAATCACCGCCAATTGCATCATAACATTCTTTTATCGTCATAGTCTACTCCTCTCCGTCAATAGAAGATATCGCTGATAATATCTCCTTCATCGAATCATCATAAAAACAATATTGAGCGCGTCCAGACTGCTTAGCCCTGTAAAGCGCCTTATCTGCACAGCCAAACATGTTCTCATATTTCCGTCCTACGTTTTTAGACCGGGATACTCCCATGCTGATGGAAATATCAAAGCCCTCATATTTACCGGTAAGCGCATGGAAAATACGGTCGATGATAACATCTATCCCCGGCATATCCTCCATAAATATCATAAATTCATCTCCGCCTACTCTCGCCGTTATATCATAATCTCTGGTACTGCCCGTCAGCTTCCCTGCCATGTGCTGAAGAACCTTGTCTCCGAACATGTGACCGCATCTGTCATTAGCATTTTTGAAATAATCAATATCAAAAATCGCCATGATATACTCTTTATCATCATTTTCATGAAGACGCTCTATCACATGCCGCTTTGCATTTGACTGATTCAAAAGACCGGTCAGCCCGTCATGGGATGCAATCCTCTGCAGATCCTTAATCTTGGCATGCTCTTCATGCATATCCACGATCTTGCCGATACATCCGGTCATATTAGCCCTGTCTTCGTGATTCCACATACTGCGGCAGATGATACGGCTCCAGCGCCATTCGCCGTCAATCAGAAGTTCGCCGTCATACTGGACAACCGGAGATTCCATAGAAGAACCATTGACCAGCTTCCTGACCTCTTCCAGAACTTTTTCATCAGAAACACCGATAATCTTCTCGTCATCCAGCGGATTCATCGTAATCTCTGCTGCATTGAGCTTCTTCGCGCCCACATCGGACAAAGTAAGCATGGCCGGCTCTCTCGTGTACTCAAACTGAATCTCCTGAGATAAAGAAGCAAAGAACTGATATTTCGTCCGTTCATGCTCCAGCAGTCTCAATGTCCTCTCCGATGCGGACAAATCTTCGTAATGGAGCAGATCTTCCGTTATATTCCGTATATTCCTGTCGCTCTCCTGCTTGATGGAATTTACCGCAATCTGCTCACGGATGCTGTCTGCACTCTCCAGCAGACACTCCAGCAGCAATGGATTAAATGTACCGCACTCGCCATTAGTGATCATCTCAATTGCCTTCTCATGGGAGAATGCCGGCTTGTATACACGTACGCTGGTCAATGCGTCATACACATCCGCCAGTGCGACGATCTGTGCCGCAATCGGTATCTCCTCACCCGCCAGGCCGTCCGGATATCCTCTGCCGTCATACCGCTCATGATGCCACCGGCAGATCTGATACGCTATCTTAACGAGTGCTTCATCCTTATAATAAGATAACTGGTCCAGCATCTCTGCCCCGATAAGCGTATGTGTCTTCATAATGTCAAATTCTTCTTTTGTAAGCCTGCCCGGTTTATTAAGAATCTCTCCGGGAATCGATATCTTTCCTATATCATGCAGAGCTGATGCCATACTGATGATCGGAATATCCGAACGCTTCAGATTATATTTGTCAGTCTTGCGCATCACCGTCTGAAGAAGAATCTCGGTCATCATATTAATATGCAGGACATGCAGCCCGCTCTCGCCGTTACGAAATTCTACAATATGACTGAGGATAGATACCATCAGATTATTACTTCTCTCTTTTTCATAAATCTGGTCAGAGACAAGCTCGATCAGCCTTTTCTGCTTTGCATAAAGCATGATCGTATTGATCACACGACGGTGTACGATCTGCCCGTCAAAAGGCCTGCTGATAAAATCCGTTACACCAAGCTCATACGCATGCTCAATGTATGAAGAAGTGTTCTCAGCAGATATCATGATAACCGGAATATCCTGGATCCAGTTGCGCCTGTTCATCACAGCCAGAACTTCAAATCCGTCCATATTCGGCATCACAATATCAAGAAGTACCAGCGAAATATCTGTACTGTCCAAATTAAGCCGTGCTACTGCCTCAACCCCATCTACTGCCTCAATTATCTCATATTCATCCCCTAGCATATCCGCAAGAATGGAACGATTCATCTCTGAATCATCAACTATCAATATCTTCTGCTTTTCATTCCCTGTGCCCATCTGAAATCCTTCCCTATGTCATGCCATTTCTGCTAACATCTTTAGTATACCGATATCATTGTTTTATGTCAATAATCTCATAATCAAGAATTATTTTTCATATTATAATAAAAGCTCTTTAAAGAATTTTCTCTAAAGAGCTTTTATTATAATGAGCGTGCGGGGATTCGAACCCCGGACAACTTGATTAAAAGTCAAGTGCTCTACCGCCTGAGCTACACGCCCAACTAGATGTCTTATAAGTAAGACAAATGCCCAGAGCCGGAATCGAACCAGCGACACGAGGATTTTCAGTCCTCTGCTCTACCAACTGAGCTATCTGGGCTTTTAATACATGCAATTACATGCGACTTGCGGGGGCAGGATTTGAACCTACGACCTTCGGGTTATGAGCCCGACGAGCTTCCAGACTGCTCCACCCCGCGATATTTTGTTATAATATCTCACAAATGAGATAAAGCCGATGATCGGACTCGAACCGATAACCTGCTGATTACAAATCAGCTGCTCTGCCAATTGAGCCACATCGGCACATTCAGACCAAAGACCGCTTAAAGATGTTCTAAAGTTACACTTTAGAACGGCTTGAACTCTAAACTCAAAAATCATTAAATGTTTAGTTCAATACCAATGGATGGAGGTGGATTCGAACCACCGAAGCAACTTGCAACAGATTTACAGTCTGCCCCCTTTGGCCACTCGGGAATCCATCCTGATTAAATGGGACCTATAGGGCTCGAACCTATGACCCTCTGCTTGTAAGGCAGATGCTCTCCCAGCTGAGCTAAGATCCCAAACCGACCCAGAAGAGACTCGAACTCTCGACCTCCGCCGTGACAGGGCGGCGCTCTAACCAACTGAGCCACTGGGCCTTATTTATTATGTACCTTCAAAACTGCATACAAGAAACGCTCTGAAATCTCTTCCTTTCCATCCTCGCCTTTCCCCTTACCTGGTCATGCCCTCGACCGATTAGTTACGGTCAGCTCCATACATTACTGCACTTCCACCTCCGCACTATCTACCTCGTCGTCTTCA
>CATLEM010000030.1 GCA_949916155.1 uncultured Dorea sp.
GTACATGGATGCGGCCGGAGCAGACATCTACCACCCTTCCCAGGACGGCCTGACCGGTGCGGAGATAACTGCCTGCGGCAATATCGCCCGCTCCTTAAAGCGCGGCAACTATCTGATCTTAGAGACGCAGGCGCAGGGCAATCCCCAGTGGCTCCCCTATCCGGGGCAGCTGCGTCTCTGCGCCTACAGCCATCTGGCTAACGGCGCAAACAGCGTGATGTACTGGCACTGGCATTCCATACACAATTCCTTTGAAAGCTACTGGAAAGGCGTTCTATCCCATGATCTTTCTGAAAATGAGACCTACAGGGAAGCGGCAGAATTCGGCGCGGAGCTTAAGAAAATCGAAGGAAAGATCCGGAATCTGCAAAAGAAAAACCATGCCGCGATTCTCGTAAGCCATGAATCCCTTTCCGGCCTTAACTGTTTCCCCACCGGAAACTTAAAGGATCAAAGCTACAACACGGTCTTTCGTTGGATTGCTGATTCTCTTTACCGGAACAACATTGAGTACGATATCATCTGCCCGCAGGACATGCATCCGGATGAATACCGCATAGTTTTTGTCCCCTGCCTGTACTCAGCAGATGAGGATACACTGCTTGCCCTGAAAAAATATACGGCAGAGGGCGGACATCTCGTTGTCACTTTCCGAAGCGCATTTTCGGACGGGCATTTGAAGATTTATCACGACACACAGCCCCATATCCTTGCTGAAATCTTAGGCATCCATTATGACCAGTTTACAATCCCGCAGAATACAGCACTGGACTTTTCTATCTGTTCAAAAAAGAAAAATATTCCCGTCCGGGAATGGATGGAACTTGTCACTCCCGACGGCGCGGATTCCCTTGCGGCGTATCGCCACGGCGCATGGGGCGATTATTCTGCCATTACGGAACATGCGTACAAGTTTGGCAAGGCTTACTATATCGGCTGTTATTTTGAGGATGATGCAGCAATTGATGAACTGACCGTCTACATCTGCGCCAATGCCTGCACGGCAGCGGATGTTCCGGCGGATATGCCGGCCGACGGATGCTCCGGTGCCAAGCTATCACCCGCAGTGTGTGAACCTTTACTGAAAACCAGATACCGATTTCCAATTATTGTAAAACGGGGATTCAATGATGACGGGAAGGAGATTATCTATTACCTGAATTATTCCGGAAAAGAACAGACTATTTCTTATGAAGGAAATAACGCGCTTCTTCTCCTGTCGGATGGCAGAATGATACGGCATGGTGATCCGCTGATTCTAAAGCCGTGGGGCGTAGAGGTTTTGGAAATATAAATTTCTTACAGAGCAATGGGAATATAAAATAAAGTGTGTAAGTTAGAAATACTGCAAATCTAACTGCACACTTTATTTTACACTCCCGCCGGCGATATCTGTCTCATCGTCTTATATGTTTCAGAATAATAGTTTAACACTCTAAATATCTGTCGCAACATAACGCTGATTAAAATATACAACGGCATCCTTATAACGCTTGTGTTCTATACACAACTTAGCAGTATCTAATGTCTCATCTGCTGTAGAAACTGATATATAATCACCTTCACTTTATCCGGCATAATCTCCCTCTTTCCCTAACTGTTTTTCGCCTTGTCTCTTTATAAATATATTTTACTCTGCTCCACCCCGCTTGCCTATCCCTAAATTCTATCCTACACTATTGCTGTATTTTCACCAAAAAACCGCTGTATCTTAGTAAAAACTAAGATACAGCGATTTTAATCTTAAGATTATCAAAAAATAACTTACATTTTATCTCCCGTTCGCCAGATCATCTAAATGGTCGCTGTGCAGCAGCATATGCGCCTTATGTCCGTTTGGCTCGCCGAAAAATTCTTTATAGAGCAGGTCGATATCCGGATTCTCATGAGAATACCTTATGTCTGCGTGTTCATCCAGATAGTAGAGGTTCTTTCCTCTCTCAAAAGCAAGTTCCTCGCCGTCGTGGATCGGCTGTCCGCCGCCGCCTACGCAGCCTCCCGGGCAGGCCATAACTTCCACAAAGTCATAATGAGCTTCTCCTTTTTCTATCTTGTTAAGGAGCGCCCTTGTATTGCCAAGTCCGCTGACTACCGCGGTCCTTACCGTTATGTCGTCTACCTGGAAATTGGCTTCCTGTACGCCGTTGTTCTCATTAAAGCCCTGGGCGCGGACTGCCTTGAACGCATCCGCCGGAGGATTCTCACCCTTGATCAGGAAGTACGCGCTTCTAAGAGCCGCCTCCATAACGCCGCCGGTCGCCCCAAAGATCACGCCTGCGCCGGTTCCTTCCTGCATCGGGCGGTCGCTCTCAATGTCCACAAGCGTATCCGGCCTGATATGGGCGGAACGGATCATCCGCACAAGTTCTCTGGTGGTGATCACCACATCTACATCATGTCCCGCGTATTCCTCATAGAAAAGCTCCATCTCCCGCTCTGCTTTCTTCGCCACGCACGGCATCACAGAGATAGTAAAGATCTTTTCCGGATCTACGCCTAATTTCTGCGCAAAATAAGTCTTCATCACCGCGCCGAACATCTGCTGCGGAGATTTCGCGGAAGAAAGGTATCTCACCAAATGCGGGAACTGAGATTTGATAAATCTCACCCATCCCGGACAGCAGGATGTAAACATGGGACGGTCCTTTAATTCACCGGAAGTAAATCTCTTGACGAACTCTGTCCCCTCTTCCATGATCGTAAGATCCGCCGAGAAGCAGGTGTCAAATACATAATCCACGCCCATCCGCTTCAGTGAGTCCAATATCTTTCCGATCGTCGCTTCTTCCTGCGCAAGTCCCAGATACTCACCCCAGGCCGCGCGCACCGCAGGCGCCACCTGCGCAACGACGATTTTATCCGGATCCGCGATCGCTTTCCATACCTTTCCTGTATCGCTCCGCTCATGAAGCGCCCCTACCGGACAGTGTGTGATACACTGGCCGCACAGGGAGCAGGCTGATTCCTCTATCGTCTTATGGGCAGATACATTCACCGTCGTACGGGAGCCGGTTCCTTCCAGATCCCAGATATTAAGTCCCTGCACCTTATCGCACACCTGAATACACCGCATACACTTAATACACTTCGTCGACTCGCGTATCAGCGGAAATTCCCTGTTCCATGCCTGATGCTCAAGCTCCTGCTTAAATGGTATCTCCAGAATATCCAGATCATTCGCCACCGTCTGCAGACTGCAGTTACCGCTCCTTGTACAAGTCACGCACAGACAGTCATGCTGCGACAGGATCAGCTCTACAGTATTCCTTCTGTGCCGTCTTACTTTCGGGCTGTTAGTAAAGATCACCATACCTTCTTCCGCCACATTGTTGCAGGATGTAATTAATTTTTCTTTTCCTTCTAATTCTACCACGCACACACGACACGCCGCGATCTCATTGATCCCTTTCAGATAACAGAGCTTTGGAATCGGAATCCCGTTCTGTGCGGCAGCTTCCATGATCGTGGTGTTTTCTTGCACGGATATTTGCTTTCCATCAATTGTAAGATTTACCATAATTTTTCTCTGCCTCCTTTAAAGATTCCATATCCAAAGTGGTCGCACCGCAGGCACCGGCTCGCCTCCTGCTTTGCCTCCCTCTCGGTCATGCAGTTCTCGCAGCCGTCCCAGTCTTTCACTCTCTCGCAGGCCTCGCGTTCGGTCAGGTTCACTCTGCCGCAAGGCGTGCGGTCGTCAAGACGCGCCTCCGGGATCTCCACATCACAGGAAATCTCGTGATGGTAGCCCAGATACTCGTCAATATTGGCCGCCGCAACCTTCGCCGCCGCGATTGCCTTGATCACAGACGCCGGTCCGCTGGCACAATCGCCTCCCGCGAATACGCCCGGAAGATTTTCGATAGCACCGTTACTCTTTGTGACAATCTTCCCTCTGTTTACCGGTATCCCTGCATCCTCAAAATGCTTTGTCTCGATATTCTGCCCGATGGCAACAACCAGAATATCGCACGAAATATAGATATCCTCTTCGCCGGTCGGCCGGATGCTGGCGCGTCCGTCCCTGATGGCACTGATCATCTGCGGGGATACATAGATTCCCTTCACATGATTATTCTCATCAATATCCAGAGAGGACGGCGCTTTAAGTGTCTGCACCTCAATACCCTCCGCGATCGCACCCTCAATCTCTGACGGCAACGCGGTCATATCCGCGATTCTTCTTCTATATACAACACTTACCTTTTTCGCGCCGAGACGCTTCGCCGTACGTACGGCATCCATCGTAACATTTCCGCCGCCGATCACCGCCACTTCTTTGCCGGTAAGATCCATAATGATATTCTTTCCCACATTTCGAAGGAACTGCACTGCGGAGAATATTCCTTCCGCATTCTCTCCCTCAAGACCTAACTTCTTATCCGTGCTGGCCCCGATCGTGATCAGTACAGCGTCATATTCCTTCTGAAGCTGCTGGATCGTAATATCCGGACCGATCTTTAGGCCATGCTTTACTTCCACTCCCGTCTTTAAAATGGCGTTTACATAATCTTCAAGACGATCTTTCGGCAGACGGTAATTCGGGATACCGTACCGAAGCATTCCCCCAAGCTTCGGAAGCATCTCATAAACCGTCGTCTGATGGCCCATAAGCTGCAGATAATACGCTGCGCTTAAGCCTCCCGGACCGCCACCGAGTACTGCCACCCGCTTACCCGTAGAAGGCGCGCTCGCCGGAGGATCGACCTCTCCCGCAAAATCAGCGGCAACCCGCTTAAGCCCGCGGATATTTACCGCGTCATCCATCATGTTCCTGCGGCATCTCGCCTCGCACGGATGCTCGCAGATAAAACCGCAGGTAGTCGGGAACGGATTGTCCTTGCGGATCAGCCTGATGGCATCCGCATAACGTCCTTCTCCTACCAGCGCCACATATCCTGGAATATCCACATGCGCCGGGCATAAAGATACGCACGGCACCGGCTGGCTGTATGTACAGGTGCAGCGTCCGTGTTCGATATGTTCGATATAGTCGTCACGGTATCCGATCAGTCCCTTATAGACCATATTGGCCGCCTCGTAACCGATCGCGCAGTCCGCTGATTCCATAATGGAAAGGGCGGTCTGCTCCATCACCTCTAAAGTTTCCATCGTTGCTTTTCCGTCAAGTACATCCTTGATGAAATGATTAAGCTGTCCGAGCCCGATACGGCACGGCACACATTTCCCACAGGTCTGCGCATGGCACAGCTCAAGAAACGCACGCGACATATCAACCGGACACAGTCCCGGAGGACTTGATTCAATTCTTCGCTCTAAATCCTTGTAAAGCTCTTCCATGACAATACGGGCTTTTTTAGGCGAATCAAGCTCTAGTCTGCTCATTCTTATCATACCTTCTTTCGTCAGATTTTCCCCAATATAAATACACATTTATACCTCAGTAAATCCATTATATCATCATAAAAGCCGTTTGTAAGGTTTTCGACGAAAGTAGTTTTTTTAACGGCTGTGTCATGCATTTAACACAAAATCACAGGATAAATGAGCAGGAGACAGCCCCAATCAAGACTATCTCCTGCTCTATAATAATTCTTACGGCCAGATCGCTCTTGCCTGCTTCGCGTCCACAACACGCTTCACGGCGATCAGATAAGCGCCCATACGAAGCGTCGTGTCATTTTCATGGGCAATGTTCCATACGGCTTCAAATGCCGGGTCCATGATCTCTTTTAATTTCGCGTTCACTGATTCCTCCGTCCAGCTTACGGACTGGATGTTCTGCACCCACTCAAAGTAGGAAACTACAACACCGCCTGCGTTGGCAAGGATATCCGGGACAACGGTGATGCCTTTCTTTTCCAGGATCTGGTCAGCCTCCGCGGTAATCGGCCCGTTGGCAGCCTCGATGATGATCCCGGCGCGGACCCGGTCGGCGTTGCCCTCATTGATCTGGTTTTCCAGAGCCGCCGGGACGAGAACCTGAACATCAAGTTCTAAGAGTTCTCCGTTGGAAATGCGGGTAAGACCGTCCTCATCGTAATCTTTCAACAGGTTTTTCCTGTCTTTGGAAAGGAAAGCAAGGATCGCCGGGATATCTAATCCTTCCGGCTTATAGATTCCGCCGGAGACATCGCTTACCGCCACAATCTTCATGCCTTCCTGATGAAGAAGCTTTGCGGTGATGCTTCCTACGTTGCCCATACCCTGGATGGCAACGGTAGTGCCGGCCATGTCCATTCCTGCCTTCTTAAGCATATTCTTCGTGGTGAACATAACACCGCGGCCGGTAGCTTCGTTTCTTCCCAGCGCCCCGCCGAGCTCGATGGGCTTTCCGGTTACAACGCCGTGTATGCAGTGACCTTTTAACATACTGTATGTATCCATCATCCATCCCATGACCTTTGCGTTGGTTCCTACATCCGGAGCCGGGATATCCTGCTCCGGCCCGATCAGCGGAGCGATGGCTGCGGTGAAACGTCTGGTAATGGCGCGGATCTCATTTTCCGACAATTCGTTGGGGTCGCAGACAACGCCGCCTTTGCCGCCGCCGTAAGGGATGTTGACTACCGCGCACTTAAACGTCATCCACGCCGCAAGTGCCCGCACCTCATCGGCATTTACCGCCGGATGGAAACGGACGCCGCCCTTTGCCGGGCCGCGTGAGGTGGAATGCTGGATGCGGTAGCCCTGGAATACACGCGTGGAGCCGTCGTCCATGCGTACCGGAATGGACACCTGAAGCTCGCGCTCCGGATATTTGATCGCCTCGATATCGCTGTCGGAAAATCCAAGGACATCTGCCGCGTTTTTCACTACTTTTAATACGTTATCATATGGATTATACTGTTTACTCATTATTCCTCTCTCCTGCCTCTTTTTGATTTTTCTTGATATTGGTTTATGATACTGCCCGCTCCTGCACGGACAATTCGTACAATAATTTTTCCATCCCCGCGATCTTTACGCAGAGGATAAAGATGTCAACGGCTTTTTCAAGCTCGCCGATGGTGGGGAAGGACGGCGCGATACGGATATTGCTGTCCTTCGGGTCTTTCCCGTAAGGCCATGTGGCCCCTGCCCCGGTGAGGGTAACGCCCGCTTCTTTTGCAAGCTGTACCGTGCGTTTCGCACATCCGGGTAGCGTGTCTACCGAGATAAAATATCCGCCCTTCGGTGTGTGCCACTTAAGAAGCCCGCTGCCTTTTAGTTCTTCGTCAAGGCGGTCAAGCACCAGGTCAAACTTCGGGCGGAGCTCATCTGCCAGCTTTTTCATGTGCAGCCGGATATTTTCCGGAGTTTTAAAGAACTGTACATGGCGGAGCTGGTTCAGCTTATCATGGCCGATGGTCTGGGCCTTCATATGGCTTTTAAGCTCCTTTATGTTGGCGTCGCTGGAGGAGATCAGAGATACGCCCGCACCCGGGAAGGTAATCTTCGAGGTTGAAAAGAAGAAGTACGGACGGTCTGGATGTCCGGCTTTTTCGCATTCCTCGATGATATTGAGTACGGAGACTTCCTCGTAAATATGGTGGACAGCGTAAGCATTGTCCCAGAAGATCCGGAAATCTCCGGCCGCAGTCTCCATAGATGCCAGCGCCCTTACCGTCTCGTCGCTGTAGCATACGCCCTGGGGATTGGAGTGGACCGGCACGCACCAGATTCCCTTGATATCCTCATCCGCACCGGCAAGTTCAGCGACAGTCTTCATATCCGGCCCGTCCGCAAGCAGCGGAACCGGGATCATCTCAACGCCCAACTCCTCGCACATGGTAAAATGTCTGTCATAGCCCGGAACCGGGCAGAGGAATTTGGGCTTATGCCCCTCGTAGGTCAATTTGCTCCAGGGTTTATGCCCCTGGGTGCCGAACAAAAACAGCGATGCAAGTGTGTCAAACATTGTATTAAGACTCGCATTTCCGCCGATAATTATCTGGTCCGGATTAAGGCCAAGCAACTCCCCAAAAAGCTGCCTGCACTCGCTGATCCCGTCAAGGATCCCGTAGTTTCTGGCATCCGTTCCGTCCGAAAGCGTGCAGTCCGCCGGAAGCTTAAGCATATCCATACTCAGATCAAGCTGCGACGCCGCCGGTTTCCCCCGCGCCATATTAAGCTTTAAGCCCTTTCCCTTCACGTCTTCGTACTGGCGGTAAAGCTCGGATAATTGCATGAAAAACTCAGGCTTTGAAAGTGTATTAACAGGCTGAATCATAAACATTAACGCCCCTTTCGTTTGTTGATGCCATCATTATAGAGTGGATATACGTATCTGACAAATACCTATATTTATATAGAAGTTATATGAAAAAGCTTATATAAGTCTGTCTCCTCCGGGCTGACCATTGCCGTCCGGCAAGGTTATAATTTTCACACGCAATCTTGGTTGCCTTTTATAACATTTTCATATAGGATTATAACTATAAGCTTATATATATTATTTGTTTCATGTATTTGCAGGCGCAAAAAAACTGCTTTAGAATTAGATACAGGACAACATTGCTGCAACAGGAGGATATTATGTTTTCAAATATGCGATACATCTATGAGGTTTACAAAGAGGGAAGCTTTTCAAAGGCCGCGAAAAATTTATACATTTCCCAGCCGGCCCTAAGCGCCACGGTGAAGAAGACGGAAAATAAGATCGGGATGCCGCTTTTCGACCGCAGCATGACGCCCGTACAGCTTACCGAGTGCGGGAAGAAATATATTAAGATGACGGAAAAGATGATGGATATGGAAGAGGAGTTCGCAAGCTACGTGGGGAACTTAAATGAGCTCCGCACCGGGCGGCTGAGCGTCGGCGGCACATTCCTGTTCATGGCCTTCGTCCTCCCCAATGCCATACACCGGTTCCACAAGACTTATCCGAACGTGAAGATGAATGTGGTGGAGGGACATACGAGCCAGCTTGAGAAAAAGCTGTTTTCCGGGGATCTGGATCTGATCGTGGACAACTATCCCATGGATCCGGAGATCTACGAAAAAAGATTCTTTATGAAGGAGCATCTTTTGCTGGCGGTGCCCGCGTCTTTCCAAAGCAATAAAGGCGCTGCTGCCTGCGGACTGACGGCGGAGGATATTCTCAATCAGGTACATATCAAAGAAGAGACTTTAGGCGTCTCCTTAAAGCTTTTTGAAAATGACCCGTTCGTCGTGCTGCGCGCCCACAATGACACAAGGGAGCGGGTGGAAGCCATCTGCAAGAGAGCCGGCATGACACCTCAGGTGACGCTCAAGCTCGACCAGCTTCTGATGACCTACCAGCTCACGGAGAAAGAGATGGGGATTTCTTTTGTCAGCGACACGGTCGTCCGCAGCCAGAAGCCCAACTCGAATATCATCTATTACAAGCTGGATGACCCGGCGGCCGAGCGGAATGTGTATTTCTGGTATAAGAAGAATAAATATTTTACAAGAAGTATGGCGGAATTTATGAAGATGGCGGTTGAGGATGCACAGGGAGAGGTTCCGGATTAAAACAGATTGTTCTGCTTTATTTTATAATTCAAGAAATGCTGCTACACTGATAATGCGTGGATCTTCCACAGACGATTCCAGAAAATCCTTGTCACCGGTAAGAAATAAATCTGCGTTTGAAGAAAGCGCAGCCCGGAGAATCGGCCGGTCTTTCGGATCCCGTATTTTGTTTTCTGCCTCATAAATCTCTTCCGGTACCGCCACTACCTGTATGGCAGTCAGGGCAGAATACAAAAAGGCATCCAGTTCGGTCATACGGTGCGGGAATTTTTCACGAAATTTGCGATGCAATTCATTAACTACATAATCACAGGTCAGCGTCGGGAATTGGTAATCCATTCTGCAACATCATCCTCATTGAGAAAGCCTGCCTTCTCTGCCTCGCCTTTCATCTGATTCTGTAAACACATCAGGACATATACGGCAGAATTGACTACCCGTACATTTGAACCATCAACGATAAAGGTCACTCTGTCGCCTGTCTCAACACCAAGAGCGGCGCGTACATTTTTAGGGATTGTAACCTGTCCTTTTGACATTACTCTTGCATCGTTAACAAATACTGCTTCAGCCATAATTGATCACCTCCAAAAAAAGTAGGAAAGTAGGGATTTCCTACTTTTATTATATGCAAGACGATTATTTTTTACAAGCCTGATTTTTATCTGTATCAGGAAAAATATTCCTATATCTATAACTATGGGGCTGCCCGGGAAAACAAATTGCTTTCCCGGCAGCCCCTTTCTTTTTCTCGTCGTCTTTTTAATCTTACTCTTTTCCCTCAACCAGACTGTTGAGCTTCCCGTTTGCCAGCCAGATCAGTGCCGCGAACACCAGCATCAGAGCAAAGATGCCCACAAATACCGGGAACACATCGAATTTCTCGATGAACGCCTGCACGAACGGACTGAGCTTATTTGCGCCAAATGTAGATACCGCGATTACTCCCATTAAGAGCGACACGTACTTTTTCGGTGCGTACTTGCTGACGAATGAATTTCGCAGCGGAGAAAAGCACATCTCGCCTACGGTGATGACCGTAGAGAATAAGAACGGCCACAGAACGCTCGCCTTCACCGACGGGTCCGCGCCCACGCCGCGGACAGCTTCGCAGGCTACCATTATTCCGAACGCCAGTCCGACGAACAGGAAGCTTAATGCCACTTTCTTGAACATGTTAAGGTCTCCCTGGGGACGTGCCGCCAGCCGTTTCCAGATTGCCGCCATCACTCCTCCAAGCGCTACGCACAGGAGGCCGTTCCACGTGGTCGTGATCCATGACGGCGGGATCTCAAAAGATCCCAGGGACATCTTTACGTAATCCGTCATATAGATGACAAGCGCCAGGTCCTGCTGATAGTAGAACAGCCAGAACAGCACGGAAAATGCGGAGACAAGCACGATGGCAAGCACGCGGTTTTTCTCAAGGGGCGTAAGCGGCTCATCCTTTTTCGAATCGCCCTTATCTTCCTCTGTGGAGCCGATAATATTGCCCTTCTCGTCCGTCAGGTATTTAAACGGCTTGATGCCCTGTCCCTGGAGATGCTTCCAGTTCAGCACGAACCATACCGCACCCACGACGCACCACAGCGCAGCCATCAGAAGGCACTGCCTGAATCCAAGAACCTCTCCCCGCTTAAAGAAATGCAGGTACAGATATCCGGTAAGCAGCGAGCCCACGAACGCTCCGACATTTACGTAGGAATACTGGATGGAAAACGCCGCGTCCAGAAGCTCCTTGCTCTTGTACTGCCGCCCGATCAGCGCGTTTAAGTTTCCTTTGAAGAAACCTGTTCCGATGGAAACCAGGATGATCATCGCATTGACCCCGCCGGGCCCCTGCGCCTTAAATCCTACCACATAACCGATTGCCATGATGATGTAGCCAATGGTGATCGCATACCTCGCTCCCAGAAAACGGTCACAGATCACGCCTCCGATCAGCGGCGCCATATAGGTGTAAGCCGTTAAGTTCGCCGCCATAACAGCCGCGTCCGTCCGCTCCACACCTAATCCCCCTTCCGCAACTGCAGTGATCAAAAATAAAAGCAGCAGCGGCTTTGCCCCATAGAATGCCAGCCGTTCAAAGGTGAACGTAATACAGCAGGCATAAAATCCTCTTGGGTGTTTTTGTTTTACTTGTGTTTCTCCCATTCTTTTCTCCTCTCTTTTCTTATTGTCAACGGCCAAATATAAATTTGCTATACTCTTATCATATAGATATTTTTGTATTTTGTCTATTGTCAACAATTTACAATTTTAAACACTGCATTTTAGGTAAAAGAGAGAATCGCTATAAGAATTTCTTATGAGGCCCAAAAATATAGTGCATGTACAAAAAACCGCTGCTGCATGGAGGGGGCTGTTTATTTTTACGCCTTCTTTTTCTCATACCGCGCATGCAGGACCAGTGCGACCGTCGTGAAAAGCACAGGCCCGACGATGCTCCACACCGTCGTCTTCACATCCCCGTCGATCGCCGGCTGGATGATGGTAAATACATTTGCGAAGATAACGGTAAATGTTACCAGCACGGTAAAGATAAACGCAACATTTTCTTTCTTATAGATCACAAACGGCTTCTTGATGTCTTTCTTCCGTTTGAAATTGATGAACGCGCCCGAGATGAACAGGTACGGCAGCGTCATCGCCACATTTGTCATACAGGTCAGGATGTCGAAGAACTTGCTCGCGGAGTCGCCGCCCATGGCGATGAAAAGAACCATGACAACCACCACGATCATCTGTATCTTAAGCGCCCGTTTCGGCATCCCGTCCTCCATCTCGCAGAATTTCTCCGGCAAAAGTCCCTTCGGGCTTCCCTCGATCAACTGCTTGAGAGGCGCATAGATCAGCGTAAATACCGCGCCGCTTAAAGAGCACACGATCGACAGCCCCATAAACCTTGCGACGCCGTTGCCCATCTGCACGCAGACCGCCTCGCCCGCGCCGAACGCCGCGCCAAGCTGATAGCCCAAGTTGTTCATGATCACGTAGGACGCATTTCCCTTGTGGACCGTATCGGATGCAAGCACCGCGTCCCAGTTCGTGAAGATGCCCATACAGAAGATCCCGAGGGCGTAGCCGACGGCGATGACCACTGCCGCGATCGTAAGTCCCTTTCCGAAATTCTTCTCCGGATTTTCTGTCTCGTCCACCAGGCCGCCTACAGCCTCCGTCCCGCCGTATGCGAACAGCGCGTACACAAGGAACGACAGGATCGGGATAATCCCGTGGTACGCCGGGTTCGGCGATACGAACAGGTCAGAAAGCTCCGGCAGCGGCTGCTGCAGTTTCCCGCCATTTCCGAAAAATACAAGCAAAGCGCCGATGAACAGAAGTCCGTTGAGCGCCATACACGCGATGCCGCCCACGCTTGCCACCTTCTGGATCGCGCCGGTCCCCTTGCTTGAGAAAAATGTTACCGTCACGATAAACACAACGCCCAGGATCCCCAGCGTCTGGGTGCCGTTAAGCCCGAACAGCGACCAGCCCGCCGTCGTATCCGTCCCGAAGATCGCGTTGGATGTGGGAACCATGATTCCCGAAGATATGTTGACCAGCCACACCACATAAGACGTGTACCACATAAACGTAGCCACGAACGCGTACTTCGTGTTCACGCATTTCTCCATCCAGGAGAAGATCCCGCCCCGCTCATCCTTGAACGCAGAGCCGTACTCCGCGATCATGAACGCGAAGGGAACGAAAAATATCACTGCCGAGACGAGAAAGAACGGTATCGCCCCGTACCCCATCAGATAAAATGAACGCGGCATATTATTGAACCCGTACACCGATGTGAAAATCATCAGGATCAGTCCCGCCAGCGACATTTTCTTTTTTCCATTTGCCATTTCAAATTCCTCTCTTTCATCTTCTTTCTGCCCTCCCGTTTTGGGAATGGGCTTGTCCTGCCTTTAATCATAAAGACCTTCGCCCAAAACATCCAACATGAAAAAATGATGAAAGTGATAAGAAATTTGTATCGCAAAATTTACTGCCTAATCAAACCGCTGGAACCCGTTTCCGATAATCTCGCTGCTGTTGGTGATCATCATAAATGTGTCCGGCTCCGTCGCCCTGACAAAGTTCCGAAGCCGCATCGCCTGATTGCGGTTCACCACCGTCATGATCACCACCTTTTTCCGGTGGGCGTACGCTCCCTCCGCGGTGTAGATCGTCGCCGAATGGTTAAGCTTCTCCTGGATAAACGTGCAGATCGCCTCCGCATCCTCCGAGATGATCGTAAAATATTTGTAGGAGTTAAGGCTTTCGATCACGCTGTCCACGAAAAATGCCTTTGCCAGATACCCGGCCAGAGAAAAGCAGCCCACCGTCGCCCCGTAGATGAAAAACGCGGATACGACTACCACAAAGTCCACGATCATCAGCGCTTTCCCGATCTTGATATTCGTGTATTTCTTAAGGATCAGCGCGATGATATCCGTACCGCCGCTGGATGCTCCCAGATTAAAGATAACGGCTGAGCTCACCGCCGTTATGACAAACGCGAATATCCAGTCCAGCACCGGCTGTGTCGTGATCGGCTCGCTGACCGGGTAGATGTACTGGACCGCCTCCAGTCCCACGCTGAACAGAAGCGTCACGTAGATAGACTTCACGCCGAAGCTTTTCCCCAGCACGAGAAAGCCAAGGCCGAACAGCAGGATATTGATGATGAACGCGTAAGTGTTCGGCGTGCCGCCAAGCACACCGCTTAAAAGCACCGCGATACCCGTCACGCCGCCGAAGGTAAAGTGATTGGGAAATTTGAACAGATAATTCTCTACGATGGTCCCCATCGTTGCTACCGTTAAGATTCCGTATTCTTTTATTATTTTTGTAACCTGATCTTTTTCTATCTTCATTTCTATTCTCTCCACGCACGACAAGAGCCTGCATATGCAGACTCTCACCATATTTTCAATATATCGGGGTTGTATTATTCCATCTCTCTCAAAAATGCCTTGTATCCTCTGTACGCCTCGTAGATATCCGCCTTGCTCGTCACCTCGTGGGGCGCGTGCATGCACAGCACGGCCACGCCGCTGTCGATGACCTGCATGCCGTACTTCGCCATGATGAACGCGATCGTCCCGCCGCCGCCAAGGTCCACCCGGCCAAGCTCCGCTGTCTGGAAGCCCACGTCCTCTTTATCGAATATGGCGCGCAGCTTCGCGATATACTCCGGATTGGCGTCATTGGCACCGGCCTTTCCCTTGTTTCCTGTATATTTATTTAACACAAGGCCGCGTCCCAGATACGCGCTGTTCTTCTTCTCAAATGCGCTGGCATATAACGGGTCATACGCCGCGCTCACATCCGAGGAGAGCATATAGGAATTGGCCAGCGCGCGTTTTGTCTTAAGCGCGGATTCGCCGCCGGTAAGCGCCACAAGCTCTGCCACCGTATTCTCAAAGAACATCGACTGCATGCCGGTCGCCCCTACGCTCCCGATCTCTTCCTTATCTACAAGGATGCAGCACGCCGTCCGCTTCGGATGCTCTGTCTCCAATTGAGCGAACAGGGAAGGGAACGCGCATACTCTGTCGTCCTGCCCGTAGCCGATGATCATGCTGGCATCAAGGCCGCAGTCCCTCGCCTTACCGGCCGGAACGATCTCAAGCTCTGCCGACAGGAAGTCTTCTTCCTCAATGTCATATTTATTTTTCAACAGCCGTAAGATCTGCGTCTTCACCGTCTCTTTCTTTTCCTCGTCCGTCAGACCGTCTCCCGCCATACTCTTAGAGCCGATGAGCACGTCCAGGCTCTCGCCCTCGATGACAACCGACGCTTTCTTCTCGATCTGCTCCTGAGAAAGATGGATCAGCAGATCTGTGATGACCAGTACCGGATCGTTTTCATCCTCACCGATCACGACCTCCAGGACCGAACCGTCCTTCTTCGCCACCACGCCGTGAAGCGCCATCGGAAGCGTCACCCACTGATATTTTTTGATCCCGCCGTAATAATGGGTATCCAGATACGCCATCTTAGAATCTTCATAAAGCGGGTTCTGCTTTACATCAATCCTCGGCGCATCCACATGGGCGCCCAGGATATTCATCCCGCATTCAAGCGGCTCCTGTCCGATCGTAAACAGTACCAGCGTCTTGCCCATACATTCTGCGTAGACCTTGTCTCCCGCCGCAAGCCGCTTTCCTTCCTCTATGTACCGGCGGATATCCCGGTAGCTCGACTCCTTTGCAAGCTTTACCGCCAGCTTAACGCTCTCCCTCTCCGTCTTTGCCTCATCCAGGGAAGTCTTATACCGGGCGCACAAAGCCTCCAGCTCTTCAAGCTGCTCCGCCGAGTAGCCCTCCCATCTGTTCTTTCGCTCCATAACATAGCCTCCTCATTAAGAATTCTAAATCTATTCTACGCAGTTGCAGAAGATATGTCCAATACATAAAACTGATCCGGGATATAAGAAAAAACTATGTTGCTTTGAACAGAGTGAATAGTAATAAAACTATGGCTTTACTCCCATATAAAAAGGACACCGCTTCCGCGATATCCCTTCTTTTCTTTCTACACTCTCAGGAAAACATTCTGCGCAATTTGGACAGTTATTTGCCGATGAGCGAATATTCTGCGGAGTTTCGCCAGAAATAATGCAGACAGTACACTAGAGCAGAAAGTCCCTGGAAAACGGCACTTCGTCCTCCGCCACTCCCTGTTCTTTCATCAGCCTGGTGATCGTCCGCATATAATGATCTGAGATCACCTTACAAATCTTTGCGGTTTCTCCCGTCCGGCATGCATCCACGATCTCCTTATGCACCACATACTGACGCCTGATCACCCGCCCCTTATCCTGCGCGTTGTTATAGCCAGTAACGATATTTCCGTAGTTAAGCTCGCTCCACAGCCTGTAGAGATGCTTTAACTTTGTCATCTTCACAATCTCGGAGTGGAACTCATTGTCATACAGATAGACGTTCGCGTAATGGTCTTCATCCAGCCCGGACATCTTCTTAAGCACCTTTTCCATATTCGCTATCGTCTCCGGCGGCACTTTGCCGCTCATATATTTGACAGCAAGGATCTCGTAGCTTACCCTGATTAGATAGACCTCAAAGGATTCCTGAAGGTCAAGGTCCTTCACGGTGCAGCCTACATTCCGGGTATACTCGATAAACCCCTCGTGCTCCAACTGTCTGAGCGCCTCCCGGACAGGACCGCGGCTTGTCCGGAACTCCTCCGCAAGATCCATCTCCACGATCCGCTCTCCCGGCTTTAGTTCCTGATTGATGATCTTTTGGCGGATTGCTTCTACCACATTCTCCCGCAATGTACGAAAATATATCGCTGCCATAGCTTAACCTCTCTGCTTCGTCAGATTTCCCATTATCAGTATAGCAACATTAACGTACATTTGTCTATCGTTAAATAATAGACTAAAAGGCGGCCATCAGACCGCCTCGATCAATCTCTCTGTAAAGTCCCGCAAAAACTTCTCCTTCTCCATACAGTCTTTCCGGTAATAAACCATCAGGCTGCACATCTCCACAAGCCCTTCTACAAAATGCATCTTCCCTGTACAGAAGGAAAAGTACCGGCTGTCCGCAAAGGCAAAGCCGTTATTCATCTCCACCTTCAGCGACAGCGTTTCCAGATTCCCCGTCATACGCACATCCTTGACGAAGTCAGGCACGCCTGCCGTATGGAGTATCTGCGTGCTGCACGGATAGCTCTCCGAAGCGTATCCGCCCTCATATCCTCGCAGATCTTCAAAGGTGATCGTTCTCTCCTCCGCCTTATATCCGGCGTCTCCTGTATACACGCCCAGCCGGTTCCGGCAAAGAAGCATCTCCCCGATATTCGGATTCCTGTCCCGGCCGCTTAAACCGTAACCGATGTAGATATCCAGATCATTTTTATCCAGCATCATCGAACCGGTCAGATAATCCAGCCTGCCGAACCGAAAATCCTCTTCTTTATAATATTCATCCAGTATACCCTGCACCATCCACCAGAACGACTTGCTGACCGAGCTGTCGATGCCTACACGGAGGATTGAGGATCTTTTCATCTCCTCAATCTCCATAAGCATCTGTTCGTCAAGCTTAAGCATCTCCGCCGCTCTTTTGTAGACCAGCTTCCCAAGCTGCGTCGGCGTGACTTCCCCATTTCCCCGATTAATGAGTTTTCCGCCGATGCTCTTCTCAAGCTGGGAAATCTGCTGGCTTATGGCAGTCTGTGACACGTAATTTTTCTTTCCTGCTTTCGTAAAGCTCTTAAGTTCAATGACATCCACAAAATACTGATATTTCCAAATGCTCATTTCCGTTACTCTGCGAATAAGATATCATAATTGATCTGCTGGTAGAAAAGGTCCCTGAACTCTTTCTTGCTCAGCCCTTCCATGCCCATCAGCCACATCAGCTTCGTGATCACTGCTTCTGTGGTCATATCGTAAGCTTCCATCAGGTTGAACTCCTTTTTGATCGTCTTGCCTACCGCATACACCATCATATCGCTGCCCTCATTGACCACCTGAGTCGTCACGACCACGTGCTTTCCCTGCTGCTCCCATTTTTTCATCTCCGCCCGGAACACGTCCGTCAAAGACTTCGGCATGCCGCCCACGCCGAAGCTCTCTACCACGATACAGTCGTAATTCTCAAACAGATAGTAAAGGATGTCCGGTTTAAGTCCCGGGATCAGCTTCAGAACACACACGCTGTCCTTCATATTGTAATAGAACTGCACCCGCTCCTTGTAGGGCATCTCCGGGATATAACGGATCAGCCGCCTGTCCCGGATAACCGCGTGGTAGGGGAAGTTGATGCTGGAAAATGCATTGTAGCTCTTCGACATCTCCTTTTTTGCCCGCGTCCCCGCGATAACCTTGCCGTCAAATACGATGTTCACGCCCTGGGAATGGCGGTCCGCAGCGTAGATAAAGCTGTCAAGGAGATTCGTCCTGGCATCTGTCACATCATGGCTGATGGGCTTCTGCGCGCCGGTGATGACAACCGGCTTGTTGGAATTCTGTATCATATAGGACAGCGCGCAGGCAGTATACGCCAAAGTATCTGTGCCATGGCAGATGACAAATCCGTCATAGCTGTAATAATTCTGCTCTATGGTCTTTACCATCAGCGCCCAGTGCTCCGGCTTCACGTTTGTACTGTCTAAGTTACACACCTGGATCGTCTCCACATCGCAGATATGTTTCACATCCGGTATATAATATAAGATATCCTCCGGCGTAAGCCCCGGAGTCAGGCCGTCTTCCGTTTCTTTGGAGGCGATGGTGCCGCCCGTTCCGATCATCAGTATCTTTTTCATCTTCACACTGTCCCTTTCTTTTCCCTATATTGCTTTATCCTGCTATTCTATCCGGATCGTCCCGTCCCCTGACGCGCTGATATGGCTATCGTAGAAGCTTTCCGCCGCGCGGATCAGGTATCCTACGTCCTTCACCCCGCACGTCTCGTAGACAGAATGCATCGCAAGCTGGGGCAGACCGATATCCACCGCGTTCATCGACACCTGGGACATAGCGATATTGCCCAGGGTGCTGCCTCCGGCCTCGTCGGACCGGTTCGCGAAAAACTGCAGCGGAACGTCCGCCTTCTCGCAGATTGCCTTCATCACGGCGATGCTCACCGCATCGCTGGTGTATTTCTGCCCGGCGTGGGATTTCACTACGATGCCCCCGTTCATATAGACGCAGTTGGTAGCGTCCGTCTTCTCCTTGTAATTGGGATGCACCGCGTGGGCATTGTCGCAGCTTAACAGGAAACTCCCTGCCAGCGCCCGGTAAAAATCTTCCTCATCCTTTAAAAGCGCCCGGTTGATCCGCCAGAGCACATCGAACAGGAACGTAGAGCCGGCGCCCTGCTTCGTGCCGGAACCCACTTCTTCGTTGTCAAAGCAGGCGAACACATTCACATTCTTCTCATTGTTCCCGGCTAAGAATCCTCTCAGCGAAGCGAACGCGCACTCCAGGTCATCAAGCTGCGGACAGGAGAAGAACTCGCCCTCGCTCCCCCACACTGCCGGAGCCATCCGGTTATAGAGGAAAAGATCCATCCCGTAGATATCTTCTGCCGCCACGTTAAGCTCCTCTGCCGCCAGCCGCTTAACCGCGCCCGGCTCCTTTGCCTCTCCGGAAAATACCGGCAACATATCCACCTGTTTGTTAAACTTCTTCCCGTCATTGACAGTACGGTCCATATGGATCGCAAGGCTCGGGATCATCAGGAGATCTCTGTCGATGTCCAAAAGCCTTGTCTCAAGCCCCGTATCCGTCTTCACGATCACTCTTCCTGCCACGGACAGGGGACGGTCGAACCATGTT
>CATLEM010000031.1 GCA_949916155.1 uncultured Dorea sp.
CTGCTCCCGCAGGTGCTCCCCCAGGGCCTGGGCGAAGGCCACCGAGCGGTGGCGGCCGCCGGTGCAGCCGGTGGCGATGGTCAGCTGGCTTTTGCCCTCCTCCTGGTAGAGGGGCAGGAGGAAATCCACCAGCTCAAAGAGGCGGCGCAACAGCTCCCGGCTTTCCGGGGCGGCCATGACATAATCCCGCACTGGGGCCTCCAGGCCGGTGTGCTCCCGCAGCTCCGGGACGTAGAAGGGGTTGGGGAGGCAGCGCACATCAAAGACCAGGTCCGCCTCCTTGGGCAGCCCGTTTTTGAAGCCGAAGGAGATGCACTGGGTAATCATCCCCTGGGCGGGGCTGGCAAGGAAGGTCTGCACCACCCGCTCCCGCAGCTGGGCGGGGGTGAGCAGGCTGGTATCAAAGATAACATCCGCCTGCTGGCGGGCCTTTTCCAGCAGCTTTCGCTCCTGGGTGATGGCGTCCTCGATGGTAAGGGCGTCCCGCTCCCGCAGGGGGTGGCGCCGCCGCCCCTCCTTGTACCGGCGCAGGAGGGTTTCGTCATCGGAGTCTAGGAAGAGGAGACGGAAGGGATAGCCCCCGGCCCGTAGCTGCTCCAGGGCCCCGGTGAAATCGGCGAACATCTCCCCGCCGCGGGAATCCACCACCATAGCCATCCGTTGGGCGTTCCCGCGGGAGGTGCGCCCCAGCTGGGCGAATTTTTCCAGCATCTGGGGCGGGACGTTATCCACACAAAAATACCCCATATCCTCCAGCATCTTAAGAGCAGTACTCTTACCTGCCCCCGACATTCCCGTAACTACAACAAACCGCATATTAGAATTCTCCTAACCTTTTTACTTCCGGCTCCAGCAAAACCCCGGCGTCCGCATACACCCTCTCTGATACCTGCCTCATCAGCTCTGCGATATCCGCAGCCGCGGCATGGTCTCTGTTAATCACAAAGCCGCAGTGTTTTTCTGATACCTGTGCGCCTCCCACTTTAAAACCTCTAAGGCCGGCATCCTGAATGAGCTTACCCGCAAAATATCCTTCCGGCCTTTTGAATGTGCTTCCGGCGCTGGGGAACTCCAGAGGCTGCTTTGACACCCGCCTTTCTTTCAGTTCTTCCATCAATGCCTTTATCTCCTGTATATCGCCGTTTCTCAATTCAATCTCTGCCTCAAGCACGATATAATTATTTTTAGCGATCACACTTGTCCGGTATCCCAGTTCGAGATCTTGCACCGGTATCGAAAATATCTTTCCTTCCTGCGAGAGCACCGTCACCTGCTTTAAGACATCCTTCATCTCACCGCCGTAGGCCCCTGCATTCATCACACAGGCGCCTCCCAATGTACCCGGTATCCCCGACGCGAACTCAAATCCCGCAAGGCCGCTCTCCAGAGCTTTTGCGGCAATGCCGGATAACAGCGCGCCTGCCTGCGCCCTGATACAGTTTCCATCCGTCTCTATCCGGTTCATGTTCTTAAAAACCTGGATCACAGCTCCCCGGTATCCGTCGTCCGACACCAGCAGATTGCTTCCGTTCCCGATAATATAGTAAGGAATCTCCTCTTTTTTACAGCAGGCGATCACTTCCTTAAGCTCCTCTCCCGAAGCGGGAGTCACAAAATAATCCGCCGGCCCTCCCACACGGAAAGTCGTATGTTTTTCCATAGGCTCATCAAGCCTGATCTTCTCTTCTGACAGAATATTTTTTAATTGATCATAAAATCTCTGATTCATAACAGTATCTATCTTCTCCTTGACAACGATTCATTTTTTAAATTTATCATACACTAATTACAATTCAAATTCAACGCACACTTGCAAATTCCGCACAAATGCGTTATATTAAAGTCTATATAATCTATTTTAAAAGGAGTTGATTTACAAGTGGACTCGGGTGACGCCGCGCAACTGATAATTTTATTTATTCTGTTAATGCTTTCCGCATTCTTCTCATCAGCGGAGACTGCATTGACAACCGTAAACCGGATCCGGATCCGCAGTCTGGCCGACGAAGGAAACAAGCGGGCGCAGACTGTATTAAAGATTACCGATGATTCCGGTAAGATGTTAAGCGCCATTCTGATTGGAAATAACATCGTAAACCTTTCGGCCGCATCGCTTACGACAACGCTGGCATACAGCCTGGGCGGTTCGATGGTCGCTGCCGCAAGCGCAGTTTTAACGATCGCGATCCTCCTGTTCGGTGAGATTACGCCGAAGACCATGGCAGCCCTTCACGCAGAAAAGATGTCTCTGGCCTATGCAGGTATCATTCATATTTTTATGAAAGCCGCAACACCGGTGATTATCCTGATCAACGGGCTGGCAAAGGGTGTCCTTATCCTTATGCGTGTAGACCCCAATGCCAAGAATAATATCATGACCGAGACAGAATTGCGTACGATTGTCGATGTAAGCCACGAAGACGGTGTGATCGAATCCGACGAACGGGAGATGATCTATAACGTGTTCGACTTAGGCGACGCAAAAGCCAAAGACGTAATGGTGCCGCGCGTTCATGTAACGTTTGCTGATGTGAACAGCACATATGAGGAACTGCTTGAGATTTTCCGCGAGGATAAGTTCACGCGTCTTCCCGTCTTTGAGGATACTACCGACAATGTGGTCGGTACGATCAACATGAAGGATCTGCTGCTGTTCGATAACACAAAGGAATTCCATATCAGGGATATTCTGCGGGAGGCTTATTTCACTTATGAGTATAAGAATATCTCCGAGCTTCTCGTGGAGATGCGTCAGGCCTCTTTCAATATAGCCATCGTATTAGATGAATATGGCGAAACAGCCGGACTTATTACTCTGGAAGACCTGCTGGAAGAGATCGTCGGGGAGATCCATGACGAATATGATGAGAATGAAGAGGATTTTATTCATGAAATTTCTGAAAATGAATATATAATTGAAGGTTCTATGAATCTGGACGATTTGAATGACAGGCTCGATCTGTCTTTGGAATCCGAGGATTATGATTCGCTGGGCGGCTTTATCATCGAACGCCTTGACCGCTTCCCGGAGACAGGTGATTCCCTCGTGACGGAGGATAATATCCGGCTCGTAATCGAATCTCTGGATAAGAACCGTATCGAATCCGTCCATATGTATCTTCCGTATAAGATGACACATACAGATGAATAAATAGAAGAATCTCCGCTGTTTTACGCAGTGGAGATTCTTCTGTTTATCAATGCCGGTCATTCTTTTATCCTGTCGATTTCTGTCAGATTGATACCTGATGATGTGAGTATAATCTTCAATTCAATATATCTTATTTTCATAGCCTTGTAAGTTTCCGAATCTTTTTCAGCCAGAAGCATATAAGTCTGTAATCTTGAAAACTCTTCAATATTTTTTTGCAGCATTTCTTTTTCAGTCATATGATCACCCACTTTCTGAAGTGCCGTTTATTTCATATTTTTATTATATCAACCGGCAATTTGGATGTAAAGTCTTAATCAATCATTCTTTGGATATCCTGCATCTATTCGCGAAAAAGAAAACGACAATCTCCATATTGATGCTGCGAAGCCATGTTCCGAACATCTGCTGCCATGAGACAAACTCCTGATGATGGGAAAGTTCCCGTACCTGCGCCTCTTTTTCTTTAAAAAGCTGCACAAAAAAATCGAAGTCTGACCAGTACGAAGGCAGATAATCACTTCCGGGCGCCGCAAAGGCAATTCCCATTATAAGTATCTCTATCGCCAAAACTGCGCACAAAGCTGCAACAATTTTTCTCTTTCCGGCTTTTACCGCAAATACTGTTAAGTTTACCG
The DNA here is from genome assembly GCA_949916155.1 of uncultured Dorea sp. Classification (GTDB taxonomy): domain Bacteria; phylum Bacillota; class Clostridia; order Lachnospirales; family Lachnospiraceae; genus MD308. The sequence goes on from CATLEM010000031.1 coordinate 3,790, forward strand.
CCGTCAAAAGAAAATAGAGCAGACACGCCGTCATATAATACAGGTGCCCGTCAATTCTCTGCTCCCCCAACCCTGCGGCCGCTGTTTCCAGCGTGCCAAACGCCATCTTTGAGGATACGGTCTTTTCTGCCTTTTTCCCGGCAACGCCGTCATATAAAGCTCCCTCCTTTGCCGGAATGACGCACAGCGACTGCCGCCCTTTTAAAATCCCTGCAATCTCATACTCCGTATCCTCCCACCTGACTTTCATCCCAAGCACATGGTCCGAACCAAATAAAGTCCTTACGGTTTCTCTGTCCAGCAGGCATACCGAAGTCTCCCCCTCTGTAAAATATCGTCCGGCACAAAGACCTTTTCCAAAAACAGCGCTCTGCTGCCCTTTCATCTGATACAGCGATACTATCTGTTCCCTTTCTGTATTCTCGGCACAGACGGGCACTTTCCCTTCTGATTTCCACAGAACCGCCTCGGAAAATATCTGATCTGTTTCACTCCCCTTAACGATCTGCTTAAGCGTCTCCTCTGTGATCTGTTCTTTTCCGTACGCCATTCCCACCATGTCCGAGTACCAGAAAAGCTCCCGCAGCCAGCCGATGACAAGAAGGTTTAATAATACAAAGATACAAAGATAAACAGCCGTTTTGATTACTCTTTTATCCGTACCCTGTCACCTCCCGCCACAAATTTTTCAGAGGATACGATAATCCGGTCTTCTTTTCCAAGTTCTGAGGTAATCGCCGCCTTTACTCCGTCTTTCTCAAGTACGGTAACGGGAACACGCTTTGCCTCCTGCTGCGTCCCAAGCATCTGTTCTGTCTCCGTGATGATCAGGCAATACGCCCCTTCTACATCTTCACGGAGCGCGGATAAGGGGATCACCTGCTCGTATTCATCTTCTGATTCCACTTCCATCTTCCAGGTAAATGTCCCTGATTCTTCTGCCACCGATTCTTCCGACAGCAACGCATACCAGCAGTACTCTTCCTGCTCCTCCTGATTTTCATCCGCCTTGCTTTCTTCCTTCTCTACAGACTCTATCTCTGCCTCCGTCTTTTTTCCGGAATCAAACTGAACCGTGACCTGTGCGCCTTCTATAACCTTGCTCTTATCTTCCTTCCCAATCTCTCCCTTAAGCTTCCACCCGCTGCTTCCAATGGTCATATACTCTGTCCCGGCAGTAATGATCCCGGTCTCTATATTATTTTCAAGCACCGTACAATCCTGATCTGCTAAAATCTCCCCTCCCGCCTTCTTATATTCTTTCAATAGCTTAAGTTCTTTCCTGACGTCTTTTACCTGTTCACCAGCAGCCTGCGCGCTTGTCTTTGCCGCGGCCTGCGCATCCGCATTATTCTTATCCTGCGCGGCGTCTTCTTTTTTCGCCAGGTTATAAGCAGACTGCGCCTCTGATTTTGCATCTCTTGCAATCTCTGTCTCTGTTTTTTTCGCCAGATATGCTTCTTTAAGCTCCTGCTCTTTCAGTAGATCTTCCTCTGCATCCGGCTCTTGTTTTTCCTGTTCTGCATCATCCTCTTGATCGGTTTCTTTTTTCTTATCTGATATCTTTTTTTTGTAAGCTTCCCATGCTTTCTTTGCTCCTGACTCTTGCTTTTCTGCTGTCTTAAGCTTCTTTTTTGCCTGCAAAAGAGCCTGATACGCGCCCTCTGCCGAAGATACTCTGGCAGGTTTTCTGGCGGATATCTGCTGTCCCTTCTCCTGCAGCTCTAACTGCGTTAATTCAGACTGTTTTTTCTCAATCTCCTGCTTAAGATATTCCTTTCTGAACCGAACCAGACATTTTCCTTTTTTTACTTCGCTGCCCTTCGGAGCCGACCATTCCACCTGCTGCCCTTCCCATAAAAATATCTTTTCTTCCTTCTTCGGCACGATATCTCCTTGCCCTTCATAGATATAAGAAAGCCTGCCGCGCCCCGCGCTCTCCGTTTTAACCTGCGCGACCAGCACGGAATCCGCAATACGGGAAAGCACCGTGCATACAGCCATAACAGCGATAAATATTAAAAATACCTTCACAGCCAATCTTCTGCCTGTCTTCACTTTCCTATTCCTCCTTTAAAAGCTTCCCGAAGAGGCGATGCCCTTCTCAAGACTTTCCCGTCCGCACAAAAATAAGAGAACTGCCGGAAAAAGCGTAATGATAGATGCGGCAAACGCAGTCTGTATCTCTTCCGCCGCCATCATCGGAAGATACAAAGATAACGGTTTTAACGCCTCCGTCTTCAAGTACGTAAGCGGCTGCTCCACTGCGTTCCAGTATTCCAGAAAGCCAAGCACCAGAACAGAAAAGATTCCCGGCATTCCAAGCGGTATGCCAATCCTGGCAAAAATACAGAAGTTCCCCGCACCGTCAATTTTCGCCGCTTCAATCGTCTCTCTCGGAATCGCGGCAAAAGATTTTGAAAGAATAAACAGCGGAAGAGCCGAAAACACACCGGGCAGTATGACAGCCGGATATGTGTCTAAAAGCTTTAAGAAATCAAGCACCAGATAACTCGACACCATCGTTACCTGAAACGGAAGGATCAAAAGCATCATATACAAAAATCTGATCGCGGATTTCCCCGGAAAATCAAAACGCGCGAACGCCCATGCTGCCGGAACTGTCAGAAAGAGCTGTCCGGCAAGCACTCCGCCGGTTAAAAGCGCCGAATTCCAGAAAGCTTTAAAGTATTCTGGCGAATCTAAAAGAAGCCTTACATACGCCCGGAGAGTAGGGTACTGAGGGAACAGGCTGAACTTTGTCTGCGTTCCGTAATCTGAGAGAACCGCCCCGCACTTTTCGATAAGCTCCTGTTTCCCCATCAGGGAATTGGTACACAGCATGACAAGAGGCATTACCATAACAACAAGCAGCACCGCTAAAACAACCCGCGCCAGAATCAATCCCGGTCTCTTTTTTCGCATAAAATTTTTCATCCCTTTCTTTACGATCCGTTTTGTCCGCTCCTTCTGATTTTACTCCGCCTGCGGTTTCTCACATTCAGCCGTCATAATCCGCAGAAAGAAGCCGCAGCAATACGCCGCCTGCAAACAGGATCCCGCCGGTTGCAAGCACAAGCAGGGAGGCTGCCGCCGTAAGCTTCTGAATATCAAGATTCACAAACCAGTTGTTGAACAGGTGCTGCAGCATATAGATGCTTTCATGAGGGTAATCTCCCGACAGAAGATAAGCTTCCCGGAATACCCGAAACGCATTGACAAAAGAGAGAAGCGCCGTCACAAACGCCGTCTCCTTAAGCTGCGGCAATGTAATATAGTAAAAGCACGCGGCATCTCCCGCCCCCTGTACTCTGGCCGCCTCATACTGTTCTTTTTCAATACTGACGATCCCTGTCATCCAGAGAACCATATCATATCCCAGATTTTTCCAGATATAACAGGCGACCAGCACCCAAAAAGCGGCGCTGCAGTTCAGCCAGTCCGCTCCCCGAAAACCAAGCCTTCCCGCCAGCATATTAAGCCATCCCTTTTCGTCAAAAAGCATCTGAAAGAACACAACAACAGACGCCGCCGGAATCGCCATCGGAAGCATAAATCCGCTTTTCATCCACCCTGTATCCCAGAATTTCTTTTCTCCTTTTTCAAAAGCCGTCTTCTTTCCACGCCCTATCCCCGCTACGCTCTGAAACAGGACCGCAATACAAAGTGACAGAGCCAAAAGCAGCGGAAGACAGATCATCATAAACTTTCCTGTATTCGCGGCGGCAAGCCGGAAAGCTTTATTCTCTATCACTTCACGGTAATTTTCCAGCCCCACGAACCCGCCTCCGACTGCCTTAAGACAGGAGCGCCGGAACACATCTGCAAATGGAATCAGCACAAACCCCGCCGTCCCGATAAGATTCGGGAGCAGGAACAGCCATATGCCCCTGCCCCCCGTTCTTTTATTCCGCAAGATACAGCTCCACTTTCTTCCTGATATTTTCCGCACCTTCTTTCGCCTTAATACTTCCTTCAAGAACTTTATCTGCTTCGTTCCGGTAAATATCCCATACTGCCCGGTCCTGATCCGCGGGATTCTTAAGAGCTTTGCACAGTCCTATAAAGCCTTCTACTTCTTCCTCCGTCGGATACTGCGCGCTTATCGAAAAATCTTCTCCGTCGATATTACCGCCTACCGCCAAAGAAAAGACGGATGCATATTGGTCGTTCACTTCCTGCTTTTTCTCTTCCAGCGCCGAAAGCATAACCGGGAATCCATCGTCAAGCTTCGCCTTCTGCAGTTCCTCTGAAAACAGGTATCTTAAAAACTCCTCCGCTATCTCTTTCTCCTTCGTATTGCTGTTGATTCCGGCGATTGCTTCTGGTATGTAATAATCTTTGAGAGCTTCGATCTTAAACTTCTTCTCACGCGCAATCTCATATGGTATCACCATATCCGACAGGCTGGACACTCTGTCTGTCGCCACCATATCCGGATGCTTCACAATATAGATACTTCCGGGATTGGCAAACAATGTATCCTGTTCGCTCCTCATATCCTCTCCTTCAAAGAAATCCGTCTTCGAATTCTTTTCTATATCTTTAGAAAGCTCCAAAAGCTCCTCCATCTTAGCTTTATCTACAGAGCCATCCTTCTTAATCAGCTCCTCGTGATACATCTGGAACAGGAAGTCCCGGATATATTCTTTATTCGTAACTCCGAATATCCCCGCATCCGGATTTTTCTCAACATACGCCTTCAGGCTGTCCAGTGAATCAAGCGCTTTTTTGATCTGCTCATCTCCATACATAACAGGAACTGTAAATTTTACAGGTATGCCATATACTTTTTTGTCTTTTTGCACGGTATTCTTCATGATATTTTCCAGGTAAGCGTTATCTTCCATCATTTTTTTTGCAATACCTGTCAGATCAGAAAGAACTCCCTTTTCAATATAAGCATCTGCCGGAAGCCCGTTAAGCAGCAGCACATCCGCTCCCTTTCCGCTAAGAAGCTCTGTATTCAGAGTCCGGATATCATCAGAGGAGATCTCCCCTGCTCCTTTCCCGGAGTTATTAAATTCCACTTTTACATTCGGATTCTTTCTCTGAAACCCGACGACTGCCTGCCGGATCGTATCGCTCTCTAAAAGCCCGAATACCTGAAGCGTATGCTCCGGCACAGCGGCGACTTCCTTGTCATATACATAGCGGGCGAGACTGTAGGTCATCGTCTTCCACTGCACATACAGTACATAGACTTCCCCGTCATCCCTGCAGACCATTCCTTCAGCGGAATTTACCGGAGAACCCATTGCTCCCATACTTCCGTCCATGAGTACTTCCCGGCTGTCATCCCCGGTCCTCATACGCGCGATGCCTTCCGCCGTAACCATATACCAGTTTTTCCCGTCATGGCACATCTGCCCGCTCTCATCCCCATCATAGGAAAATGTTCCCAGTTCCTCCAGATTCTTACTGTAGACCGTATATTTCCCATCCTCTGTATTTACAGCCACCGTTTTATCTTCTCCGGCAAACATCAGCTTCTGGGAATCGGAACCCGTCTCCCTGGTCCCAATCTCTTTGATCGTTTCCTGTGTATCCGCAGACACTATAATAATCTTTGCGTTGTAGATATCCTGAAGCCAGTAATTCCCCCCGTCGTCAATCAAAAAGCCTGCAATATGCGGATATCCGTACTCTGTCTTTTTCTCAAGGTACGGAATTTTTAACTCTTCCCAGTTCTTTGCATCCGTACTTTTGAAAATATGGGTCTTCCGGTCCTCCTCCGTCGCAGTCACAAATTGTACGCCGTCTTTCGTCTCATACACCTCAAGCGGATAAATGTTTTTTTTGCACGCCTTCAAAATCCAGTCAAGAGGAGTTTTTTTCCAGGAACCGCCGGTATATTCATAGCGGTTAACTTCTGTATCTTCTACGCTGGAAAAAAGCACCAGATTTCCCTCTTTTGTTTTTGCAATATTAAGCCCCCGCTCTCCTTTTCCAAACGGAAGCTCTATCTCTTCTTCCACATATCTTCCCTTCGCAGCTTTGCTTCCCTCAGCGCCTTTTTCCTTTTCTTTCTCTGCCGTCCGGGCACATCCGTTCAGCATGGCTGATGCCAGCACAACTGTCAGCATAATCAGTAACATACATCTGAAATTTTTGCTTATCATTTGATCAACCTCCTTATTTCTTATGCATAACACTATATCAGCGGTTTCTCAAAAAGACTTTGAAAAATCTCATAAAATCTTAAAGAATTTTTTGAGATTTGTCTGTTATGATATATTTTACAGAGAACATTTAAGAAAGAAGGAACATTTATGCATATCTTGATCATAGAAGACGACAGAGAGCTTTGCAGCGCCTTAAAACAACAGCTAGATGAACAAGGTCACCGCACCGACTGCTGCCATACCGGAAGCGATGCGCTGTACTGTGCGATGAACGGGGTTTATGACCTGATACTCTTAGACCGTATGCTTCCGGAAATTGACGGATTATCCATACTCCGCTCCATCCGCCAAAATAAGATCACCACGCCCATTATACTGACGACAGCTCTCGGATCTGTCAACGACCGTATCGACGGACTTGACTGCGGAGCTGACGATTACCTTGTAAAGCCTTACGCCATAGAAGAACTGATGGCGCGGATTCGGGCGCTTTCAAGAAGACCGAAGGCGCTGACTGAGCATGAAACCCTCGCTTACCTGGATATCAGCTTCGAGCCGAACGTCAGGCTCCTTACCTGCGGGGATAAAGAGTTCCGCCTGTCCGGACGGGAGGCGCTTCTTTTGGAGTTCTTCCTCAAAAACCCCGAACAGACTCTGGCAAGAGAACAGATTTTCAACCGTGTATGGGGACCGGACGGAATCGTAGAGGAAGGGAATCTGGATACTTATATCTATTTTCTCAGAAAACACCTGCGCACATTAAACAGCCGGACTGTCATACGAACCGTCCACGGTCTCGGATATCGGATGGAGGGCGCCCATGTTTCCTGAATTGCAGAAAAAATTAGTCAGACTTTATACTTTCAGCACAGGGATGATCCTGACTGTCATCCTTATGAGTACCTTTTTATTCTACCTCTCTTCCCAGCAAAGCCGCAGGGAGGCTTCTTTTTCCGACCACATTTTTACCCTGACGTCAAAGCTTCAGACAGACTCCACCTTTACGGACTCCTATCTCGCACAGTTAGAAGTGATGCACAATCTCATCATATATATAGAAGAAAATGACTCGCCCTTCTTCTTTCCCGGCACTTACAGAACCAAAACCGGCCGGCATAAGCTTTTTAAAAAGCTTAAAAATATGGCGGAAAACGAGGGAATCTATCCCAATTCCCACCCCATTTCTTCCAGTCTCCTGCAATCCTCCGTCTTTGAGATCACCGGAGATTACCGTGATTCTTATCTGGGCTGCGTGCTGATCACGCAAACAGACTCCGGATATAAAAAACTCATTCTGCTTCAGGATATTACCGAGAGCAAAATGAGGTTTATGCAAAACATATTTCTCTATCTGTTGATTGATATTCTTGGGATCTTTCTCCTGTTTTTGACCGGAAGGAGCTTCGTTAGCCGCTCCTTAAAGCCATTAGAGGAGATGTATCTGAAGCAGCAGGACTTTACAGCATCGGCTTCCCATGAGCTGCGTTCGCCTCTCGCCGTGATCCGAACCGCCGCCGACGCTGCCGTCCACACGCCCGGACAACAGGAAAAATTTCTGAATATTATCAAAGACGAATGCCAGCGGGGAAATGCACTTGTAAAAAAACTTCTGCTGCTTTCCTCCTTGCAGCAGGAAAAATGGAATATTAACATGCGGTATTTTGAACTTGACGAGATGCTTCTTCACTTGATGGAGATGTATGAGCCTTTATGCAGCGCAAAAAACGGGACTATTCTTCTTACTCTCCCCGAAGAATCACTCCCGCCTGTGTACGCAGATCCTGAATTATGCCTGCAGATACTGACTATTCTTTTAGACAACGCCATATCATACGGTCTTTCGGATACCGGAAAGATCATTCTTGGCGCTTCACGTTCACACTCTCATATAACCGCCTGCGTAACGGACTTCGGACCGGGGATCAGCGACGAAGAAAAGGAACTAATCTTCGACCCGTTCTACCGGCAGGATAAATCGCGGAATGAGAAGACGCATTTCGGCCTCGGTCTGGCAATCGCCGCCAGACTCGCAAAACTTCAGCATATAAAACTTCGGGTAAGAGATACCGAGGAAGGCGGCTGCACCTTCGAAGTCATATTCGGCGGACCGAAGCCACACAGGTTATAAATTCTATTTCAGCGGATAATGACAGCATGAAGTTTTTCTAACTTCTCCTGCTCATCCTCGGTAAATTCCTTATCTGTCACGATACCTGTGTAATCTCCCAGATCGTTAATCCTTGACATCGCCTGCTTGCCGAATTTGGATTCATCCGCTACAAGATAGGATTTCCTGCACTGCTTTGGGGTATGGCGCTTTAACCACATCTTGTCAATGGTAGGCGTCATCACCTCAAAATCCTCATTGATGGATGCCGCGCCGAAAAAGCCGATATCGAACTTAAAATCCTCAAGCATCTGCGTGGCATAATGTCCGAACATACTGCCTGTAGACTTCTGGACATGCCCTCCGCAGATAAAAAGTTCCGCTTCGCTGTTCTTTAAAAGCTGCGCGATCTCTAGATCATTGGTCACGATCATAACCTCCGGAATGTCTTTGATCAACCGGGCGATCTCAAATGTCGTCGTACCCGCATCAAGAAAGACCGTATCCCCCTTCCCCACAAGGGATGCGCTGATCTTAGCAAGCCTTCGCTTTGTATCCATACAGCTTGTCTGCTTGTCCGCGTAGGTCACTTCCTGCTTGGCGACCGCGCCACCGTGGCATCTCTTAAGGACATCTTCTTTCTGAAGCTTTACCAGATCTCTCCGTATGGTCATGGCGCTGACATTAAGCTCCTGCGCCAGCTCCTCCACCTGTACGCTCCCTTTCTCCTGGACCAGCTCTACTATTTTTGACTGTCTCTGTGCAGCAAGCATATCCGCACCCTCTCTTCTACATCGATTCTCCGTATTTGCGTCCACTTTCCTGCCATCCTTTCTATAAATACTTCTCCTGCATTTATGAAAGCAGTGAAAGCAACACTCCCACTGCCTATATTGTACATGATTACATAAAAATACTCAATACCAATACTTCCACAACTCCGACTGCCCATGCGATCGTTGAAGTTACAGACCATACTGTAAGCTGGTCTTTTGCCTCACGTACCCCTAACGTCCTGTTGACAACCCAGAAATAGCTGTCGTTAAAATATCCAAAGAACAGAGAACCCACACAGCAGGCAACTGCGCCAAGGAGCGGACTTACGTTGGCCGCCACAAGAATCGGTGCAGAGATACCAGCCGCCGTTGTCATAGCAACCGTACCGGAACCCTGAATGAATCTCATTGCCGTAGAGATGATAAGCGGGAGGATAATGATCGGAACTGCGGTTCCCGCAAGTCCCTCCGCCATAAAGGTCCCAAGCCCGGAATCCTTGATGATCTGGCCCAGAGCACCGCCTCCGCCTGTTACCAGCATGATGATACCTGCGGACATCATACCCTTTTCCATCTCTGCAATAATCTCGTTTCTTTCAATATTCTTCCCCAATGTAAAGATTGCAACGATCAAACCAAGTCCTACCGCAATGATCGGCTGTCCCAAGAAAATAAGAACTTCCATGATTCCTGCCGTCTGTCCGAGAGCTGTCGCTACCGTATTGATCAAGATCAAAATAATCGGTACGATCAATGGGAGGAAAGATACCAAAGTCCCCGGCATTCCTGCTGTATCCATAGAAAACGCATTGTCATAATCCGGCTCCTGATAAGGCGCTTCTACTACTTCGCCGTTCTCGTTCGGAATCCGGTAGTATTTTTTGGAGAGAAACATTCTTGCATACGCGATACAAGCAATGGACATCGGTATTGCAAGCACGATCGTAAGCAGAATGAATTTACCTACGTCTACTCCAAAGATACCGCATACGCCTAACGGTCCCGGTGTCGGCGGTACAAGCGAGTGTGTGATTACAAGTCCTGCTGCAAGCGCAACTCCAAGTCCGATAAAAGATTTCTTTGTAGCCTTGGAAATTGCCTTTGCAATCGGCGCAAGCACGACGAAACCAGAATCACAGAAAATCGGGATAGATACAAGGAAACCAGTTAATGCCAGCGCCTCTTCCTCTCTTTTCTTTCCAAACAGTTTTAAGAATGTATGCGCCATCCTCTGGGCGGCTCCTGTCACTTCAAAAATCTGTCCCATCATAACGCCAAAGCCAATGATGATACCGATACTTCCCAGCGTCCCTCCGAAACCGGATGTAATTGAATTGACAATACCGAATGTCTTTCCGTCTTCCAATGTAATGTTTACAAGGGGCATTCCGCCGACAACTCCCACGATCACCGTACAGATAATGAGCGCCAGAAATGCCTGCACTTTTGTTTTGAGCACCAAGAATATTAAAACTGCGATACCGATCGCAAGGCCAACTAACATTCTTTCGCCGCTAAGTCCGTTTACCATAATAGTCCTCCTCTTCTTCCTTATGATTTATTTTGTAAAATTTGGTGCGTATTTCGCTGCCAACAGAATCGCCTCAATCATGCTGACTGCACTGACGATCCCTTTTCCGGCAATATCAAATGCTGTGCCATGGTCAACCGACGTACGCAAAATCGGCATTCCGTTCGTAATGGCAATGGTCTTTTCAAAATCCAGCGTCTTCGTCGCAATATGCCCCTGATCGTGATAGAGAGACAATACACTGTTATATCTGCCAAGAGCCGCCTGATGGAACACGGAATCCGCCCCAATCGGTCCTGCCACATCATACCCTTCAGCCTTCAGCTCCTCAACCGCCGGCGTGATCTCATTGACTTCTTCCCATCCAAACAGACCATGCTCGCCGCTGTGCGGGTTCAGTCCGGCGATGGCCATCGTCCCGTCTTTCACGCCAAGTTTTTTAAGCGCCTCCATACAGCGTTTTACGTAATCCTTGATCCGTTCCTTCGTGATCATGTCTAACATCTCTCTGAGAGAGACATGCCTTGTCAGGAAAAATACACGCATGCCGTTTGTCTCGAACATCGTGAGCGGATCCTCCGTACCGGTAAGCGCTCCAAAAATCTCCGTGTGTCCGATAAAATTAATTCCCCCCGCACGCAGTGATTCTTTATTGATCGGGGTCGTCGCCACTGCATCGACTTTACCTTCATTCGCAAGCTCAATACTCTTTGCAATATATTCATATGCGGCCTTTCCGCACATTCCATTGACCTTTCCAAATTCAAATTCAGCAAGGTCAACATTGCCTAAATCTATGAGATTTAAAATGCCTTTACGGAAATCACCCTCCGACGGTTCTTTAACCACATTGACTGATAGTCCTTCGCCGGCTATTTTAACGGCATTTTCCATAACAGCTTTATCTCCGATAATGATACAGTCCGCCGCCTCAAATACTTGCTCTGATGCAACTGACTTTGCTACGATTTCCGGTCCGACTCCTGCCGGATCTCCGATAGGTACTGCGATTAATGGTCTTTTCATAATTCTCTTCCTTTCATTGTCAAAATAGATTTTAAATATAAAGTTTCTCTTTCAGATAAGTGATACACTTATTGATTGCGCCACTGTTGCCTTGACTCCCGCCCTTGGTGATAATGTGCACTCCTTCAAATTCACCCTTTAAGAACTGCCCGTAGGCGGCAAGAGGAAGAACCTCATCCATCAGGCTCAAACCTGCCGTGTGAAATCTTTCACACACGGATACGGTCACATCGCCGCCGCTGGTATAAAGCCCCTTAAACGTCGGCTCTGCCCTGAATATCCGATAAGTGATTTCGGCAAATGCATTGTTGATGAGTCCGGTTACATCATCCATGGAACACTGGTACTTTTCCATATAAGGCTTAAAGTCAATCCGGTTCTCTGGATAGATCCCGTCGCCTGTCACTGTGGAGACGATATTTCTGTCACACTCGGACAAAATCTCCTTCGCAACCCGTTCGATCTCCTCCTCCCGCGCAGTTTCTCCTTCCAGCAGCGTCTTCGTATTTACAAATACATTATGGGTTCGCTGTGACAGCCACAGTTCCTCCATCTGCCTTCTCGTATTCGGATTAACGCTTCCTACCACTGCAAGAATCTTGTTCTTTTCTTTCTTTTCATAGGGAGTGATCAGCTTTCTGGAAAGCGTCGCCGTAAACACTCCCGGATCCACCGCCACCGCTTTAAGCTTACTTGTGATCACCGCATCCGCGATCAGATCCAGATCTTCCTGTGTCACGCAGTCCACTACGATAATCCGGCTTCCTCCGGCTGCGCACTGATTCATCAGATCAGCAAGATAATGCTTTCCATGCATCAGATCCTTCATCAATATAGAGGACACCCGATACTTGCTCTGCTGCTCAAAAAGCAACGCCACCTCTGACACCTTTACCGGCGTCTTCGGATCAATGGCAATGTCTGTCTTATGCAACGGCAGCCCGTTCACCAGCATATAGCCTCCGATCACAATTCTTCCCGACGAGGGGAAGCAGGGCGCCACAATCGCCACATAATCTTCTCCGAGACAATCCAACATGGCATCCGTCTCGCTTCCCAGATTCCCACGCAAGGTACTGTCAATCCGATTGGAATAAACCTTTACTTCATCGCTTTTAAGCAGATTGCAGACATTTTGTACACGGTTATATGCGATCTTTGGTTCTACGCCCCTGCTGTCCGTAGGATAGAGCAGACAATCGCATTCATAAAGGGTTGAAAGCTCTATCCGTTCCGTGTTCATCACGGTATAGGCTCTGTAATTCATATTTTTCAGGAGTACTCCTGTAGCATTCGCACCCGTCAGGTCATCTGCGATTACAACACACTGCGGCATGACAAATCTCCTTTCATAATCGAACATTGTATGTTCGTTTTTGTTGTTTTAATTGTACTCCCGATGTTAGAATATGTCAACTTAATCTTATTTTTGACAATAAATTTGTATACATGCACAATTTGCATGTTTGAATTTGTTTATTTTAACCAATCACTAATACGCTACCGATTTATCAGTACCTCTACAGCCTCTTTCAATGTACTGATTTCTCCCACATTCCCCGGAAATATTACATACGGCGTCATCGGGAATTTGCTTTCCTCTCCAGTCTGCCATACGGGAATTCCCGGACGAATCTGCCCGAGGACATTCGCCTTTCTTACGGCAAGAGCTTTTGTACCCACATCACTGGAAGTAATCCCCCCCTTTGCGATGACAAAGCTCGGAGTAATACTAAGACGTCCTACCAGTGACTGTACTGCATCCGAAATCTTCACGGAAAGACGAAGCTCATCCTCTTTATCTCCTGTATCGGCGGTAATCAGGGCGCGCGTCGTATAACAGCAGACAGTCTTTCCTGCCTGAATGCATTCTTCCTCCTTCGCAAGACATCTCTTTACCTCTGCTTCAAATGCCTCATCGTCCTTCACAAGCGTTGCGTCCAGCTCAATGAATTCAATGTCTGTCAACTCTTTTAAGGCTTCCACCTGCTTCGTTGTCTTATCTGTGTGCGATCCAACTACGACGATCCCGCCGTTCGCCGTCTCCTTTACTACCATCTGCTCTCTTGTCAGAAGCGGCTGGGTGCTGACTCCGCCCATAACCTTGACGATGGCCGCAGCGGTGCGGAACATGAATACCTTATCCTTAGCCATCGCACGGTACAGCGCAATGCAGAATACTTTTACATCCGCATAATCAACCGCATTGACGATAATCTTATTGAAATCCTTCACTGCCATAAGCTGCTCTTCAATCTTGTCAATCTCTGCATTATGGATGTCTTCAAGAGAAATGCATGTGACATCCGCTGCTTTATATGCTCCGTTTGTCTTTTCCTCCACATAGTCCGGCATGGTCGATGCGCTGTAGCCAAAAGTCTTATCCTTCGCAAATTCCGTCTCATTAGCCGGAACCAGCTCCTCGCCGTACTTCACATAATGTACATTGTCAATGGTGAATCTTCCGCCTTCTTTGAAAAATGGACATAAAATCTCACCGTCAATGGTCTTTCCGGTATTTTTTTCGTAATTTTCCTTCAAAAGCTCTGTCTCAAGCGGGTAATGTCCGCGAAGCGTACTGTCACTGCGGCTGATAAAGATGTACTCTTTCCCGCATTCCTTCGCGACTTCATCTACAACCGCTGCGATTTCTCTGTGAGCTTTGGTTGTCTGTTCTACCGTAAAACCTCTGGAATTTGTCAGCACATAAAACAGATTGTTCTCTTCCTCGAAACCCTGACGGATACTTTCCTTCTCCCAGTTCGTATATACGGAAATATCATGGACAGTCTGAACACCCGTCGGATCGTCATCCAGAACGACGATTTTTTTATTATTTGCTGCAATTTCTCTATTGAGCAGTTCATCAATGACTGCCTCGTCAACTTTTTTATAAGAATCTAAAACTTCTGCATTCAACGACATTTCCAACGCCCCCTTCTAATCAAATTTCTTAACCTCTACATCTGCCAGTTTTTCAAAATACTGTACGATTCCGCCATGGTCGTCCTCCATATGCCCATGAATCTTTAAAGTCTGTAAAATCTCATACAGCTGGGCAGTATACGGAATCGGAACATCAATGGAATGTGCGGTATTAACAACATTCTTAATATCCTTATGATTGATTCTGATCGGTCCGCCCGGCTTGAAGTTACGCTCCACGATCATCGGAATCTTGGCATCCAAAACTGCGCTTCCGGCAAGTCCGCCGCGGATCGCCTCATACACCTTCTGCGGATCTGCTCCTGCCTTCGCCGCAAGAACAAACGCTTCGGATACAACAGCAATCGTATTATTCACAATTACCTGATTCGCAAGTTTCGTAACACTTCCGCTTCCGCTTCCGCCGATCAGCAGTGCAGAAGAACCAAGAATATCAAAATACTCTTTCATAGCGTCAAAATCTTTCTGATCGCCTCCTGCCATAATCGCCAGCGTACCTGCCACCGCGCCCGGCTCCCCGCCGGATACGGGTGCATCCACAAAACCAACACCCTTTTCCTTCAGTCCCTTATAACACTCCTGTGATTCTACCGGCGTTACGGAACTCATATCGCATACTACGCTTCCGGCCTTGATTGTAGATGCCACGCCGCCTTCTCCGAAAAGAATAGACTTCGAGATTGCGCCGCTTGGAACCATGATGATGATTCGCTCACATTGTTCTCCAATCTCTGCATATGCCGCTTCCTTTGCTCCTGCAGCTACAACGTCCGCAACCGCCTCCTTATTGAGGTCAGCTACCAAAAGATCAACACCTGCCTTCAGCATGTTCTTTGCCATAGGTCTTCCCATGATACCCAGTCCGATAAATCCTACTTTCATCTCTTTACTTCCTTTCTTAAATAAATGTTTAAAAGTGTTTGTTTCTGAAATAATACGTTCGTTATTTCACTTTCTGATTCTATTCTACTGCATACCGGTATACCGGTCAAGAGGATAAATTTCTTTCTCTTATTTCCACAGTTTTTATACCTCGTTTTTGTGCAAATGTTACTAATTGTTTCTATTGACCACTTTTGGGGATTATTGTATGATAGTTACGATAAACATGAATATCTGCATAAGAATTACAGGAGATCTTATGACACCATTAAACGAACAGGCTTTTTTGCATTTAAAAAATATGATTATTAACAATGAACTTTCCTATCAGGAGATTTATTCCGAGACGAAACTGTCA
>CATLEM010000032.1 GCA_949916155.1 uncultured Dorea sp.
ATATATGATATATGTTATTCGTAACCAGCAGGTTATGATAGACAGTGATTTAGCGATGCTGTATCAAGTAGAAACGAGAGTATTAAATCAGGCAGTAAAGCGTAACATTTCAAGATTTCCAGAAAGATTCCGATTCCAACTGACGAAAGAGGAATATGAAAACTTGAAATCACAATTTGTGATTTCAAGTTTGGAGGATGATAATGGATATGGCGGACGTAGGAAATTGCCATTTGTATTCACAGAACAAGGGATTGCAATGCTTTCTGCTGTTTTGCGTAGTGATGTTGCCATCCGAGTAAGCATTAGGATTATGGACACTTTTGTGGAGATGCGGAAGTATATGGCAAATACATCTCTGTTGTATGAGCGGTTAAATGCAATAGAGGTTTGCCAGATAAATTACCAAGCGGAAACAGACGAGCGTTTTGAAAGAGTTTTTGCGTACATATCCGAACATGAGGAATCCAGCCAAAAGGTATTTTTTGACGGACAGATTTACGATGCGTTCAGTCTGATAGTAAGTCTAATTCAAAAAGCAGAGAAAGAAATCACTCTGATAGACGGATATGTGAATGTTGGGACATTGAATCTGCTTTCAAAGAAAAAGTCTGATGTTGCAGTAACTATTTATACGCAGAAACAGACGAAGCTGACGAAAGCTGATGTTAAGAATTTCAATGCACAGTACCCGACATTGAAAATAAAATACACCAAAGTATTCCATGACAGGTTTTTGATTCTTGACCGAGCGACAGCCTATCATATAGGAGCGTCTTTGAAAGATGCAGGAAAAAAGTGTTTTGGAATCAATCTAATTCAAGATGCAGGCATCATCAAAGACATCCTGCAAAGGTTGGAACTGGAAACGGAGAAATAAGAAGTTTTTTGAGGTCACAATTTGTGACTTTAGAAAAATGCAAACAGCTTAAACTATTCTGGGATTAGTTGTGAAATGCAGGTATCAATCGGGAAAGGCTTTACAGAGTAACATTTCCCTAAATTCAAACCCCTTGCTAATCACCTGCTAAAAGGAGCATCTAAAACACCTTAAAATCAGCAGTCACACGAAGGTACGAGATAACATTTAACATTCTGAATCCGTGACAAGCAAGGAAATACAGGGATTATATAACACTAAGAGGGAGCTGCCTACTAGCAAATTGCCCTACTCCTAAGCGGTAGGCCGGAGGTTCGAATCCTCTTAGCGACGCTGAAAACATCGCCGAAAACATTGATTTTTCAAGGTTTTCGGCGTTTCTCATTTTCTGAATAAATTTGAACTCGTAGCAATGTCCGATTGGCAGGAGCGGTTTTTGCTAATCAAAATGCTCATCCTGCTAATCGGAGCAAAAATCGTGCTAAAAATCCTGCTAATTGAAAAGGCAAAAGTTACTTGTTCAAAGAGCTTTTTTCTGGTGTTACATAGTCCCGTACATTTGATGACAGTGACATCTGCTTATATAATGAAAACAAAAAAGGACGGTGATATATATGACTTCAAAAGAACCCCGCCTTCACAGGGACGTCCATTCTGAAGAGCCACAACAAGATTGAAATCCTGGTATTCATCACCAAGGAATTCTTTCAGATCATCTTGATGCTTTTTCCAGTCTTTCAATATATAAGCAAGAGTTTTCGGAATCCATACGCGGCGGACACTGCTGTCGGTCTTTGGCTTCTTTAAGACAACCCTTGTGGATGTATTTGGCATCAGAGGCGGAAAAATAAAGTAGATATCCTTTTTATCAAGAATCTCAATCGTCCGTTTCGATACTCTCAACAATTCTTTTTGAATATCTATATAGGTATTGTCAGCTTTGATGTCTTCATCCGAAATGTGCACCATATCCCAGGTCAGGCCAAGAATCTCACCTTCTCTCATAGAACATGCAAAAGAAAGATTCATTGCAACATACAACTTTCCGTCCCTGCATTTATCGAGTGCTTTGGAAATAGTCTCCGCATCCCATATATCACGCTTTTTATACTTTATTTTGGGTAATGCATCTGAAAGTTCAAAAGGATTCTTTCCTATAAGCTCCCATTTCACCGCCTGCCTGAAAGCACAGGATAACAGCTTGAATATCCGCTCAATCGTTTGTGGCGGCAAGTATTCACTTCTGGGCTGCTTATTTTGTACCATTACGGGTTTTGTCTTTTTAAGCGTGTTATAGTATTGATCTACAAATTTCCGATTGATATTCTGTATTGGAGTCTTTCCAAATGATAGGGGTGATATAATTTCGCAAAGAAATTATTTATATAAGTCATTTATTCTTCCAGTTTTCGTGCCATTTCTTTCTCAAAGACCGTATTATACAAAGTAATGGAATCAACCATCTGCTGTACTCTGTCCCTTCCCATGATCTGCAGTACGCGGTGTTCCAATTCCTTAAGCGGCGCCAGTAATTCCCGTGCATAAGAAGCTCCCTTTTCTGTTAAGGAAACCTGCTTTTCCCGTTTGTCTCCGGTGCCTGGTGAGAGGATGACATACCCTTCTTTTTTCAGGGATCGGATCACATTGTTTACCGTCTGTTTTGTCAGACCTGTGGAATTGCAGACCTTTTTCTGTGTCATGGCCTTTTGTCCATCCAAGGCATACAGGACAAAGAGCAGATAGTAGTTAATGTTTTTAGAAGCAGCCCAAAAATCATATAATGAACCGGCCTGTCCCCATACTTGCCACAATTTTTCCTCATCAGTCAGCATAGCAATTCCTCCTTAACTTCAATGTATTGTTTCTTATCCGCGACAGTTCAGACAAGCCGCCCTGTTACTTCTAATCAGTCTTTTCAAAAGTTATTATAGTATATTGGAATACTGATAGCAAGAGTTTTCTTATTTACAGCGGCAGGTCTTTCTTTAGAAACCATACAATACCAATTGTATAAAATGCGATTGCAAATATGCCCATAATCACAAATTCTTCCTGATAACTACTGCCGGACAGTATGTTCTGTGTATTGAACAGCGTATTTAAGGTAAAATAATTCAAAAAATTAAGATCATCGGATAGCTTGATAAACAGGCTCAGCACAAAAAAGCGCAGCGGTATTCCGGCTCCGAAGATTAATGAATTTTTGGATTTGTTAAAATACACGAAGAACAAAAGCAGACGCCGCTGATCACCAGATGATAGAGGAAAACCCCAAGATTTATCAGCAAAAACGTTTCAATATCAAGGGCGCCCGGCTGAAAAATATCGGATGCGATGATCCCGGCCAAAGATACAACTCCCCACATCACCGCTAATGATGATATGAAATATACGGCGCCTGACAATACGATCTGCAGGCGGGTCACAGGTGTGGAGAGAAATCCTGCCATTGTTCCTCTGAAATGAATTTGACATAAAACCGATCAGGGTTCCGTTGCCGGTAAGGATATGCTTCAGAGCCGTTTCACTCATTGCGGACTGCAGATTGGTCATCATTTCCCGCGTGAACACTTGGTCATAGCCGTAAGAAAAACACACAATACGAGCGTAAATATACCCAGGAATTTTAAATTGGATTTTACAGTTTGTTTAAAATAAGGGAAACTAATCATTCGTATTTCCTCCGTAAAATTGCATAAAATATTCTTCCAGCGTATGCTTTTCCTCTCTTAGATAAAGAAGTCTGCACCGGGATAAAACAGAGAGCAGATGATTGATTTCCGAATCTGTGATGGAAACAATGAGCTGTTTTTGCTGCTCGCGGCAGTCCGCGTCCGGGTAGGACTGCCTTGCCAGCTTCAGGCCGGAAATATCAGCAAAACCAATTTTATAGGTCTTGAATTGGGAGTGCCTCATCTCCTCCACTGTGATTTCCTGTATCAGCCTGCCGCTGCGGATCATGCCAACCCGGTCACAGGTTTTTTCGACTTTATCAAAGATGTTGGACGACAGAAGGAAGGTTTTCCCTCTTTCCTTTTCCATAGTTTTTTGTGAAATGCTGTATACGAATCACATCATCTTTTCCATTCATCTTATCTTCTCCTGTTTTTCGTCCTGCCGAGTAACCAATTCACACCTAAAACCAGATGGTCGAAGGGCCACCGCAGACATTCCAGGATGGTCTCAAAAATAATAATGAGTACCATATAAAACACTAATTTGTCCATTAACGTCATGTTTACTTTCCTTTTACGTTTTATTATAGTAATTATATATACTATAATAGTATTATTTTTCTTTTTAGTCAAGAAACAAAAAGAAAAAATATAAAATATTACTTGACATTTAGTAAATACATGGACTACAATATTATCAGTACATACATAGACTAATAAGGACAGGAGAAATACTATGGAAAGCAATGCAGTTTTTTTGAACAAGTGAACCAATACTATACGGTATGGCAGGAATACAAGTCTATATATGAAGAATGGGCAAAAGCCCATGGTTTATCCATCAATAGCCTGCCAGAAGAAATAGTATGAAAGAACTAAATGAGGATACGGCATTATTCGTAAAATTATTCAGCAAAGCAGGAGGTAGAAATGAATAAGCGTGATTTAAGAAGCTTTTTTCAATTTGTGTTCCCATCTGTATTGTCTTTCGCATTATCGGGAGTTTATGCGATTGTAGATGGGTTTTTTGTAGGAAACAGTATCGGTGACGTAGGGCTGTCCGCCGTGAACATTGCGTACCCAATCGTTGCAGTCATCCAGGCGATAGGTACAGGGATCGGTATGGGCGGCGCAATCTATTATTCCATCAATACGGCGGAGAAACAGGAGAAACGGGCCAGGGAGTTTACGGCAGGCGCATTATGGGTTCTGATCCTTTCCAGTATCCTCTTCACATTTTTGATCTTCGTATTCAACAGGCCGCTTTTGAGCTTGTTGGGTGCGGGAGGGGAAATCTTGTCACTTGGGGAAGAATATATTGCCATTATTGCCCTGGGTGCAGCGCTGCAGATCATCGGAACCGGACTGATCCCGTTTATCCGGAATCACGGCGGCTCCTTCTATGCAATGATCGCCATGATAGCAGGCTTTTTGACAAATATGCTTCTTGACTATGTATTTGTATGGGAATTAGAGCAAGGTGTTGCCGGAGCCGCCATTGCAACGATCATTGGTCAGGGTGTCACGATGCTGATCGCACTGGTTTATTTATTGCGCAAAAGGCAGTTTACGTTACACATTGCGTTTTCAAAGCTGGGAAAGACAGCGGCAGACATCATCAAGGTTGGGATTGCTCCCTTTGGCCTTGCCATGAGTCCGAATATCTCCCTGATCATTATCAACCGTTTCTCCATGTCCTATGGAGGCGAGAAGGCAATCGCCACCTATGCGTGTATTGCCTATATCATCTGTATCATTTATCTGATCTTTCAGGGTGTGGGCGACGGATGCCAGCCGCTGCTCAGCCAGTGTTACGGGGAAAAGGATTATACCAGGATGAAAAGCTTCCGGAAAATGGCGTATGCATTTGCCTTGATCTTATCTGTATTGGGATGCATTGTGATGTTTTTGATAAGGAACAGCTTAGGGACCATGTTTGGCGCTTCCAGAGAAGTCAATATAGAGATTGTAAAGATCATACCGATCTTTCTGGTTTCTGTGCCTTTTGTCGCAATCATCCGTGTGACGACGGCAAGCTTTTATGCAACGGAAAAAAGCATGTATTCTTATATTTTAACTTTTATAGAACCTGTTTTTATGCTGGTCCTCATGCTGATCCTGCCGCCTCTGTTCGGAGGCCAGATCATGATCTGGTGGAGTACGGTAAACGCGAGGATTTTGTCCGCACTCTTAGCTTTATTATTAAAACAGCGCGTAGATAAAGAGGATTTGTACAAAGGAGGAGAATTGGTGAAATGATGCAGGAAAAAATGTTTTAATCTCTTTTTTAAGAAAGCTGGATCAACATCCCTATTGTGTGAAGATTGACCAGGAAGAATATAAGATTGGGGAAGGAGAACCTGAATTTATGGTAAATTTTAAGAAGCCGATTCCGGCGTACTCGCTGATGACGAGTACTTCGCTAGCGCTTGGCGAGGCCTATATGGACGGTGACCTGGAGCCGTCCATTTAGACAAGTGGTACTTTGGCATGTATTTTCTGCCAGGATAGAAATACGTGATCTGATCAAACAGCTTGGGCAGACATACACTGTTATTTTCAGCTTCCATATTCTCTCGGAGGTACAGGCAATCTGTGAGAAGGTCCTTATTATTGCAAAAGGAAGGCTGGTGGCATTTGACGAGCCGGAGAGACTAAAAAAGCTGCTGCTTACATCCAACAGTATTTCATTTGTGACAGAAGCACAACAGAATGAGGCCGAGGAGATTTTAGGCGGGCTCCCGTCAGGTGGATAATAACAGTCTGGTTGTAGAGTGCGGTGATCGAAACCGCTTTATAGGCTACAATGATATCTATCTCAGCGAAGTGGATATGACGTCATACTCAAATAATGAGTCTTTTGACAGAGAAGGCTCGATTACGTCTGCCATTGATTATGTGGTAACGGAGGAACTGCCGCAGATGTATGTTCTGGAAGGTCATGGAGAGGCAGAGTTTTCACCAGTCTTCCGCGAGCAGATCGAGTTTCAGGAGTTTGGGGTATCTTTTATCATTGAAGATGTGAAGGATTATGGACAATACGGGTTAAATTCTCCTTCCTGCACAATCCATATAGAAACCTCTGATGGGCAGTTTGAGATTTTGCTGGGGGATTACAGTGATATGGATTCTGAGAGATATGTTTCCATCGGAGATGGGAATGTCTATCTTGTAAAAAATGACCCGATGGACGATTTTGAAATCAAGTTATGTGATCTGATTCTGCATGATGAGGTTCCGAAATTTGACAGCGCAGAGGAAATACAATTTGCCGGTACGGAAAATTATCACATTGTCCATCAGGAAAACAGTGATACGGCCTACAGTGAAGAGGATGTTTATTTTGTAAAGAAAGAGAACGATTACCAGCCTCTTGATACGGATCATGTTGAGAATTATCTGCAGGCGGTCAAAGATACAACCCTGAAAAACTATGTGGCCTACAATGCTTCGGAGGGAGATCTTGCTACATATGGACTGGAGGATCCGGATCTTGAAATTACGGTTCAGTATACGATTCAGAATGATGAAGAACAAGAAACAGGTTCTTTTGCATTCAGCATCGCACGGGATCCAAAGGGGAAGCAAAAAGAGGAAAAATCTTCAGATAATGAACCAGAGAAATCTGAGGAAATTACGGCATATGCCAGGGTAGGGGATTCGAGGATTATTTATAAGATAACCGGAGAAGACTATAAGACGCTTATGTCTGCGCCCTATGATGAACTCCGCCATCAGAAGGTACTGCCTGTAGCGTTTGAAGATATTTATCAGGTGGATATTTCACTGGAAGGAAAGAATTATACGCTTTCAGCGGATAAGAAGAAAAAGAAGACTGTCTGGAGTTATAAAGATGAAGAACTGAAAATTGATAAATTTAAAAGAGCATTAATGGCATTAAAGACATCTGATTTTGAAGTGGATCGGCCGGAAGGAAAGGAGGAAATCAGCTTGACCCTACATCTTGAGAATGAAAATTATCCGGAATTTCGGGTGGATCTTTACAGACATGATTTTCTTTTTATACTGCTTTCTTGGCTGGGTATGGGAATGTTTATACATGTCGGCTTTAGAAAAACAGTGGATAAACCGGGGGTTTTTGCATGGACCCTTCATTCCGATCTATGGTTTTGGAGCAATCATTGTTCTCTGGTTAACGGCTCCGGTACGGGATAATATCTTTCTTATCTTTATAACCGGCATGTTAGGTGCCACTGCTTTAGAGTATCTTACAGGTGTAATTCTGCAGCAGGTATTTCATACCAGATACTGGGATTATAGTAACATTCGTTTTAACTTAAATGGGTATATTTGTCCATTCTGCTCTTTTGGGTGGGGCGCTTTTTCTGTCACTACCGTAAAGTTTCTGCACGTTTTTTCGGAGAATGTTATATTGAAAATACCTGCAAATATTGCCGGTATTTTAAGTATCATTCTGGTTGCCGTATATGCTGCGGATACAGCTATATCTGTTCAAACAGCTTTTCATTTACCAGATGTTTTAGATCATAAACAGTCCATCGTATCTGTTCATGAATGTGCAGAAAATATTTCTGTAAATAATAAAACGATAAAGGAAAAGATATAAATATATGTTCAAATATCGAGAAAATTCCTGTCATAGAAAGAGGAAGCTTAATCATAGACCGGCAGTGTCCTAGCGTTATAATTAATGGAAAAACCATTTTTCTTCATGCAAAAGAAATGCAGCTTCTTTGTTTATTGGCAGAGCATCCGGGATGGGTACTTACGAAGAAGCAGATTTTTGATTCTATTTATAAAGATTCTTTAGAAATATAAGCTGAGGCAGTGAATTTATTTCATAGTTGCACTTTTCCTAAGTTTTCCGTATAGGATATTCATATACCAAAATGTATACATAACGTCTTTTGGCATATGCCGGAAAAAATGTGGACATTTTGGTACGCTGTTGCAGAAGGAGGATGGCGGATATGGCTGTATACGGATATCATCTGACCAGTACACGAGATCAGCATCTTGACAGGGGGATTCATGAAATCCAGGTGTTTTGCAAGGAACAGGACTTGGAACTGGAGAATATTTTCACAGACCAGCAGACAGGAAAGAATTTTAACAGGCCGAGGTTTAAACTATCAACAACTTATTATTCGTTACAATAGTTCCTGTTATCACAGTTGTCACATCCGTAATTGTGTTAAAAGAAGAAATTACACGGATGGCTGCGATAGGAATAGGGCTTACCTTAGTTGGCTTGTTTCTTTCGGAAAGCAAATTAAAAATTCTTGACTGAAGGACAGTTTATCATGTGGGGTGTCTTTGAAAGATGCAGGAAAAAAGTGTTGACAGATTATGCAATGTGGACTATACTAATACCAACCTAAATGGTAGGTATTGGAAAAAGGAAGGAGAAACCATTATGCCAAATTATAAATTTGAAACATTGCAGCTCCATGTAGGGCAGGAGAAACCTGACCCGGCAACCGATGCCCGTGCAGTTCCAATCTATGCCACGACATCTTATGTATTCAGGGACTCTGCCCACGCGGCGGCCCGTTTTGGCCTTGCCGATGCCGGAAATATCTATGGAAGACTAACAAATTCTACGCAGGATGTGTTAGAACAGCGCGTGGCTGCTCTGGAAGGCGGTGCGGCTGCCCTGGCTCTTGCTTCTGGCGCAGCGGCTATTACATATACGCTGGAAGCCCTTGGGCAGAACGGCGGTCATATTGTGGCGCAGAAAACCATATACGGAGGCAGCTACAATCTGCTGGCACATACGCTCCCGGCGTTTGGCATTACAGCCAGCTTTGTGAATATCCATAATCTTGCGGAGGTCGAAGCATCTATTCAGGACAACACAAGAGCCATATACATTGAGACGCTCGGCAATCCTAACAGCGATATTCCTGATATCGGAGCCTTGGCAGAACTTGCTCATAAGCATGGGCTGCCGTTAGTTGTGGATAATACATTTGGGACACCGTATCTGATCCGTCCTATAGAATATGGAGCAGATATTGTCGTACATTCGGCAACAAAGTTTCTTGGAGGACACGGTACGACGCTCGGCGGTATCATCGTTGATTCGGGAAGATTTGACTGGAGGGCATCAGGAAGATATCCGGCGATTGCTGAGCCGAATCCGAGCTATCACGGTGTATCTTTTGTGGAGGCGGCCGGTCCGGCGGCGTTCGTCACATATATACGTGCGGTCCTGCTTCGTGACACTGGCGCGACACTTTCTCCTTTTGCGGCATTTTTGCTTTTGCAGGGGATAGAGACATTGTCCTTACGGTTGGAACGCCATGCGGAGAATACGAAGAAGGCCGTGGAATTTCTTGCGTCCCACCCGCAAGTTGAGAAAGTTAACCATCCATCACTTTCTGACCATCCGGATCATAAGCTTTACCAAAAATATTTTCCAAATGGAGGAGCTTCCATCTTTACCTTTGAGATTAAGGGTGGAGTGGAAGAAGCTCACAAGTTCATTGACAGTTTGGAGATATTCTCTTTGCTTGCAAATGTTGCCGATGTAAAGAGCCTGGTTATCCATCCGGCGACCACGACCCACAGCCAGCTTACAAAAGAAGAACTTGCTGATCAGGGAATCAAGCCGAATACTATCCGGCTTTCTATCGGCACAGAGCATATTGATGATATCATAGCCGATCTGCAAAATGGCTTTGATGCAGTAAAATAGGAGGTATTGTTATGTCAAATATTTATACATCTGTCGATCAGATGATCGGCAGGACACCGCTTTTGGAACTGACTAATATCGAGAAGGAATATGACCTGAAATCAAGAATCCTTGCGAAGCTCGAATACCTGAATCCAGCAGGATCTGTAAAAGACCGTGTTGCAAAGGAGATGATTGATGATGCCGAGAAAACGGGAAGATTAAGAGATGGGGCAGTTATCATCGAACCGACTTCCGGCAATACCGGCATCGGTCTTGCGGCCGTTGCAGCAGCGAGAGGATATAGGATTATTATTGTTATGCCTGAGACGATGTCGATGGAGCGCCGTCAGCTTATGAAAGCTTATGGTGCCGAACTGGTACTTACTAAAGGAGAGGAAGGCATGAAAGGAGCCATTGCTAAAGCGGAGGAATTAGCTTATGAGATTCCCGGCAGTTTTATTCCCGGGCAGTTTGTGAATCCGGCCAATCCCAAAGCACACAGGGAGAGTACAGGACCGGAGATTTTTGAGGATACGGATGGAAAAGTGGATATCTTTGTCGCTGGCGTAGGAACTGGCGGAACCATAACAGGTGTCGGTGAATACTTGAGATCAAAAAATCCTGCTGTTAAGATTGTTGCCGTTGAGCCGGCCTCATCAGCTGTACTTTCGTCTGGTGAAGCAGGACCGCATAAGATTCAGGGTATCGGCGCAGGGTTTGTTCCGGAAGTCTTGAATACGGAAGTTTATGATGAGATCATGCTGGTTTCCGATGAGGATGCATTTGCGGCGGGAAGAGCTGTTGGCAGGAAGGAAGGCGTTCTTGTAGGTATATCTTCCGGTGCGGCGGTTTACGCAGCGATAGAGCTTGCGAAACGTCCTGAAAATGAAGGAAAAACAATTGTTGTACTTTTGCCCGATACGGGAGACAGATATTTATCTACACCTCTGTTTGCAGAGTAGGAGGTAATCTTTATGATGATTTCAACAAAAGGCAGATATGCGCTCCGGGTAATGACCGATCTGGCTGAGAATTATGGAAAAGGTTATATTCCCATGAAAGAAGTGGCTGAAAGGCAGAATATTTCCTTAAAATATCTGGAACGTATCCTCCCTGTCCTGACAAAGAACAGACTGATCGAAGGACTTCAGGGAAAAAGAGGCGGATACCGTCTGGCTGCTGAGCCGGGCAGTATCCGTATCGGGGATATCCTTCGCCTTACGGAAGGGCATCTTGCGCCGGTGGCCTGTCTTAGCTGTGAAATGAATACATGCGAGCGTGCCGGGAACTGCCGGACATTGCCGGTGTGGACAGAATTCTACAGGCTTACCAATGCATATTTTGATGGAATCACGTTGGCGGATCTGATTTTAGAAGAATTAGTTTAAGATCCATAGGTTTCTGATGATATCAGTTTCAGGAGACAAGATTTCAATAGGTATTTTGCTTACAGACATCAACCCATTTAACAAAGTCAGAGTATTCTTCTAATTCTTCTAAAGATAGTTCAATTGCGCTGTTAGCGCTTCCGCATGCAGGAAATACAGTGCGGAAGCGCTTTAGCGATACATCCAGATACGTCTCTACACCCTGATTTACAGCAAAGGGGCAGACTCCTCCGACAGCGTGTCCGGTCAGAGCTTCTGCTTCATCAAATGACAGCATCTTTGCTTTGGTTCCAAATTCTGCTTTATATTTTGCATTATCAATCTTTGTGTCTCCTGCAGCGACGACAAGGATCACCTTTTCCTTCATGTGAAATGACAGAGTTTTTGCTATCCGGCTTTCCTCACAATTTACAGCCTGAGCAGCGAGGGCTACTGTTGCGCTTGATATCTCAAATTCCTGTATCCTTTCAGCTATTCCCTTTGTTTGGAAATATGCTTTTACTTTTTCAATAGACATATGTTTATCCTCTTTATTTTTTCGTTTTTTTGATTATATCACACATTAATGGGTGTGGGAATCATAATCCAGCCGCTTAAGGATTCCCTCCGGAAATGTGTACTCCGGCGTTATAAACGGATATTCCATCTCCCGGTCATAATACCACGGATCGTCTTCATGAAGCGGATTTTTAAGCAGATGGAACTCCTGGGCCGGCATAAACCCCTGCGCCAGCAAAAATGCCTTCTGTCCGTCTTCATTTTCACAGACATCCGCCACAAGAACCACATGCCCCGGGCTTCCGCCCTTCAAAAACACATCTCCGCAGGCAATATCTGAGAGCGGGATTTCTTCGGCCTCCGCCTCCATGGAAAGCGTCCCTGCGTAACTGAATACAACACGGAGATACTTCTGGAAGCTTTCGTAGGAATCGTCATATCCCGCCGATTTCGTCCATGCGACATCATTCCCGTCCACCTTGATGCGGTATCCGTCCCTCCATCTGGCATATTCCGCATAAAAACCGCTGACGAAGTGAAAGCCGATCTTCTCCTCCTGCCCGGTCTCCCGGAAATACTCCGCATAGACGCGCATGATTGAATCTGCACACTGCTGCAGATCCTCCGCTTCGATCGGGAGGGCGAACACCGCCTGGTGGGCATCCTGATTTCTTTTCTTTTTTCCATTGTATAAAAGCACCGGACTGCCGTCCTCCTTCAGGGCATATCCTCTCAAAAACGCGCATAAACTGTCACTGGCTGCAGGCTTGCGGGTGTAGCTCTCCGGCGTCTTTACGCGGCTTTCAAGGGTCATCCCTTCCGGGTCGATCAGGCTTGCGGGTTCTGTGTTATCCGCAGCCAGATCTTTATGTCCCGACCCGCCCGGCGTATCCTCTTCCTGCGCTGCTGATGTTTCCTCCCCCTTCGTTTTCCCGGTTTTCTCCTCCGTCTCTTCCATCTCTGCCTGTGCGTCCGTCGTCTCCTTTGCGCCGCATCCGCTGACTGCGCACAGCAGGAGGGCAAGCACCAGAGCAGCCGTCGCAAGAGCGATTACATTATCCTTCCCGAAGCGCCCATTCGTGATCCGTTCGGATTCTTTATTTAACTTTTCCATCCTGTACTCCTTTTCCCTTACTCCTTCGTTTTCCGGAATACTGCCATCACAGCCCACAACGTGGCAAGAAACTGCATGACAAATATAAAATCACAGGCAAATCTTCCCCATCGGGGAAGACTACTGTCTCCGACGAGGCCGTATCCGATTCCTGCAGCACAGATACTAAACAGCATTGCCAATATACAGACCACTATCTTTTCTTTTTTACGCATAGTTACGTCCTCCCATAACCTTTTTATCCAGCAGCAAAAGATAATCCTCCGCCTCTTTTCTTGACCTGAAGATCACGATCTCCCGCTTTCCCTTATATTTTTCCAGAAGCTCATAGATCCGCGGCAGCTCATTTTCCGGAAAATCCATGATCCACTGCTTAAATTCCTCATCAAATTCCGTCTCAAGCCACGGCAGATCCTCCCGCCTTTCTCCGATGCGTGACTGCGCCCCCGCGAGACAGATATCCAACGGATAATCCAGAAGAAACACCGTATCGCACTCTTTTAAGCGAAGCTCAAGCGTCCGCTGGTAATTCCCGTCGATGATCCACTTATCTCTATGGATGATCTCTTTCAGGCGCTCGTCAAACTCCTCCTTCGGGATATGCGTCCGGTCCGTTCTGTGCCACAGCATGTCCAGATGATATAAAGGCAATCCTACTGTGTCCCGAAGCCTCCTGGCAAATATACTCTTCCCCGCACCCGGGCATCCGATAACCATTGCTTTTCGCATCCCGTACTCCTTTCAATTCTGAACCGCGTCAAGGGAATCTTCTCAAACTCCCACATCCGGTATCCGTCGTATCATCTATGTTCCCCGATCAGCTTTTCCATCCAGACCATATCGTACCACCGGTCAAACTTTCGTCCGCACTTGTGGAATCTTCCAACCAGGTGAAATCCCATATGCTCATGGAACTGTGCGCTGTTTTTCGTAAGGTACTCATCCTCCGTTTCCGGATATCCGACACAGGCGTAAAGATTGAGGATTCCTATCTCTTTCAGTTCTTGTTCCAAAGCCTCATAGAGTTTCCTTCCGATACCGGATTTCCTCATATCATGCGCGATATAGATTGTCATCTCCGCCGACAAGTCGTATGCCGCGCGCCAGATAAAAGTTCCGGCATATGCGTATCCCACGATTTTCCCATCATATTCCGCAACAAGATATGGGTACTTTTTCAGCGTATTTGTTATCCTTTTTTTGAATTCTTCTACAGAAGGCGCCTCATACTCAAAAGAAATCGCCGTATATTCTACATAATACTGATAAATCTTTGCTATTTCCGCCGCATCGCCCGTGCCTGCCGCTCTGATCACAATCTTTCCCATAATCTCTCCTTTCACGAACCTCTGCTCCGCCTTATCATCCGCGCGTATTTATTCTCCGAATCTTTTAAAACCTTGATCTTCCCTTCCCCGATAAATTTCTCTATCCTCCCTGCGTACCACCAGTCCCCGACGCTGATCGGATATTTTCCAAGGATATCACCGATAAGCCGCGCCTCCTTTACCGGCTTTTCTGTGAGATTTTTAAAAATGAGAAAATCATAAAAGGATTCCGGTACGCCTGTCACTCTGCCGTTTATAACCGCGCGCAGAAGGCTGTTATCTTCCTTAAGGCCGCTCCACAATCCGGCATACATCCGTATCTCTTCCCGGCCAAGACTCTTTTCCTCCGAAAGAAATCCAGCAAATTCCTCCGCGGCCACCTCTCCCCAATTCTGATAAAAAGTAATCTTAGAATCCGTTTTCACATACTCCGGCAGCCTGACCACCCGCACTTCATTCCCATATTTCTGCAATATGCTGCACAGATGATAAAACCCGCACAGAGAATAAGGCGCACCGCTGTACCACACCCTGACCGCTTCTTCATCTGAAAGAAAACGCAAAAGCCTTTCAAGCTCTCTGCAGTATTGATTTCCTGCATCCCGCAGCTCCTTACCTATCTCTTCATCCTTCCCCCATTGTTCCTGGGCGTAAGACGAATAGATCAGCTCCCTGCGGTAAGCACTGTCCACCTTTTCTCGAATGTCGCCGATATCCAGCATAAATCCCAGGCAGACCACCTCGCAAGACACTCCCTCGACCCAGCGAAAACTGCCCTTTTCCGGCGGCCTTTTCTTCCCGGCGGCCCACACGGAAGTCGGGCCGTTTGCCTTTCCGACCACCACTTTACTTTTAGCCGCCCGCATCGAGCCGGCTTCACTTTCTCCAAATAATACTTCGATCATTTCATTAGCCTCCGTTCCTTCGTGATCGGGTAGAAAAAATACACCGAAAGCCCCAGCATGATAATGACAATTCCCGCGAACTGCCTTGGTGCGATCGTCTCTTTCAGGATAAAAAATGCCAGGATACACGTCCCCACTGGCTCGCCGAGGATTCCCATCGAAACCATTGTCGCGGATATGTCTTTTAACAACAGGTTGAACACAAACTGCCCGCCGATCGTAGAGACAAACGCCAACCCCAGAAACGCACACCAAGTCATCACCGGATAGCCGGAAAGCGGATTACCCCTCACCAGCGTATACACAAACAGAAACGCTGCGCTGCAAAAGTAGCTGAGCACAGAGTAGGCGATCACCCCCGTATTTTTCCTGGTCACCTGCCCGATCAGAAAATACAGGCTGATCACCCCCGCCGACAACAGCGCCAGAAAATCCCCAAACAGCGCTGCGCTGCTGACAGAAAAATCGCCCCATCCAATCACCGAGCTCCCGGCGATGGCGATAAGACACCCCACAACCGCGCCCGGCCGCACCCGTTCCCGAAGGAACAAAAATCCCCAGAGCAGAGAAAACAACGGCTGCATAGACACCAGCACCGTAGAGCTTGACACCGACGTAAAGCGCAGTGATTCAAACCACATCGTATAATGCACCGCCAGAAGAAATCCTGCCACAACGATATGAAATACCTGCGTGCGGCTGAACGATATGAACTCCCTCCTGTTCTTCTCGCTGAACAAAAGGAACGGAAGAAGCGTAAGCGCCGTAAAAAGAAGCCGGTAAAATGCCGTAACCGGCGAAGGCGCCGCCGAAAGCTTCACAAAGATTGCCGAAGTGGACAGCGCCGCCACGCCCAAAAGCAAGAAAAGATAATTTTTGTATGTATTTTTCATCGTCTGTCTCCTTATTTCCTCTCTGAAAACGCGGCCGCCTCTCGAATCCGCCCCAGCAGCTCATCGTCGATCTCCCCCGCGTCCGCCACAAGCAGATGATGGGTAAACCGGCGGGGATACGGCTCAGATACCGCCTCAATCCTCGGAGACTCCACCTTTTTATCACCTTTACCCGCACATTTTCTATCTCCAGATTATTGTTGCTTTATTTTATCACCGACTGCACCAGGAACACAAGCGATGAACACAAGAAAGTTATTGTATTATGTTTCTGCCGCCTATATAATAAACGCAGATCATATAATCTCTTTCCTGCCAAAACTGTATTCCGATTACATAATGCCGGTGTCTCCCCCCGATAAGATTGCTGATGAATGCGGTATCTCTGAGGAACAGGTGTTGGATATTCTGGGATAAGCTTTTTGCGTCATTAAGCGGATTTATCTTTCTCATCATTTACATATTTGTAACAATAAGCAGCGTAAGAAATCCTACCACAGCAACCGTTCCTGTTGCTGCAAGGATATTCAGGATCCTGACTGTTTTTACCCCCAGTATTTTAAAGCAAACAGCAAACAGTCCGATACCAATGATCCCGCCGAGAGTATTTCCCAGCAGATCTGTAATATCACTTATGCCGATGGAGAAGCAATACTGCAGAATCTCATACATCAGGCTGACCGCAAAGATGGGGAGCACCTTTATGGCAAAACCAGTCTTTTTGCCAGGCATGCCTGCAGGACTTTTTCCAATGTAAGTGCCGATGGAACGGGCAGACTTCGTCTGATCAAGCATGGAAAGATATATCCCGAATGGGATGAATACGGCAATATTCAAAATGATCTCCGATACATCCACCTCCCCATTAACGACCGCTGACCCTGCAAATGGAATCAGATTGATGCCGCGGAGATTCATGCTGCGAAGCATCTCTATATCAGCCATCTTGAATAAGATGATCCATGTCAGTATGATCAGATAAATGATCAGCAGGAATAATGTCACGTTTTTTGCACCTGTTTTTTTCTTTTCTTTCATTCAAACCAGCTCCTTCGCTTAAAGTCTATGGCAATATTATAGACTTATCCGGGAAGGCACTCAATGCGGATTTTTCTTAATAATTATTAATATTCCCTGAATCGTTTAAACCAATCATCCTGCAACAATATATCAGAAGTTAATTATTCGTTATACTGGCAAAAATGAACGGACCAGATTAATTAAAATATTTACAGTTGTTTCCATTGCCTGAATCGAAATAAATTCATACGGTCTGTGCGCATTTTAAAAACCTGCGGATATATTAGGGCATGGCAGCCCTTTATAAATTGATCATCCGGTTTTTTGAATGCCGATATAATCAGATATATGCGGGATCGTGTCAATGCAAAAATTTTGGGTATGACAGGAAAAATCAGAGGTATTGCATCTGGATATTATGCAGACATCTCAGGGAGGAGCAGGGCTCTCCTTACGGATCCCAATGCACTTCTTGATTGTGCTTTTGTAATGAAAGATGGAATAATATACCAGACAGAGTCATCTCTTTCTGAGTAGACTGGCCGAAAACGGGAAATTTAGATACAGGAACAGGGATAAACAACAAACAGAAAGGTAAGCCTTAAAGCTTTTCCTTCCTGTTCTTCCACTCCCGCCCCAAAATATCTTTTAATACTAAAAATGCATCAAGTTCTCCATACCCGTACTCTGCTTTCAGTTCATCCAGCATCGCCCTGAGTCTCGCCGCATAATTGGGAATATTAACTTCGCTCTGATACCGGAGCAGAATCGGGTACTTCTTCCCCCACGCCTTCGTCCAGTCCACCTTCTTATCCTTCTCCACGCTGGATTTCTCAATTGCCTGCTCGATCTCCTTCATATCAATATCAAAATCAATCAACGCATCCAGCGACACATGATATAAAACCGCCATCCTCTTTGACTGGCGGATGTCGGGCAGCGTCTCGTCCGTCTCCCATTTGGATATGGTTTGCCTGCTGACTCCCAGCTTTTCCGCCACTTCCTCCTGGGAAAGCCCGCATTTCTTTCTTGCGTGATATAAACTGTTACCTAAACTCATCCTCGTCACCTCATTCGTTTTGATAAAACAAGTATACCTGCAAATAGAAAGAAAATCCACCAACCGCACTTTACAATTCCGCGCGTTTTCCTGACATATGATATTGCGTGTCAGTCAATCGCCTTCATTTCCTTTTCAGGCAATTTCCCGAGATTTTCCGGGGCTTACATCACCATCACTAACGTCCCCGCGCCAATGAGGGCGCATCCTATAAGCGATTTGGCGGTAGCCTTTTCATGCAGAAAGATAAATGCCAGGACTACGGTGATGACAACGCTCAGCTTGTCCACCGGGACGACCTTTGATGCCTCGCCTGCCTGCAGCGCTTTATAATAGCACAGCCATGACGCACCTGTCGCCATTCCTGACAAGATTAAAAACCACCAGCTTTTCCTGCCAATCTCCGAGATCCCGCTTTGCGCGTTCGTGAGGAAGACCATCCCCCACGCCATCACAACCACCACAACCGTTCTGATCGCCGTCGCAAGATTTGAATTAACCCCGTCTATGCCAATCTTTGCCAGTATGGAAGTAAGCGCCGCAAAGACTGCGGAAAGCAACGCAAATACAAACCACATACATTACTGCCTCCTTTGGAAAAATTTTAAACACTTTGCCGATAATCCCGTTACAGTATTTTTTCCATCCCTATCTTTTGTACTTTAAGGCCCAGTTTTTCATAAAACCTCATTGCATTCGCGTTATCCGCCCACACATTAAGCGTCACATTGTAATAGCCGTTCTGCACCGCATAATCTAAAACATACTCGTACAGCTTGCTGCCGATGTGCTCATTGCGTGCCGCCTCGTCCACGCATAAATCGTCAATATATAGAGTTTTTATGTCTGTTAAGGAAGTGTTGTTGACATGCTGTTGATGTACGCAAAAAATATAGCCGGAAACGTTCCCTGCTTTTTCTGCGACAAAGATTGGCCTATTGTCGTCCGCAATAATCGTCTTCAACTCATCGTCCTCATACTTTTTGCCCCCGGCCCTAAAAAGGTCAGGGCGCGCGTCGCT
>CATLEM010000033.1 GCA_949916155.1 uncultured Dorea sp.
AATCCAGAATCTCTTTTATGGTATTCATCTTGTAATTCAGCGTGTTTTTATGGCAATACAGCGCCCTGGCTGTCTGCAGGATGCAGCAGTCATTTTCGAAAAATGCCCGAAGTATCTTCATATATTCCGTATGTTTTTTCCTGTCATATGCGATGAGCGCTCCCAGCGTCTCCTCCACAAATGCCGGATAGATAGATGCCTCTTTAATATCTGCCAGTATTTTATAGATCCCCAGCTCATCGTAATACAGCAGATTTTTGGGAATCGTCGTCTTTGTCAGCCGGTATGCCGTATACGCATTTTCATAGGAAATATGGATATCCTGGACACGCTTCACCGTCGTGCCGACTCCTGCATAGATATTGGCGTCCTCCCGGCATATCTTCCCGAATTCCTTCTGCAGCCTGCTGATCAGATAACCTGCCGCAAGGATGATAAGCCTTCCCTTTTCTTCATAGATGATCGACTTGCGCAGAACATAGCGCAGAGTATTCTCTACCTGCTTAAGACGCTCATTGCCGCTGTCCGTGTCATAAGTGTAACAGCTCAGGATGATCACCGTATAAGACAGGTCCCTGAAAAATCCATTGTGCTCAAAATGATTGAGGTACAGCCGCTCCTCGTCGGGGTAGTAGATTGCGTTTTTAAGAGCTGTGATAAGGTTCGTCTCCCTCTGTTCATTTTTCAGAAGAATCTCTGAAAATTTACGCATAACATCGATATACGGCGTATCCCACGAAGATGAAAATACAGGAAAACGTTTCCGGTTACAGTATTCTATCATCTCCTTTGAGACTGTATTTCCCTTGTGGGAAGAAATGATCAATCCGCCCGCATGCACCGATATAAGCGAATCAATAAATTCCTTAAGCCATCTCTCCGATGTAAAATTAAGCCCGGAATTAAATATCAGCTCATCCCCGTGAAGCAGTGAAGCTAACTCTTTTTCCTCCACCATGTGCACCCATCCGATTTTTTTGCCGAAGCAGCTTGTGGTGAGCAGCTTCAGATCGTACTCCGACTGGACGTCGGCATAAAGATTTTTTAACTCTACCGCCATCTCTTTCTCCTATAATTTATCTTGTTATTTATTCGATATTTATTCTAATTATTTCTCCCGATATTTTTCCCGTGGCCTGCCGCTGCGCTGTTTCATATCAGGAGAGATTATACTAAATATATCATAAATTGTGCTCCGGGCACAATTATTTTTTTCATTTCTGGAACCCTGAACCATATTCAACAGCCCAGTCAAATGATATATTATTCATGAAATGCAAATAGAAATTCATAACCCCGAAAACATTTGTATTTCCAAATCCAAACTCTAGAGATAAAGAAAAAGGCCGACGGTTTCCGCCGGTTCTTTTTTGTGATACAATAAAGAAAAAACGATCCGGAGCACAATAAACATGGAATCAAAATATATCACCCACAATTTCGCACCTGTATTCGACAGCTATTCCCGTATTCTCATGCTCGGCACGATGCCGTCGCCGAAATCAAGAGAATCCGGTTTCTATTACGGCCATCCGAGGAACCGGTTCTGGAAAGTCATCTCTGACATATGCGGCAGTCCTCTCCCTCTGACAAAAGAGGAAAAAACTGTCTTTTTACTGTCCAGGCATATCGCCCTCTGGGATGTTTTAGCAGGCTGTAAAATCTGCGGTGCTGACGACAGTTCTATCCGCAGCCCCAAGCCCAATAATCTGGACATCATCCTGTCTCATGCCGATATACAGGCGATCTTTGCCACCGGCACAAAAGCCCATCAGCTATACCAGAAGTACTGTTATCCAAAGACAGGGATAAAAGCAATACTGCTGCCATCCACAAGCCCGGCAAACTGCAGGCTTTCCTACGAAAAACTGAAGGAAGCATATTCGGCAGTTTCAGAGTATCTGGATGTTCCCGGCTTGTAATATTTTCAGTCCAAAGTCACATTCCCTGCGCTGTCTGAATAGACTGGAATAAAAGCGAAGGAATCTTTTTATGTCCACAGAAAGCCGTTTGAACAAATTATTCCGGACATCTCCCGTCATCCCCTGCGACTGCCTCTCACGCTTTGTCATCATGAGCGACTGTCACAGGGGCACAGGAAACTGGGGCGATAATTTTCTCAAAAATCAGAATATCTACTCTGCTGCACTCCATTACTACTACGACAATGATTATACCTACATCGAACTAGGGGACGGAGACGAACTGTGGGAAAATCGCGATATGAAGGAAATCGTGGCGATTCACTCCGATATCTTTGAACTGCTGTCACATTTTTACCGGGAAAAACGGTTATATATGCTCTATGGCAATCACGATCTGGCAAAAAAGAAGCAGCGCCTCCTCCGCTGCTGCTGTGATGACTATTACTGCGAAAGCCAGTGCTGCCGTCTTCCTCTTATGCCCGGCCTCTGTGTTCACGAAGGACTGATCCTGAAAAACCGCGTAAACGGACGGAATATCTTTCTTGTACACGGACACCAGGGCGATATACTCAACGATACGCTGTGGAGATTCAGCCGTTTTCTTGTACGTTATATCTGGCGTCCTTTAGAACTTTTCGCCCTCAACGATCCCACCAGCGCTGCAAAAAACAATACGAAAAAAAGCGCCGTTGAACAGCGCCTTTCTGCATGGTCAGCAAAACATTCCCAGATGCTTATCGCAGGACATACACACCGTCCTGTATTTCCCGAAGATGAAGCTTCCTGTTATTTTAACTGCGGAAGCTGTGTTCATCCTCATTGTATCACCGCTCTGGAAATCTGCGACAATCAGATCACACTTGTAAAATGGCTGGTACAGTCACGCCCGGACTCATCTCTTTACATCAGGCGAGAGCCGATCGCCGGCCCCTCCCTCGTACCATAGCCGTTGTGATCGTAATTTTTAAAGATAACTTACTTATCCTTCTTTGCTTTGAGTATACCTTTAAGCTTCTCAAGCTTTTCCTTGTCAACGGCCGCAACCGCCTCTTGATTAGCTTTTGTGGCCTCGACAAGCTCCTCTCTGAGGATCTGGACCTGCTTCGGCGCATCAATAGCCAAACGGACCCCGTCGCTTCCGCTCTCCAAAACAGTTATCTTAATATTCTCATCTACAATCAGAGATTCACCTGTTTTCCTTCTCAGAATCAGCATAACATCATGCCTCCTCTTTCTCGAATTCCTTCAAAAGATGACGGAATCCGTATTCTTCGGAACTCAGGATAACCTGTCTCGCCTGCCTGGTCACATGGTTAACCACGATCGGACATCTGAGGTTTACCGTGCTCTCTTTTGCAGCGTTAGCCAGTACACAAAAAACATAATAGGACAGATCCTTCTCATCAGATGTCCCGAGCTTTTTATAGTCCTCTTCGCTGAGCACAGGATTGTAATCCTCCTTTAACATAAAAGGATTCATAACGATAAAAGACAGCTCCTGATTCTCAACACTCTGCAGATAGAGGATGGCATCGCTGCCGTCTTCGAGCATTACGGGAAGGACTTTTTTTTCTTCCTCGAAGCCGAAAATTCCTTCCTCAAACTCGATGTACTGACTTTCTTCACTAACACTCTGTTTTGTATTCTCGTTCTCCATACCCCTGCTCCTAAGCCTCGACATCTACCTGATGCCCTTCGAACATTTCCGCTGCACTTGGCGGTACATAGAGCGGTCCGCCTACATACTTGATCTCAATGCCCGGATACTGCAGGATCGATAACTCGATATCTCCCGGTATGAACTGGATATCGCCTTTTTCAACCTTTGTATCAAAGTTCAGTTTATCCATCTGATATTCAATATTAAACTCCGGTTCCTCCCATTGAATATTCGGTCCCGTCTTCGGAAGGAAATCCAGAACAAAATCTCCAGTCGGCTCCGCAGTGCGTTCAGCAAAAATCTGATTCAGCACTTCAGCGCCCTGACCTACTTTTGCGTTCAACAAGAGCTGCCCCTCCCTTCCATAATTCGCCGTTGCACTGTACGCAACATTCTTGCCTGCCTGGGCTCTCTGGGCAATCATGTTCTTCGTCGTTGGAACGACTGAATTTCTCGCCTCATATGTGTCGATATGCAGCTGGATCGGGCGGCTCTTGATCTTCATTCCGCCTTTGTCCCTGCTAATCTCCACTTCTGCAGTGCTGTTCTGATATTCCAGTGATGCATTCTGTACTTTCATCTCATACTTGATCGGTATTGTCTTAATCTCCAGCAACTGTTCCATATCGCTCTCTCCTTTCTCTCATATTCCTTATTTTATTGCATAAAATCAAGCAATGAATTTCCTAACAGACTCATTCCAATCTTAAGCGCCGCATCATACGAATACTTGGCGTAAGTTTCATTCGTGATCGCAAGAGCCGGGTCAATTCCGACAGCATCCTGATACTGTTCTTTGATATTCTGTGATTCCATATCCAGCCTTTTTGCTGTGTTTTCAAGAAGCTGCGCCTTCGTTCCTACTCTCGCGAACTGGTTCTGCAGTTCATTCCGCCCTTCCTTGAACTTATCCCACATAGCTTCGCATAATTCACGGTCAATCGGCTCTTTTTCAAGAACATCTGCCATCTCTCCTGCCAAAAGGATGATATTGTTGCTCATTGTCCTGTATTTATCGGCACTGTCACCTTCGTCTATCTTCCCGTCCTTATTGATATCCTGTGTCGGCGAATCATACACTTTCACATTGCTGGTTCCGTAACCAACTGCCAAAATCCCCGGGAACGCCATATCAAATGCGCTGGAAGGAACGATATCTCCCGCATTGGGATGTCCGTCCGGATAAAATGTCATTCCGAATCCGATATCTACATACTGTGTCTGCTGTGTCAGCCTCTTCATCGCTTCTGCATCATTGACATCTATTCCCTGATAAGTAAGCTTACCGCCGTTTAAGTCGAACGGAACATTTCTCCCGTCCGTGCCCGCCATGATAAAAGTATCACCGTACTGTGTGTTCAGCGCATGCACAAGACTTTCCTGCAGTTCCCTGAGATTCTGTGCATATGCATTCCTTCCCTCAGCGCCTGTCGGATCATTAAGTGCAGACATAAACTCGCTCTCATCGATCTGATTGGCGTATCCGCTCAGTTCGTTCAGGATATCGGACTGTGTATCGATCCACTTTTGTGTATTTTTTACTGTATCTATATAATCCGCGTTTCTTGCATTTCTGCGCTCTAAGATCATACCCTTCGCTGCCGCTGAAGGATCCTCGTAGGACCACTGGAAGCGTCTGCCGGTCTCCACCTGCTGCCTTGCCCTTTCCAGGCCTCCGATATTATCCATCAGGTTATTGGTATAATTTCTTCTGATCATATTAGTAGTAATACGCATTCCCATAATATCGCCTCCTTATTATCTGCCGCAAGCGCCGGTCTGTGTGATCAGTCTCTCAAGGACTTCATCCATCACCGTCATCAGACGTGACGCAGCATTATACGACTGTGAGTATTTCATTAAGCTCATTACTTCCTCATCCATCCATACACCTGATACATAATCCTTGTCATCCGCAATCTGATCCAGCACTTTCGAACGGGTATCAAGAATCTGTGAAGTTGCCTTGCGCTCAACAGCCTGTGTATCCTGGATATTCGTGTAACACTCGTAAAGAGTACCTTTGAACACTTCTCCGCTCTTCGGATCTACAAAGGAATGTGTCTTCGTGGACAGTTCTTCGATCATCTTATTCACATTCCAGTTATCTGTGGAATTATTGCCGGCGATCGGCGCTCTCTTTGTGTTGATCATCGTATCGCCCTTCATCCACGCGTCAGATACCTTGATCTCCTGCGACGTGAAGTTTACCGGAATCTTTGCCTGATCAGTTGTATAGACTATCTCGCCGTTCTCCATCTTGACATTGCCTTCGCCGTCACGCACCGGCTCATATACCGGCGTATTATTAACAATATTTCCATCCTTATCCTTAGATGTCGCCGACGTCGTCCAGTTGCCTTCAGCATCTTTGTACAAAGGAGCCATCTCCGGGTTCTCCGAGGTTGAGGTAAACAGTGCAGCATTTGTATTTATCACCTTCACTGTTTTTTGCTGTTCTTTGCCATCTACCGTCTCCATCACAGGATTGCCGTCTTTATCTGTCAACGGCACTTCCTCTGTCATGTTAAGCATATTCATCGTCGATGCAAACTCATTGATAAACGAATCAAGCATCTTCTGATAGAACTGGATTCCCTTAGTATCACTGGCCGGTGTATGCGGAGTAGTATTAATATCTGCGTCAAAAATCTCAGACTTGTTAAGCATATCCAGATCGCCCTTGAGTACGCCCTCACTGAGCCTGTCATTGACCGAACTCATCACTCTGTCGATCACACCTTGAACTTCGAATGTTCCGGTGGCCGATGTTCCGTCCGCATTTGTAATATTCATTGTCAGCGCTGATACATCCGTACCGGTAACTGTGCTGACCTTTCCAGCCTCGTTCTGACTGGAAACCAGTTCAGCTTTCGTGGTCCCGTCTGACAGAGTCACTTCTACTGACATAATCCCATTAGTCATAACATCCTCGGTATCCGAAGTGCCTGACGGAACGGTGGTAACTCCATCCGGAAAGTACGTGTTAAGTCCGTTAACCTTTTCCTGTCTTTGCTCTTTATACCGCGGTATCTGCACCTTAAACGACTCAATCTGCTTTTTCATATCAGCTATCGCTAAATCCACCGCATCATTAATCTTCTTGCTTGCAGATATATCACGGCTGCCTGCACTTGTCTGGCCTTCCTGCGTAACCTGACCGCTGACCGTCCACTCCGTAGCAGCAGCAGGCTCTGTCGTCACAGGCTTCTTAGCCGCAACCGTGCCTTTTACCGCCGCCCCATTACTGTCTTTTCCGACTAACTGCACGACCGCATCTTTCGTGTTCGCAGCCGCATCTCCAGCCACCATCAGACTCACCGACATGAATTTACTTGTGTCATTCGGGTCAATACTTCCCACCACTGTATCGGCCGGGAAATAACTCCTCAGATCACTCAGCGCCTGCGAGCGCTTAATCTCAGCTATATTGCGCTCATTAATCTTTACGGCAAGGTCTGACTGGAGCTTTGTATGATTCTCCTGAAGTCCTCTAAGCTCTTCGCCCAGTCTCTTCCTTTCATCATCATTCGTCGCAGCCCTGATCTCATCTCTCTTCGCCTTAAGCGCAGCATCCGAATCTTTGATCTGATTCTCCAGATCAGCAATAACACCTTCAGCTGTACCGATCGTTCCATTCAGCGTTGAGATATCATCTATGTAGCCATTGATCTTCTCTGCCCTGCCGTCAGCCACATCCCCTGCCGTCTGGGTGATCTTGGCCTGAAGGTCTTTGATCTTATTCTGCATGGTGGTAATCGCATTATTCAGCTCAACGATATCATCGATATAACTGTTGATCTCGTTGGGCAGTTCCTTTTTCAGCGTCTCCAGTCCGCCTCCGTATGTCTTCGGATTCTCTTCCGCAGTTTTAAAATACAGTTCAACCGGCTCTACGATCTCGCCCTTTTTATGGCCGCCGATATCTTCCTGATACTTCGCTATACCGACCTGACCGAACTTATCATCATCAACCAGTTTGATCTTTGTACCGTCTGCCAGCGCAACATCGATATTAAGCACATCTACAACGATACCGCCGCCCAAGTTCTGTTTTTTATACGTTACTTCTATCGGAAAATATGTCGCAAGGGCGTCTATCATCTCATTTCTGGCATCCAAAAGTTCAAGTCCCGGATTACCCAGCACCTGTGTATTCTTGATCGCGCCGTTCTTTTCCACGATATCCTGCAGATATCCATTAATATCCGGAATAACGTTCTTATCAAGCTTAGTCATTAACTCATCATACACGCCCTGAATCTCAATCCCGTTCTGCCGGATCGTATTCAAAAGCACCTCGCACGCAGAACGTACAACAGTATCCGAACTTACTGTTCCTGTATTATCTCCTTTTGAGAGGCTCTGAAGCTGTGAGATCACCGCATTGAACTGGGTAGCGACAGCATCCTTGTCTGTCTCATCAAAGATCTGTCCGATCTGGGCAAGTACAGCATCCATCGCGTCAGCAGTCCCCACCTTCGGAAGCTGGCTGCGGTACTGAATATCGAGGAAGGGATCTCTGACCTGGCTTACGCCTGTCATCATAACACCCCGGCCTACTTTCGCAGCGTACTGTGAATTGGCCAGACTCGGTCCGGGCGGATTGAGACTGATCTGATCCAAACGCTGTCTCGTATAACCCTGTGTATTAATATTAGACAGGTTCTGACCTGTCACATCCAAAGCTCTCTGACTGGCGCTGAGTCCAAGCACCGCGGTATTAAATCCTGCAAATGTAGAACGTATCATAAGCTATTCCTCCTGTCTATACTCTCCGGCTCGTCATATGCCGTACTGTTTCACTTTTACCATCACCATTATATGTGCTACCCGCTTTTGAACGCAACGCTTTATCTATAGAATGAAGATGTGTGCGCAAAAGCTGGTTCGAGTCGTTATTCACTTCACGGAACATCTGTATCTCTCTGCTGAGACTGTCAAATAACCGGAACAAATCCTCACGCTCGTCATCCGGAACCTTCTCAAGAATCTCCCGGAACTGCATCCCGGCATATCCCGCTTTCGCCTGCGCTCTCTCCCTTGCCTGTTCCAGTCCGCGCAGCTTAAGCAAAAGCGCCTGCTGCTGCGTAACGCAGTCCTCCACTGTTCCAACATGCTTCCCGGCCACCGCATCAAGCTTCACCGTCTCGATCTTCGTAAGCTGCTCAAACAAGCTGATCAGCTGCTCAATTATCTTCTTGAATTCATCCATCCTATACTATTCCCTTCTCAAGCAATATGCGCGCCGCGATCTTATCCGCGTCGGGACGATATGTGCCGTCCGCCACCTGCTGCTTCAAGTTCTCGATCTTATCCTGCGCCGTAGCACTGCGGACTTCCTGGATCACCTTATGAGCCGCTTCACCGGCAATCATCTTATCACTCTGTGAAGCGTCCGAACCAATGAACACCTGGTCACGATTCTGGCAGGTCTTTCCTGCTTCCATCCCTTTGGCAGTAACTTTGGACTTATATGCTAAACTGTCATAGTGGTGAATCCTTTTATTAATAGCTATCTTCATTGTCCATCCTCCTCACACTATACCCATACATACTGGCCGTTCATAGACTTTCTTTCTTCATAATTAATATCGTCACCTATCCTCAAATATTAAGTATGTTTCTGCGCATTTTGATTCTTTGTCATCGGTTTCTCTGCCTGCGTCTGCGTTCTTCCCTCTCTCTCAATACCCTGCGCTCATCGAATATATCTCCGGCGGTCGAACTGTAGATAACATTTTTCTCGTCTGCGACGATAACTCCCGCCGCAAGTGTGACTACTCTCTTCTTCATGATCGTCACAAGCTCCCTGTTATGACTGGCCACAAGCACAGTGATCCCTTTCCTGTTGATCTCGTCAATCAGACACATCAGATCCCACGCTGTAGAAGGGTCAAGATTCGCTGT
This sequence comes from uncultured Dorea sp., assembly GCA_949916155.1. Lineage (GTDB taxonomy): Bacteria > Bacillota > Clostridia > Lachnospirales > Lachnospiraceae > MD308. The sequence continues at coordinate 9,496 of CATLEM010000033.1, forward strand.
AGGCTCGTCCAGCACCAGTATCTTCGGATCCGTCACCAGCGCTCTCGCAAGGAGCACGCGCGCCGCCTCGCCACCCGAAAGTTCTTTCGGATAATGCTCCGCTCTTCCTGCTATGCCGAGTATACGCATCGTCTTCTCCGTCCGCCGCTTGGTCAGCTCCAGCGGCTGTTCCGTGGCACGCATGGCAAACTCAATATTCTGTCTTACTGTCCGGTCCTTAAGCAATCCCAGATCCGCCTGCATGATTCCGAACTGTCTCCGGTAAAAAGGTATCTGCTCCCTCGTTAGGCTGGTTACATTCTCTCCACGCACCCACATCTCGCCGGAAGTAGGAAAGATCTGTCCGCTCAGAAGCTTCAAAAACGTACTTTTTCCCGAGCCGCTCCGCCCGGTCACAAAGACAAATTCCCCCGCCTCGACGGTGAGTGAAAAATCCTCCAGCGCCACGATATCCGGTTTATAAAATTTATTTACAGATTTCAACTCAATTTCCTTCATCATACACCCATCCAGCCTGACGGCATTTTCCCAAACATTTACTGAAACACAAAAATGCCAAATATGGAAAGTGAACATCCATTCACTTTCCGTATCGGCATCTTCATTTATCTTTTTACTTATCTGTCCGTATAGAAAGAATCCGCTCCTGCCAGCCGCTTATTCATATGACGGTCGATCGTCATCGTCTTTTCCCATATATTGCGTATGCTTACTGCCAGCCGGACAATCAGCATGCCTTCTTTCCCGTATTTATCTGAACTGTTCACCCTGCCGTCAGAAACTTCCTCAAGCCAATCTTTGAGCTCCGCCGGGACACTGTCCAAAAAGACCTGGAAATTATGATCACATTCCCGTACCTTCTCAATCTCCTCGCCCCGCATACCAAGCGTCATCTGGACGCTCACTCTGTCGTCCCGCGAAAGCTCCTCAGCCATCTCTTCTGTCAGCCTGCTGATTTCTGACATATGCGTATATTTTTTCTGGAGCACTTTGGCAATCTCCATCAATAACTGTTCATAATTCTCTTCTATTAACATAATTACGCTCTCTTTGAAGCCTCCGCGAAAGTCTCTCTCAGTTCCTTGACCAGCGGCTTGAGTTCTCCGATGACCTCTGCTTTCCTGCCCGCAGACACTCTGCTCAGTTCATACAGGAAAAAGTCATACATGGAATTCAGTTCCCTGCTGATCTCATAGTTAAAATTCAGAGTATCTTTAAGATACTGGACAATCTCCACACACCTCTGCACAGACGCATCAAATAATGCATAATCTTTTTTCTGAAGTGCCAGTTCTGCCCTTACCATCCTTTTCGTCAGTTCATCATAAAGGAGAAGAAGCATCTCTCCCGGTGTCATCGTCATAACCGACTGATTCTTATATGATTGATATCCATTTGCCATGCTTCCTGCTCTCACTTTCTTTTATTTACTTTGCTTTAAGAAAACATCGAACTTAAGTAACTGCTCTGGTTATTCATCTGGGAGATCAGTGTCTCCAGTGAAGTAAACTGGGAAATATAACGGTCTGTCTCCGTCTCCAGTTTATCCTGCAGTTGTTTGATATAATTATCAATTCTGTCCATTTGTTTCTGCAGGCTGTTGGACAGGACACTTGTCGGAGCATAGATGGAACCCGCACGTTCAATAAGTATACCTTTCGTCGCTCCGGTAGTGGAACCGTATTTGTCCATGATGCTCTTCATCTTGACCATCAGGCCGCCCTGAGTGGATTTCCCGTTCTCATCGGTGGAAGCTGCTCTTGTAAATGCATTCTTCACCGCCTCCGGATCCTTCTGAAGCGCTGTCCTGAACTTCGTCTCGTCAAATACCAGCTTTCCGTTGTCACTGTAATTAGTGGAAACGGTAATTCCTATATTGGATAATTCTGTAGTATTCGCCGAATTGATAACTGACCTTAAATTGTCCGCCATCATACGGAGATCCATATCCGCGAAAAGGATTCCCTGTTTTGCCTTCGTCTCCCACTTCTCGATCTGGCTCTCGCTCAGTTCTTCTTTCTGCTCGTCAGTCAGCGGCGAATAGTCGCGGTCCGGCTTCGTCTTAACATGTGTATTCACCAGTTCGAGAATCTCATTGAAAGAATCGACCATGCTCTTTACAGCTTCGACGGTCTTGTCGGCATTGACTGTTGCTTCGAAAGTGATGGGTTCAACATCCTCCAGCACAGGTTTGCCATCAACATCTCCCACATAATTTCCGGCATCATCCTTCTTATAACCAAATGCTCCTTTTAATGTTACATTTAATCCATCCAGGGTAAATGTATTACTTCCGCGGGTAATCTCGATCGGATCGTCTGAACCCGGATATTTTACACTAAGTACTGCATCTTTACCTTCTTCATATGTAAATTGGGGTCCATTTGTTCCCCCGTTACCGCTAAGAATACCGCTTGGATCAGTCACCTCTGACTCTCCCCTGTCACCAAACAGATATTTCGCTATATTCTCTTTTTCTCCGGCTGCTTCATTATCAAACTTAATATCCCCGCTCGTACCGTTTCCTGTGGCAGTAACCACAAAACGATCTGACATCTCCTGATAGGAAACCGTCACTCCAATTCCTTCCGTAGCGTTGATCTTATTCATAATCTCTTTAACAGTGGTGTCTTTTGTAATTCCTTCTACCTTTTTACCATTGATAATAAGATTATAATTACCTTTTTCGTCTACCAGGTCAGTATTCTTAAAAATACTAGAAGTCGCAAGACCGGAATCTTTAAGATTGGCAGATAAGTTGACACGGTTCGAAGCCCCGGCTGCAATTCCAAATGCACCGCTGTTACCTACAATTCCTGTCCCTGCAGTAATAGAAAGTGTTGAGGAATCATCTTCTACTCCGCCTTTTTTTACTGTCTCAAATGACAAGATACCCTTTCCAGACTCTGCAGTCGTGTCCGCCGATACCTTAATCCTGTTTTTTCCGAATGCATCATTAAGTTTGTTCTGCAAGTCTTCCTTGACCTTATCTATTTTATCAATGCTTTCATATTTATTTAACGTAATCCACTTAGTTTCTCCATTATAATTAAAACAAATCTGCGAACCGCTCAGACGCTGCGCCAGTGATTTTTTCTCTGTAAGCTTCGCATCATATGTTCCCGTCAGACCGTCAGCCGTGATCATCTTCTCATCATCATCCAAATCACTGAACTCCTGTCCTGCTTTCACGATACCCAGATCCTGCAGGATATTGCCTGTGCCGCCGCCGAACATAACTGTATTGCCGTGAGCCTTGCTTTCGTCAACAGTGAACTTAACCTTACTGCCATCCATCTGCACCTTGACAATATCTCCCAGCTTCTGCGCACTGGTCCCGCTTCCGATCGTTACATTGTCAAGGGATTTCTGAATGGACTCTATCGCTTTTTCCGGAGTCGAATAATCATAGTCATCTGTGTCAAGAAGCTTCACCGTATAGCTCTTGTTTCCATACTTGATATAGAAAGCATCCCCTGCTATCGTGCTGACATCTGACTCATTAGAAAGGTCATTATTCGGTCCAAGATCCAATTGACCAGTCTTTAATGATCCGCTGGACACAGTCCCCGTCGTCAGTCTGGCATTGGACGCAAGCTGCTTTATTGCTGCAATAGACATATTATCTGCCCCTGCTGCCGTGCCGGACACTGATACATATTTGCTGTTCTCGCCTACAGCGGTAACCTGATTCCGTGAAAACAATGTAGAGGAAAGCAGGTTATTCGGCGATGCATATGATGTATAGCCTGACGTAAAATTATAAATCTTGCTTGTTATATCTCTCATGGCTTCCATCTGCCACTCTAACTTCGTCTTCTGCTGCCCTTGCTTCGCGATCTTACTGCGTGTACCGGAGGTCATCTGCTCGATCAGTGTATCACGGTCAAGACCGCTGGCAAGTCCGCCGTATCCTCTGATCTGTGATGAAAGACTGCTGTAAGAACTATTATTAGTACCTGAAACTGATGCCATAGTATCACTCCTTTTTATCGAATCCAATTCATACATCTATCGTTTTTTCCGTCTTACGAAACAAAACATACTTCATCTGTCTAAATTAAATATCGGCATAAAACATAATTAATTAATTCTTTTATTCTCAGAAATTACTCCCTGCCGTGATGCGGATGCTCTTTGACTTTCGTACACGCTTTTGTAATCTCTACCGTGATGGCTCCCGAATACCGCTGCGAATAAAAGTTCATCAAAGGGGTTGCAGCATTTTTGCTTACAACCACATACTTAGAGGGCAGACTGGTCAGCGCGAGTGCCGTGACATCCGCTTTGCATCTGGAACATGTGCAGGTCGAAAACTGTTTCATATACATATCTACTTTTTCACGGACCAAAGTTTCCATAACATTCAGGAATACATACTCTTTCTGTGCCGTATTTGTTTTCTGCTCTTCTTCTATCTTCTGCGCCTCTTCTTCCGCAGCTCTAAGCGCTTCCTCCTCGGCCATTCTGAGTTCTTCCTCTTCAGCGGCTTTCCTGGCTTCTTCAGCCTTTCTCTCTTCCTCGGCTCTTCTCGCCTCTTCCCGGGCTTCATCAGCCGCCTTTTTCGCTTCCTCAGCTGCTTCTCTTGCCTTCTGTGCAGCCTTCTTCGCTTCCTCGGCTTTCCTCGCCTCTTCCTCTGCCGCTCTCAACTCTTCCTCGATGATCTTCTGCGCTTCTGCCTCCGCCGCCCGGAGTGCCTCTTCCTCCTCAGCATCATCAAAGATCATACCTGCCTCCGGGGCAAGGATTTCTTCTGTCTCCAGTTCTTCCTCAAGAAGATGCTTCACCGTATCAGCGATCGTCTCATCCTCATTCTGATTCGCAACCACCTGCACGTTAGAGCTTGCTGCTTTACCGGATTTCCCTGTGCCTGCTTCTTTATGATTGGCTGCTTCCGGCAGTTCTTCGTTCTTTCCTGCCAGGAGTCCCAGCACATGATCTGTCTTATTCGTCTTTCTTGCCATTTTCTTCATCCTCCTTAACCATCAGCAGAATCTCATCTATAAATGCCCCGTAATCCTTCGCCGGAGCGGATCTCGGCGAATATTCGAATATATTCATCCCGTGGGCAGGCGCTTCCGCCGCCGCCACGCCGCTGCGTATCACCGCGCTGAATACTGATGTATTAAGCTGTCCTGCTACAGTTCCCGCCATCTCAAGTACATCCCTGGAAAGCTTGCGCCTCTTTTCATATTTTGTGAGAATGATCCCCATGATCTTAAGATTCGGGTTCACTGACTGACGGACTGTCTCATAGGTCTCCTTAAGCTGCACCAGCCCTACCAGACTGAGTATCTCGGCTGACATGGGGATGACCAGATAATTCGCCGCACTGTATCCGTTGAGCGTCAGTATATTAAATGCAGGCGGTGTATCGATGATGATATAATCATATAACCTTTCCACCGGCTCCAGGAGTTTTTTAAGCAGCAGTTCCCTGTTATCTGTCCTCAGCGTTGCTTCTGCACTGCTTAAAAGTATGTTGGACTGGATAATGTCAATATCACTGATACGATGGATAATCTCATAGACAGTGGCATCCCCTTTAAGCCCTTCATAGATTGTCGGTCCTTTGTCAATATCCACCCCAAGGCTGAAGCCCAGATTCCCCTGCGGATCCATGTCTACAGCCAGTACTTTATATCCTCTTCTTGCCAGGCCTGCGGCAAGAGCGGCAGATGTAGTTGTCTTGCCGACTCCGCCTTTCTGGTTTGTCAATACAATAGTATGTGCCACTTTTCCTATTCCTCCATCTATGACATAAGCTGACAGGGACACTTCGCCTTTGTCAGCTTATCCAAGTTATATCATTATTATAACACTTCTTCTTCCAATTTCTCTACTTCCTGCGGCCGGTCCATATCCGTCATCAGACTGTGCCAGATACCGTTGACCTCCTCCGCACAGTCCACATAGATCTGTGCCAGTCCCGCACTGGAGATACCAAGATTCTCTGCATAAGTTTTGCATCCTTTCCAGTCTGCGTTCTCATAAGCGATCACAAGCTTTTGCAGCGTACCTGCAGTTCCGCTTCCATCAAGCAGAGCCGCCTTGATCTCATCCAACACCGGTATCTCTTCAAGCAGCTCCGACAACGGAGCGTCTACCATATAATCCAGTGTTGAGAACATCCCCATCATATACGCATCGTTGGAAGAGATATTACACTCTGACGTTCTCTTTACCAGTTCCGATGCCAGCTTCGCACGCAGGAAAGATATCTTTAAGATCTCTTCCGACCCCTCGCTCTTATCCTGGTCGAAGCTCAGCATATATACCCAGTGTCTGAGCTGTCCGATTCCAAGCGTGATCAGCGCCTGGCGAATCGACGCCGTCCTTGTACGCAACGCAAAGTACGCGGAATTGACAAGTCTGAGCAGCGCATAGGTAAGACCTGCGTCACGGCTGATAATCTCCTCCACCTCGACAAAATCAGGCTCATCCTTGGATACTGCGATCACAAGCTGGAAGAAGTTCCCCTGCATATATTCGACCTTGTCAACCTTGGAAACCATCGTGTTCGCCATATAGCTTCCTTCCAGATAATCGATATCCAGCTTCATCGCCGCTTCATAAAGCTCTTTTGAATTAACCTCCGTAGCGATACACTGTCTGCCGAAGCCCTTTGCCATCTCAATGATATTCATCACTGTACGCTGCTTTTGCGAACTGCTCTCATATCCAGTCATATTAATGCGGATATACGCAGCGTGATCCAGCATACTGAAGTACTTCGGTGTGAACTGGAAATCGTTTATCGCAAAACGGTATCCTGCCTCACAGTATTTTTTAATCAGCGGCATCGCCAGCGGATGGATGATCACTGTATCCTCAATCTGGATGATAACTTTATCCTTCCCAAACATCTTCGGAGTATTCCTAAGAAGCAAAGACGGCGTAAATGTCACAAACATCAGCCCGTCATTGACGATCTTTGCACTGTTGGCTACCAGAAAATCTGAGATGGTATCCGCTGCAGAGGCTTCGCTGCTGTTATACATGCTGTCCTTTCCGCCCTGAAAGACCAGTTCATACCCAATGATCTTTCCTGTCTGTTTTTCTTTAATTGCCTGTCTTACCACACATCTATCCATTACGCATCCCACCTAGTCAACAATTCGTCCATAACAGTTACAAGATGACCGATCTCGGGCTTAGAAAGCTGTTCATCTGCTCCGATCTCCTTACCCTTTATCTCCATCTCCGGGCTGATCAACGAAGAGAAAATAATGAGCGGAATCTGCTTCAGATTACTATCGGACTTAACAAGCTTTGTGAGCCTGTGCCCGTCCATCTTCGGCATCTCTATATCAGTAATGATAAGCGCCGCCTGCTCCCGCAGATCTTCCGGTTCAGAATCCTTGATCGCATGAAGATAATTCCATGCTTCCTGCCCGTTATTGAACTGCACAAGATTCACATAACCCGCCTGACGCAGCGCTCTCTCGATAAGTTTCGCCAAAAGAATCGAATCCTCCACACAGATGATCCTGTCTTCGCTCTTGGGGCGCTGTCCTAATGCATCTATCTCGCCGAGCTGGATACTGGTCTCCGGAGCGATCTCCGCCACAATCTTTTCAAAGTCGAGTATAGTAACCAACTCCGTACCACATTGGGCGATTCCCGTTGCAACACCTTCCTCGCCCTTGTTCAGCGTCTTATCCGGCTTCTGGATATCATTCCAGGAGATCCTCTGGATACCGACTACGGACTGAACACGGAACGCAATATTCATCTTATTAAAATTAGTGATGACAAACAGATCCCTGGACTGCTTTTCAGTCTTCTGTCCTGTCAGATAAAACGGAAGATCCACTACTGTAAGCATCGTATCACGCGGTTTAAAAATCCCTTCTACCGATGAGTGGGCATGCGGCATCGGCTTTACTTTATCCGACATCATAATCTCCTTTACCTTCGCCACATTAATACCATATAATTCGCCGTAAATCATAAATTCCATGATCTCTATTTCATTCGTTCCAGATTCCAAAAGTATCTCTGTATTCGCCATAATATGCCATCCCTTCTCTTATATAATCTATATTTAATATCGGCAGAAATTCCCTCTTTCTAAACCGCAAAAGCCTTAAAGAATGATTTCGGAACGGCCCGCGGTACGGATCTTGACAGCTCCGTCCTCCGCGTCAATCAGCATTGTCCTTGCGTAGTTAAGTCCCACGTCCTTTTTCAGAATCCTAATCTGTTCCGCTCTCATGATTGCTTCCACACTTCTGATGTTTCTCTCCCCAATATTACCGATTCCGCCGGCGCTTTTCATATCGAACATCTTAGCGCCCCCTGCGATCTTACACTGATAACGTCTTTTCACTCCTCCAAAAGCCGCCATCTTCCGCAGCATCTCCTGTATCCCCGTATCTGCAAACTTAAAGACATTCATGTCGGACATATTGCCGGCTTCCGGCAACATAATATGAAGCAGCGCAGCAAGCTTTATTGCCGGATCATACAGGCTGATACCGATACAAGAGCCAAGCGCGTATGTGATAAGCACTCCCTCTCTCCTGGTAATCTTCATATCTGCTATTCCAACTTTTATTTCTTTATTCATACGGTGTCACCAGCCTATCCATCAGATAATTTAAAGACTGAATATCCGGAAGCATCAGCAGGTTGCTGTCTACATTCCTTCCTCCGATGATGCATTTCCCCGTGATCATCATCAGCTTATCAGACACATATCCAAATTCTGCCATCGGGACAGTCATGATCCCGCCAAGCATATTCACCGAAAAGGCCGGTACAGATAAAGAAATTTCCATATCAGCCAGTTTTGACAAAGAGAGTATGTATGAGGAAATAATGATATTCCCCACTTCGGTCGCCGCTGAAACTTCCATTTCACCCATTTGCTCATATCCATCGATCCGTTCCTGAAGAACGCATCCCAAAACTTCATTAATAAAATCCATCTTCATCAGAAACAGCATAACTCCGCTGACATCGCCGGTCATCTCCACCAGCACTCCGGACACCATATCTTCCGGATGTCCGAGAAGATCCACCGCTTCATTAAATCCCAGTATCTCTACATTCGGGACTGTCATCTCGACCCCTATCTTCAACAGGCTGGACAGCGCCGTGGCTGCATTGCCCGTTCCGATACTGCCGATCTCCCGCATCATATCTTTTGCGGTATCGTCCATGTCTTCGTAACGCGTAAATTTCATACTACTGCACCACCTCTCTTTTCATCTTTCCGCTATGAACGCAGGCCGTTGATCGTCTGCTCTATTTCGTCTGATGTCTGCACCATCTTAAGTGCATAAGTATATGCCCTTGAGGCCACAACCGTATCCGACATCTCCTGTGCCATATCCGTGTTCGAAAGTTCCAGATAACCATCCATCACATTAGCGCCGGGTACGAGGATAGGATTACCGTTCTTGGGCACCGGACTGAACTCTGTCGAACCGACGGAGAGCATACCATTGGTATTGGCAAATGTGAAAACCCCCGGCTGGCCGGTCAGTTCCCCATTGATATAACGGATCGGATTCCCGTATCCGTCAAGGACATATTTCTGCGCATCGCTAAGCAGATAAAAATATCCGTCATTATGCAAAGATACAGAGAAATTACCCGCCCGTGTGTAAGTGATCTCATTAGTGACCTGATTGCGGAGCATAAAGAAACCGTCCTGGTCCACAATTGCAAAATTGTGGCCGCCCTCTGCCGCCGCCGTAACGCCGTTTGAAGAATAATCTGTGTTCGTATGCTGCAGACGAACCCCTGTTCCTGTTGTAACTCTGTCCTGACTATGCATATTATAGTACATCAGATCCATAAATACAGAACTTTTCGATTTATAGCCTACTGTATTTACATTCGCA
>CATLEM010000034.1 GCA_949916155.1 uncultured Dorea sp.
TATTCGACGGGGAGTGCGGGGTGGACTTTGCTGAGATTTATGAATATATCAGGTTTTTGTATGAGAAGTAGCAAACAGTAGTAAAAAGATGTATGGCCGCTTGCGTTTTGTATCATAGAATGTTACACTAAAAAAAATACTTTAATTAAGTTAAGAGGTATGGGATGAAAAAACAGTCAACCAATATCGAAGTGAAAAAGAACAACAGGAATTACATCTTTCGTTACATATGCAGACATGGCGTGGTGTCGAACCCGGATATTGCCTATGCGGTAAAGATGAGTCTTCCTACAGTGACGCAGAATACAAAAGAGCTTATTGAACGTGGCCTTATAGAAGAGACAGGAGAGCTTGAGTCCACAGGCGGAAGAAGGGCGAAGGCGCTGTCTGTGGCGGCGAATGTGAAGCTGGCGGCGGGGCTTGACATTACGAAACACCATATAGGGCTTCTGCTGACGAATCTTACCGGGGAGATCTTAAAGTATAACCGCTGTTTTTTGCCCTTTGCGGATGATCCTTCTTATTATCATACGGTCAATGAAAGGTTAGAAGAGTTTCTTGATGAAGCATCGGCAGACAGGGAAAAGATCTTGGGTATCGGGATTTCTTTTCCGGGTATTGTGGATCTGGACAGGGAAATGATCGTCCATTCCCACATACTTGGGGTAGATTCCGTACCTTTCTCAGCGGTGAGCCGTTATTTCAACTATCCGTGTTATTTTCTGAATGATGCAAATGCAGGGGCTTATGCGGAGGGGATCCGTTCGGAAAGTATGGAGCGGTTTTTCTATATCTCCCTGAGCAATACTGTGGGCGGCTCAATCTTTTATCACCATGAACTGATACAGGGAAAGGGATTTCGTTGCGGAGAGGTCGGACATATGACTGTCGTACCCGACGGGGATTTGTGCTATTGCGGAAAGTCCGGGTGTCTGGACGCTTATTGCAGGGCTTCCTATCTGTCTGATGTTACAGGAGGGAAGCTTGAGCAGTTTTTTGTAAAGCTTGGGCAGGGAGACAAAGAGATCGGCAAGATTTGGGATAAGTACACGGATTACCTCGCTATAGCGCTCAATAATATCCATATGATCCTGGACTGTGATATCATACTTGGCGGGTATGTAGGCAGCTATGTGGAACCCCATATGCAGGGGATCTGGGAAAAAGTATCAGAGAGAAGTACTTTTACGGAGGAAAGTACATTTGTTAAAAGCTGTAATTACAAGATCGGAGCGGCGGCTCTGGGAGCGGCATTGAGAGTGATCGAACTGTTTGTGGAAAAGATTTAGTACAGCTTTGTATGAATGATGTATCAGTGTGGATGTGAAGAATGTCCAGATCAAAAAATCAGGCGTTATGCCGCAGAGTAAAAGCTGCAGCACGAACGCCTTTTTCAGTAGCTTTTATTCTATTCCCGCAAATACTTTCATTGCCGCCATCACATCTTTTTTCATCGCTTCTCTGCCGCGAACCGCTAGATCGTGGAAATAGACAATCTCTTCTTTCGACTGAAGGCAGCTTTCTTTTACTGCCATACCTGCTGCTTTTGCAGCATATGTATAGTAGTTGATCTTTCGCACTCCTCGCTTAATGCACTCTTTAAAGTCCGCTTCGCTGACTCCGGAGCCGCCGTGCATGACAACCGGAATTCCTGCTTTTTGACGAATCTGTGCTATGCGTTCAAAGTCAAGCTTTGGTTCTGATACATAAAGTCCGTGTATCGTTCCGAAGGAACAGGCCAGGGCATCTGCTTTTGTGAGCTTTACAAATCTTGCTGCTCCGTCAGGGTCGGTATATCCGGATTCGTTGGCTGCGCCGTTCGCTCCCATGGCTCCTAATTCTGCTTCTACGGAAGCGCCGTATGCAGCCGCTGTCTCTACAGCCATCTGTGTGTTGGCAGCATTTTTTTCGAAATCCAGCATAGAGCCGTCGTACATAACAGATGAAAAGCCCAGTTCAAGAGCTTTTTTAAGATATCCAAGCTCCTCGCCGTGATCAAGATGAACGCATACCGGTACCTCTGCCTGTTCTGCCATCATCACCATAATGGGTCCTATTACATCCAGGGAAATATACGCTTCATGTACTTTGGCAAACTGGATAATGACCGGCTGTCTCAATTCTTCTGCCGCTTCCAGTATCGCCTGCAGCCCTTCCAGCGTACATGCATTAAATGCACCTATAGCCTGCCCGTAAGCCTCTGCATACTCCAACACTCTTTTCATTGTCACTAACATCTCAATTTCCACCTTCCTTTGTTAAAACACTTTTATAAATTATATTGTATTTTCGGCTCGGCTGCAATATAATAAGTGATAAATAACGAAGTTTTATACGGAAAGGACATATGCAGAATGAAAAATAAAAAAATTGCTGTTGCAGGCCACCTCTGTGTTGATATCACTCCCGGATTCCTGCCGAATCAGAAATCCGAAAATATCAGCGATATCCTAAAGCCCGGTAAACTGCTCAATATAGGAAGCGCCACCATCAGCGTAGGCGGCGCGGTTGCCAACACCGGCCTGGCGCTCAAAAAATTCGGAAGCGACGTTATTCTGCTGGGAAAGATTGCTGATGATGGGTTTGGGGACATCATTAAAAGTACTTTTCGGGAATATGGGGCTGATCAGAACCTGATCCTTGCAGACGGAGAAAGCACTTCATATACCATGGCGCTTGCGCCTCCGGGCATAGACCGTATCTTTCTCCACCATATGGGGACGAACGCCACATTTTGCTCGGATGATCTTGACTATGGCCTGATTGCGAAGGCAGGACATTTTCATTTTGGATATCCGCCTCTTATGAGAAGGATGTATCTGGACGGCGGCGCAGAGCTGGTAAAAATCTTCCAAAATGTAAAAAAAGCAGGACTGACTACCTCTCTTGATATGGCCGCCGTAGAAGACGGTTCCGAGACCGCCGCGCAGGACTGGAAAAAAATTATCCGAAGTATTCTTCCGTATGTTGATTTTTTCGTACCCAGTATCGAAGAGCTTGGATATATGATGGATCAGTCCATTTACCATGAATGGAATGTCCGCGCAAAAGGGGCCGATATTACGTCGGTGCTTGATATTCGTAAGGATGTGGCGCCTTTGGCTGATACGCTTATTGAGTGGGGAGCAAAGTGTGTTCTTATCAAGTGCGGCGCTTTAGGCATGTATCTGCGTACCGCCCCGCCGCAGGCCATGGCCCGGATCGATCCTCAGTTTGAGGGGTGGGGGGATATTCGGGCATTTGAAAAAAGCTATGTACCGGACAGGATCTTATCCGGCACAGGCGCAGGCGACACAAGCATAGCGGCATTTTTAAAAGCAGCAATTGAAGGTTTCTCGCATGAACGCTGCCTTCAGTTTGCCGCTGCCGCGGGCGCTTCTTGCATTACGGAGTACGATACTTTAAGCGGCCTGAAATCTTTTGATGAGTTGACAGAACGCATTGATTCCGGCTGGCCGAAAAATGAGTATAGTATTTTTTACTAAAAAATGATAAAGAAAATTGGAAATATTGACGAAATCAAATAAAAATTAACGGTTTCTATTGACAAAACTATCTCTAAACAATAAGATAAATACATAATAAAAGTTTTTAATAAAGTGTCGTAAAAAGGAGGAAGTATACGTGGAAGGAATGATGAAAACAGCAGTCATGCTTGGAATCGGCAAGATGGGATTTGAAGAAAGAGAGATTCCGAAGGCAAAGGATAATGAAGTGCTGGTGAAATTAGAGTATGTGGGAATCTGCGGAAGTGATCTGCATTATTATGAGACAGGCGCGATCGGAGATTATGTGGTAGAGCCGCCCTTTGTCCTTGGACATGAGCCGGGGGGCACAGTAGTTGAAGTAGGAAAAGATGTTAAGCATTTGAAAGTCGGCGACAGAGTGGCGTTAGAGCCGGGAAAGACATGCGGACACTGTGAGTTCTGCAAGACAGGTCGCTATAATCTCTGCCCGGATGTGATCTTTTTCGCGACGCCGCCGGTGGACGGAGTATTTCAGGAGTATGTAGCCCATGAGGCAGATCTGTGCTTTAAGCTGCCGGACAACGTAAGTACGATGGAAGGCGCGCTCATCGAGCCTTTGGCAGTGGGATTCCATGCGGCTATGCAGGGAGGCGCAAGAGCCGGGCAGACGGCTGTTGTTATGGGCGCAGGCTGTATCGGGCTGGTGACCATGATGGCGTTAAAGGCTATGGGCGTATCGAAAGTATATGTAGTAGACATTATGGAAAAACGTCTGGAGAAAGCGCTGGAATTAGGAGCTGACGGAGTGATCAACGGAAAAGAGAAAAATGCAGTGGAGGAAGTGCTGCGGCTTACGGATGGAAAAGGCTGCGATCTTGCGATAGAGACAGCCGGCACAGAATTTACGACAGTGCAGACGATCCATATGACGAAGAAAGGTTCCACGATCGTACTGGTAGGTTACAGCAAGAGCGGAGAGATGACGCTTCCGATGAGTCTGGTTCTTGATAAAGAGCTGACCTTCAAGACAGTATTCCGTTACCGTCATATCTATCCGATGGCGATCGAAGCAGTGGCAGCGGGTAAGGTGAATTTAAAAGGAATCGTTACAGATGTATTTTCGCTGGATGAAGCGCAGAAGGCTATGGACTACAGCGTGAACAACAAAGCGGATATTGTAAAGGCGGTTATCCGCATTACAGAAGAGTAGAAAAAAACCGGAGCATGTATAAAAGCAGCTCCGGTTTTTTATTTTGTATTTTTGTTTGAAAACTATGTAAAGGACGGTTCTATTTCCAATCAAGCATATAGCGCTGGAAAGTAACGGCATCCTGCGCGTCTTTGTCAAGCTGTGCTTCTGTAGCGCCGCGGCTTAAATCGTGCCATATGTGGATGTCTCTTCCTACTTGCCCGCCCATGGCTACAAACGGCTCCATAACAACGGTTCCGTCATACTGGATGTCGCGGAGAGCTTCACCGATCTCGCGCCACGGAGTGCGGCCTTTGCCCGGTACCATGCGGTTACATTCTCCTGTATGGAAATGTCCGAGGAGGCTTCCGGCAGTACGGATGGCCTCGCCGATACTTGTCTCTTCGATATTCATATGGAAGGTGTCTAACATTACCTTTACATTATCCTGTGCAACTTCTTTTACAAACGCGACGCCTTCTTCTGCCGTATTGAGAATGTGGCTTTCGAACCGGTTCAGTACTTCCATTCCCATAGTAATGCCATACTGCTTTGCGACAGGGGCGAGTGTCTGCATGCCCTCTACGCTCCGCTTCCAGTCATCAGGCTTATCTGCGTTATCAAAATTTACCGGCCAGTAGGAATAGAGGGCGCCGCCGATCAGATGGATGTCAAGCTGCGCCATCACATCGAACAGACGCTTGTACCATTCAAGAGCGCTCTTTACGACAGCCGGATCAGAAGACCCCATGTTGTGATCGAAGGTGGGGCCGTAGCCTGCGGTAAGCTGAATTTCGTTTCTCTCAGCGCAGCTTCTTAAGGATCTGATCTGGTCAGGAGTATAATCCGGGAGCGGCGCCGCGCCTACTTCCAGGATATCAAAGCCGAGCCTTGCCGCCTTTTCTGCGTAATATTCGTAATCGGCAGCCCATTCCCTTTCCCAATATGCGTAGTAAATACCGTGTTTCATAATCGAACCTCCTTTATAAAAGCGTTTTATATATATGGTTTTATTATAGCACCGATGTCTGTAACTGCCAAGATGGTTTACAGAGATTCTGACATCACGGATTCTAACATCGCTAAATGCCGGATTGCTCCCTGATAATCCGGAACGGTAAGGAGCAGTTCCTCAAGTATCCCGGATGCTTTGCCGTAATCTTTAAGGCCAAGGTATCCAAGGGCGATCAGATAGCGGCAGTAGACGTCGTTTCTGTCTTTGATCCTGGTCGGAAATACCTCGATCTCAGGCAGTGATACGGCGAAGTAGTCATAGCTTACATTATCGAATATGTGTTTTTTCCCAAATGACAGAAGCTGGTGGAAACATTTGCGGGCGGCAGCGGTATTCCCGAGCTTTTCATTGGCAAGACCCTGATAAAGGATCGTATCGGACGGCTGGTCGTTATAGTAGAGGACGCTGCCCGGTTCATCAAGGCCGACGGAAGCTTTCCGGAAATATTCTGCTGCTTTTTCTTTGTCTTCTGCTGCTTCATAGATGAGTCCAAGGTAATAATCGGCAATATTGTCCTGGACATTGGGCAGTTTCCCTTCGCCGAGATTATCCGGGTATGTTTTGGACTGTGTGAGAAGCGTTATGGCTTCATTAAAGTGTTTCTCATCCCGAAGAGAGAGAGCCTTTTGTATCAGGGCATAGCGGTACTGGGTGCTGACTTTCCCTTCGCCGCCTTCCCAGGGATGGAAACGGTGCGCCGTCAGGCAGTCAAGAGCTTTATCATATTGTCCGGAATCATTGAGAAGCGTGATGTATTCAATATATAAGGCATCCCGTTCTTTTACAAGGCTTTCGTTCTTTTCCAACAGCGCGAGACGTTCCTTTACGGAGTATCCGGCTTTGGAGCATAACTGGTCGTATTCCAGCAGGAAGCGGGAGTCTTTCGGATTGAGTGCAAGAGCTTTCTGCATGGAGGCAAGCGCTTTTTTTGTATCCTTCTGTTTATTGTAGTAAGCAATGGCAAGATTCCGGTGAACCATCGCGAATTCCGGCTCATCTGCCGCGGCGGCTTCCCAGTGGGAGATCGCGGTAAAACTCTGTTTTTTGTCATAAAGCAGACATCCCAGATAGTAACGGGCGCGCGGCGCGTTGTCTAGCAGCCGGATCACACTTTCCAGAATGGGGATCTCTTCGGTCCGGTTCGGGAAACAGTACGCGTAATCGCAAGTTTCACCCATGTGATACAGTCCGGCAGCTTTTTGGCTTTCTTTTTTCCGTTCATATATATAACCCTGATAATAATGGATCATCGGAGAATCATCCGTACACGCCGACAAGATGTGCAATGCATCATCATAAAGACCGGCCTTTATGTAATCCAGGGACAGCTCCAGATAGTTGTGCGAAGGCTCTCTCATGGTGCGCTTCCATTCTGAAAGGTTTCCTGAGGAGAGAGCGGACTCATAACGGATTCCCATATCTAGCGGGTCGATACACTGGCTTTCGGAAAGAAAGTCTTTCACATCTTTCCCGAGTAATCTGAGAATAGAGGCTTTTAGCGTCCGGGCTCTCATATTGTGCCAGTTGCGGATCAAAGACTGATTGATAAAATCCAGCGCCGCTTTATAATCCTTACGTCTGCAGGACAGGCAGGAAAGCCAGAGAAAGCCTCCGCTCTGCGTCTCGTAGCTCCAGGTTGCTTTGTAGAACGCATCATAAGCTTCGTCATCCCTTCCAAGCATGACAAGGGCAAGGCCGAGGTTATAGTAACACTCTCCGTAGTACGGATTGGGATTCTTCCAGGTCTGCTTTTCAATAGCTTTGTTAAAATGCTTTACGCTCTCTTCAAAATTCCCGCGGCGGTACTGCAAAAGCCCGTATCCGTTGTTCAGGCGGATATCGCCCGGATCTCTTTTTAATCCCTCCAGATAATAATCGTCGGGAGAGAATGTCGCGTGGCGGTACTGCTCCAGATGCAGCGCGGCAAGATAAAGCTCTTCTGTAGATTTTAATTCAGACGGAGCGGGCAGCGCTTTAGCAGGCTCCGGCGTCGGCTCAAGCTCTTTTTTAGCTTCTGTGTAGGAAACCAGAAGATTGCCGCAGCAGTCCGTGACGGATACCGTACAGCCGGCCAGTGTATCGGAAGAAATGTCGAATACGGCATCATAAGCTTCCTCAGGGGAAAGATCCGCGCGGTCGGTGAAGAGTATCTCGCTGTTTTTGGTAAGTTTAATGACCGACTGGTCAAATATTCCGGATGCATAGATTTTGAGACGGCATTTGTTTCCGGAAAGTTCCAGATTGACAGCGGCGTCCTTTGAGGCATTTTTTATGCGCCCGGCGTGTTTATAGGGCATGAAGTACTGGGTGAAGGTCTTTTCTTCATAAGGTTTAAGCCATGTAAAATCAGGCTGGTTGTCAGTGTAGACGCCGGTCATCAGTTCGATATACGGGCCGTCTGCATCCGTGAGGTTCTTATCCCATGCCTGGCCGAAATCACTGTTGCCCCATGTCCACTGTTTCTTTCCGGGTGAGATATGGTGGTCGGCTACATGGAGAAGACCCGCATCTTCCTTTTCATCAAAATTGCCGATAAAATCATAATCGGAATGGGCGGCCATATAGGAAGTGGGAACTTTGACATTCCGGTAGCAGGAGATATCGATGCCTTCGGAATAGTCGTATTTGTAATATTCTCCGGTTGCAATGGGGAATGTAGATACGGCGCGTTTTCCGTGATCCATCACCGCCCGTACATCCGGCGGAAATACAGAATAAGTATAGTTATTTACCGGAACTGCCGGATTCGCCCACCACAGGAAAGTCTGAGGGGTGTCCGTCCGGTTGTAGAGCTGGCCTTTGATTTCAAGATATGCTTTGTCCGGATAGAGAGTAAAGGCAGCCATCCCTTTTGTCCCGTACATCTTGTCAATCTCGCTGGCGAACACGGTAGAAGAGCCGTCCTCATTCTCCTGCCAGCAGCAGTCAACTGGAGAATAGGTGGAAGGGCGGTGGTGCTGAGGCCAGTTGAACTCGATCCCGCCGGAGATCCACGGGCCGGTAAGGCCCACAAGGGCAGGTTTTATGACATGGTTATAATATACTGCGTCATAATTATTTGTTTTATCGAGCATACGCTGTATCCTTCCGCCAAGTTCAGGCAGGATCATAACCAACAGATAATCATTCTCAAGATATATGGCACGGTAATTTACGTCCTCTTTTGTGTCGGATATTTTTTCAGTTACCGGAAGAGGATATACTTTTCCGGTGCTTCCCTGATACGCCCTGTTTTCCAGGAAGAGGGGCGCTTTTTCCGCATCGGCGGGTTTGTAGGTTGGGATGGTGATATGTTCTTCCCATACATGTACTTGGTTCATATGCTGATCTCCTTTCATTATTCCCGTCTGAGGCGGGAGTCTGGCTGAATATGTTATTTAACCTGTTATTTGGTTCCTGAATCAAGGATATCATACCGGTCTTGTACAGGGAATGGCATATAACATAAAAAGATGGACGATATTCTTTAGGGGTGGTATATTGAATGTAAAAGAAACGCGAGCGCGGAGGTGTCTTTTATGGAGGATATATGCGGGAAAGCAGAAGGGTTTAAGGACGAAAAATATATGATTGTTCCGACGGAATCATTTGCAGAATATATGGGGCATCCGCTGATAAAGGCGGCTTATCTGACGGATGTGGGATTTTTCCCCAGAGCCCGTTCCCATTATAAAGAACGGGAAGAAGGGGCGGATCAGTATATTCTGATCTACTGCACCGACGGAAAAGGGATCATAGAAGTGGATGGACAAAAAATTTTTATCGGGCAGTCGGATGCGTTTTGCATCCCCAGAGGGGCGAAACACAGATACTATGCGGACGAGAAAGAGCCATGGAGTATCTTGTGGGTACATTTTAAGGGGGAGAATGTGAAATATTTCCCTCTGGAAGAGAAACGGCTTGTCCATATACATTCCAGGCATAGTGATAACCGGATGATGGTACTGTTTAATCTGTTGTTTTGCGTGCTGGAGAAGAATTATACACTCGGGAATTTTATCTATATCTCCCAGGTGCTGCAGCTTATCTTGTCTGAGATTTATTTCCGGGAGAAAATTGATGAGAGTACAATGCAGGACCGGCATGTGACGATGGTGATCCGGTTCATGTACCAGAATCTTGAGAAAAATCTTTCGCTTCAGCAGATTGCCGATGAGGTGAAGTTGTCAAAGAGTTATCTGAACACTATTTTTAAGGCGCAGACAGGCAGGGCGCCCGTAGAGTTTTTTATCCATCTTAAGATGAAGGAGGCGTGTAAGCTTTTAAAGTCTACAGATCTGTATATCTACGAGATATGCGCACGGCTCGGATACGAAGATCAGTATTATTTTTCAAGAATATTTAAGAAAGCCGTGGGGATGCCGCCGCGGGATTATAAAAACGGAGATTATTTTTATTGTGAGTAAAATAATCCATCAAAAGAGAAGATATGGAATTTAGAAAAGAGAAAGGACATGCTATACTCTGAGTAACGAAATGTGTAGATATTATCCATTTTTCAAAAAGGAGGAAAATACTATGGAAATCAAATTGCCAAAAAAGATGCTTGGAATGAAGCTGCCCGGCGGCGCGAAGGTGCAGGCGGTCGAAGTGGATGTGCCGTCGCCGGGACCGGGGCAGGTCCTGCTTAAGATGAAGGCGGCAAGCCTGTGCGGAAGCGACTTAAAATACATCTATTACGAGCATACGGACAAGACGGGCGGAGCAAGATACGATGATGTGATCGCGGGTCATGAGCCGAGCGGCCAAGTTGTTGCCGTCGGAGAAAGGGTAGATGATTTTAAAGTGGGCGACAGGGTCGTTGTATATCATATCCAGGGCTGCGGATACTGCGACGAATGCCGCAAAGGCTTCTTTATCAACTGCCAGCAGCCGGAGCGCAGGGCCTACGGATGGCAGAGAGACGGCGCGCTGGCGGAGTATATGGTGGCGGATACAAGTACCTGTATCCATCTTCCGGATTTTCTGACTTATGAGGACGGCGCTATGATCGCCTGCGGATTCGGGACGGCTTATCAGGGACTTTTAAGGGCGAATGTATCAGGCAATGACCGCGTGCTTGTCATGGGGCTCGGGCCGGTGGGACAGGCGGCGTTGATTCTTGCCAAAGCGCTCGGAGCGATAACGATTGGCGTGGATATCTCTGAAGAACGCATGGCTATGGCGGAAAAGATCGGCGCCGATCTGGTGTTTAAGGGTGATGACAATGTAATAGAGAAGATCATGGGAACTACGGATCAAAAGGGCGTGGAGGTTGCCGTTGATTGTTCGGGCAGCAGTATCGGACGCCACAGATGTTTAGAAGCGGCGAAGATGTGGGGAAATGTCGTTTATCTTGGAGAACAGGGAACCGTTACGTTTGAGCCAAGCCCGCTTCTTCTCCATAAGAACCTGACCCTTCACGGTTCCTGGGTTACTTCTGTAGGCAATATGGAAAAGCTGGTAGAACTTCTGGACCGGAAAAAGATTCATCCAAGCCAGATCATCACGCACCGTTTTCCGCTTCGTGAGACAGATAAAGCATATGAAGTTTTTGCCACAGGAAAGACAGGCAAGGTCTGTGTAAATCATGAGATGGAGTAAGAAGGAAAAGATACGACAGGAGAATAGCAGATGAAGGCAGTCGAAAGAATCAGAAACTGGATGGAAAAACATGGATACGACGGGGTGATCCTTGGCAGACGCGATAATTACGCATGGGTTGGTGGCGGTGCGAAGAATCATGTGCTGTCC
The DNA here is from genome assembly GCA_949916155.1 of uncultured Dorea sp. GTDB lineage: Bacteria > Bacillota > Clostridia > Lachnospirales > Lachnospiraceae > MD308. The sequence goes on from CATLEM010000034.1 coordinate 11,405, forward strand.
AGTACGGAAAACGGGGTGGCTTATTATGTGATCTCGCGGGAGCAGGTGCAGCTGATCGCGGACAGCAGCGACCTTCCAAGGATGAGGAAAGAACAGAATCCGCTGGGGGCAGAAGCAATACTCGTGCCGTGGTACGAATCCATGGAAAAATATATACGGCAGTTAATCCGAGGAAAGAGGTACGGTTCAGATACAGGGATCGCGAATACGGAAAATGTGCAGGAAGAACTTATAGAGCTTCGTATGCGGTTATCAGAAGAGGAATTAGAGCGCTATCAGGAAATCGGACAGCTCTGCGCGCAGATCGTGGAGAGCGTATGCAGGGAAGCGGCGCCGGGAGATACAGAAGAAGAGACTGCATGCAGGCTGAAATGCAGATGCCTTAAGCATGGGATCAGTCCGGACTGCGTGCTGGTTGGAGCAGATGAAAGGATCCTTGACTACCGCCATCCGATGCCGACGGATAAAAAGATCGAAAAAAGTCTCATGGTAGTGCTGGGCGGAGAAAAATACGGGCTGAATATCAGCATTACAAGGATGGTTTATTTTTCTCCTGTGCCGGAAGAGATCCGCAGCCGTTATGAAAAGACAAGATATATCTTCGCGTGTATGCAGCGGATGATGAAAGACAACATGACATACGCAGAGTATTTCGGGAAAGTGAGGAAGTTATACGAAGAGGCCGGCTATAGAGAGGAATGGACGATGCACCATCAAGGCGGGCCGACAGGATACGGATGCCGCGAGTATGTGGCACTGCCGGCAATAGAGAAAAGGATTCGGACAGGGCAGGCTTACGCATGGAACCCGACGATTCAGGGGACAAAGTGTGAAGAGACCACTTATCTGAAAGAAGACAGGACCCTTACATTTACCAGGACAAAAGAGTGGCCCTGCACGAGCGTCGAGACGCCTTACGGAGTATTTGAGACTGCGGATATTTTGGAAAAATGAATGTAGGAAAAAGCTTCTCTGTTTTATGCCGGGGAAGTTTTTTCTTTTACGGAAAATCATGTTCTCTATATTATATAACACTCGGGGAGCTGTGTACTTGTGCAAAAAGAAAGGTAAATAAATATAGTAAAAAAATATGGAAAATGAAAAAAATATATTGAAAAATCGCATTTGGTATGGTACACTATAATCAGTTAAAAAAATACTTTAAAAAACAATTTAATAAAGATAAAAATAAATTTTTAAACAAAGAGATAAACCAGGAATATATGGCTGACTAAAATGATAAAAAAATAACATTGTACAATATAACTAAAAATAAAATAAATATTTTGGCAATTATTATGACTTGAACAAAACAGCGTACGGGAGTATAATTGCAATAACATTTATAAAATGCATTTATAAAAGTCTTACATTAAATATCTCGCAAAATTGATTTGTGATGAAAACAAGGAGGAGACGAAAAAGATGGGAATTATTGAAAAGATGAGACTGGACGGAAAAGCCATATATGTTACAGGAGCGGCAAGCGGTATCGGCAAGTGTGCGGCGATGGCATTCGCAGAGGCAGGAGCAGACGTGGCGATCGTGGACATTAACATTGAGGGGGCCGAGGCAGTCGCGAAAGAGATTGCAGACGCTACAGGTTCCAGAACGATCGCGATCCAGTGCGACGTTACAAGCCAGGAACAGGTAGAGACAATGGTAGCGAAGGTTGTAGAGACATACGGAAAGCTTGACGCATGTTACAACAATGCGGGGATCGCGCTTAACGTACCGGCGGAAGAGATGACATATGAGCAGTGGCTTAAAGTTATCAATATTAACCTGAACGGCGTATTCTTATGCGCTACAGCAGCAGGCCGTGTGATGTTGAAGCAGGGATACGGTTCTATCATTAATACTGCATCCATGTCAGGACATATCGTAAATGTTCCGCAGCCGCAGTGTGCATACAACGCATCGAAGGCAGGTGTTATCATGCTGACGAAGTCTCTTGCGATCGAGTGGGCGAAGACCGGTGTCCGTGTAAATTGTATCAGCCCCGGATATATCGGGACGGATCTGATCATGAACGCGCCGCATCTGAAACCTTTGATCGAACAGTGGAACGCGATGGCTCCGATGGGAAGGCTTGGAAAGCCGGAAGAGCTTCAGTCAGTTCTTGTATATCTGGCAGGAGACACCAGTTCATTTACGACAGGATCTGATATCGTCGTAGACGGAGCGTTCACCTGTTTCTAAGATTTATTAAGCTTGTTATAGCGAAATGCTATACAATAAATAACACTTATTTTAAAGAAGGAGGAGAAATGTATGAAGAAAAAAGTGTTAGGTACTATTCTTTGCATCGCTATGGTAGCATCAATGCTCATAGGATGTACAACAGAGGCTCCGGCGTCAAGCGATTCCGGAAGTGATGAAGGCGGAGAGGAAAAATCCGGCGGCAAGAAGATCGGTATCACGATCCAGAACTATGAGAATGCTTACTGGGCAGGCGTTATGAGCAAGCTTGATAAGATTCTTAAAGACGAAGGATATGAGGCTACGATCGTTGGCTGCGAGGAGAACTCTGGCAAGCAGATCGAGCAGATCGAGAACTTTATCACAGCAGGCTGCGATTTTATCATGGTTCATCCGAATGACGCAGATGCAGTTGAAGAAGTGTGCGGACGTGCGATGAAAGAAGGCATCAAAGTTATGTGCTGGGATAACCCGATGGAGAACACAACAGCTAACTGGGTTCTTGACAACACAGAGCTTGGAAAAGAAATCGGTAAAGAGGCTGCAAATTTCATCAACGAGCATTATACAGCAGATAACAAGGCTGAGGTTTGCGTAATCGGTAAGCCGGATACACAGGTTCTGTTAGAGAGACAGAATGGTATCGAAGCAGGTCTTAAAGAGAACTGCCAGGACAACTACGAGATCGTAGCTACGATCGACGGTGTTGTTAACAATGAAGTTCAGTCCAAGGCTGAGACAGTTCTTCAGGCTCACCCGGATTGTAAAGTATGGGTAGGTGTAGGCGCCGGCGCTATGATCGGTTCCAATACAGCTCTTCTTGCTAAATACGGCGGAGCCGGCAAGATTCCGGAGGATTGCGGCGTTATTACAACAGACGTAACAAAAGAGCAGTTAGAAGGACTGAAAGCAGGCGATCAGGCAATCAGAACAATCGTTGGTTTTGAGGGATCTGATACAGATACAGCTCAGGCATGCTTCGAGATGTTCAAGAGAATCCTTGACGGCGAGGATTTCTCGGCGGACAAGAATGTTTACAGACCATTCCTGACGATTGATTCAAGCAATATTGACAAGATCTTAGAAGGAATGACCTAAACGTCTGAAACACGGCTAGTAAATGAAGAGATGGAGGCAGTCTAAAGCTGCCTCCAAATAATATAATCACGGGGGAAGACTATGAGCGAAGAATATGTATTGCAATTACAGCATATAAGAAAAGAATACCCGGGTGTTGTTGCGTTAAAAGATGTTACGCTTGAATTAAAAAAGGGTGAGATCCTGGCGTTGATCGGAGAGAATGGAGCCGGTAAATCCACCTTGATCAAATGCTGTTCCGGAGCGGTTATCCCAACTTCGGGAAAGATTGTTGTAAATGGAAAAGAGTTTACAAGCATGACACCTCAGCTCGCGGCAGAGAATGGAATTGCGATTATTTATCAGGAATTTAACAATGTAAAAGAATTATCGGCAGCAGAGAACTTATTTTTAGGACGTCCGATCCGAAAGGGTATAGTCGTAGATAAAGCTGCCATGGAAAAAGAGGCGGTGAAGGCCTTTGACAGGCTGCACATTAAGATTGACCCGAAGACACTGATGAAGAACCTGACGGTGGGATATCAGCAGATGGTGGAGATTGCGAAGGCAATCCAGCAGAACGCGCAGATACTGATCATGGATGAGCCGTCGGCACCTCTTACAAGCGCGGAAGTGGAAAGTATGTTTGAAGTGGTGGAACAGCTCAGGGACGAAGGAATCTCGATTATCTATATCTCCCACAGGCTGGAAGAACTCTACCGCCTGTCCGACCGGATCCTTGTCATGCGCGACGGAGAATATGTGAAGACACTGATTACGAAAGAAAGCCATACACAGGAACTTATCCAGCTTATGGTTGGACGGGAGCTTACCGAGACATACCCGTCGAGAGGGGATTGCGTCAAGGAAGACGATGTTGTCCTGGAACTTAAAAATGTCACCGGCAACGGAGACAAGAATATATCCTTAAAAGTCCGCAGAGGTGAGATCCTCGGTCTGGGGGGGCTTGTAGGTGCCGGACGTACAGAGCTTGCGCAGCTTGTGTTCGGGGCGGCGAAAAAAGAGTCCGGACAGATTTTCTTTAAAGGAAAAGAGATCAATCCAAAGAGCCCGAGAGAAGCGATAGATTTGGGATTGGCACTTGTGCCGGAGGATCGGAAGCGCCACGGCGCGATGCTGGGCGTATCTATTAAGAATAATATCAATATGCCGATATACGAAAAAAATTCTACGCTGAGCGTCATTGATTCTAAGAAAGAACGAGAGATTGCTGAAAAATATCAGAAGAATATGGCGATCAAGACGCCGTCTCTCAACCAGCTTGTTAAGAACTTAAGCGGCGGTAACCAGCAGAAGGTAATCCTTGGCAGATGGCTTGCTGCGGATTCAGAGCTGATTATTTTCGATGAACCTACGCGAGGTATTGATGTAGGCGCGAAATACGAGATATACAAATTAATGAATGACTTGGTAGAGAAAGAGGGAAAGGCGATTCTGATGATTTCTTCCGAGATGGAGGAACTGATGGGTATGTCCGACCGGATTATAGTACTGGCAGAGGGTGACATGACCGGGGAACTCAGCAAAGAAGAGTTCAGCCAGGAGAGGATTATGGCGTTTGCATCAGCAGCCAATGTTGAGGAGGTCTAAGGTGATATGAAAGAGAATAAAGTTGTAAATCAAATAAAAGATAAGGCAATCTGGGTCGTGCTTTTGGTGCTGGTTATTGTCTTCACGGCTGCTAATTCCAGGTTTATCAGTCCAAGCAACCTGTTTACACTGCTGCGGCAGGTATCCATGTATGGTATTGCGTCCATTGGTATGACGTTCGTCATCCTGCTCGGCGACATCGACCTTTCGATAGGTACAATTATTTCTTTTGTAAATATTATCTGTGCGTATATGATGGTAAATATGGGAGTCAACCCGGTAGTAGCAGTGCTGATATCCCTTGCTGCAGCGACGCTTATCGGAGTACTCAATGGTTTTATGGTATCGTCGGTTGGTATCCCTGCGATTATCGCTACTTATGCATCGCAGACAGCGTTCTATGGATTGGCGCTTATCATCTGCGGCGGTATGCCCATCAGCGGACTTCCGAAGGGATTTGAGATGATTGGCCAGGGCTACATAGGGATTATCCCAATTCCGGTAATCATCATGATCGTCTGCTTTGCCATCGGCTCCTTTATTTTGAACAAGACCTATTTCGGACGTTACTTCTACGCAGTAGGCGGTAATGTGGAGGCTGCGAAGCTTTCCGGTATCCGGGTAGGAAGGATCAAGTATCTTGTATTTGCAATCTCAGGATTTTTCGCAGGACTTGCTGGTATTGTCATGCTGTCCCGTACCGCATCCGGTAACTCGTCTAACGGTACGGATGGATTCGAGTTTGAGGTTATCACCTGCGTTGTTTTGGGTGGCGTGTCAATCACAGGTGGACTTGGCAAGATGTCAGGCGTTGTAGCCGGTACATTTATCATCGGCGCGTTAAAGAACGGTATGGTACTGATGAATGTTAATTCCTATGTACAGAAGATTGTTATGGGTGTTGTACTTGCCCTTGCAGTTGGATTTGACTGTATGCAGAATAAGAAACAGCAGAACTAATATTTCGAAAGATGAATCAAAAGTCCCGGCAAATATAGTATTTGCCGGGATTTTTAAAAAGAGGGAAAATCTTAAGAACCGGAGGAAAAATATATGAGAATGAAAGCAGCAGTGTATCATGGAGTCCATGATCTTCGGGTAGAGGAGGTTCCGGTGAGGGAACTTGCGGATCATGAAGTGATGATCCAGGTAAAATATTGCGGAGTGTGCGGAACGGATATGCATATTTATAATGGAGATGGCGGATGCTTTGAAGTGACGCCTCCGCTGATTCCGGGACATGAATTTTCCGGAGTTGTGGCAAAAACGGGAGAAAAAGTTACTTCTGTGAAAGCAGGAGACCGGGTCAGCGGCGA
>CATLEM010000035.1 GCA_949916155.1 uncultured Dorea sp.
AAGCCTCCGCTGTTATTCGGCGGGGGTTTTACATCTTTTAAAAATTTGGCATTAATTTTCCAGGAATTTCTTTTGAAATGAATCTTTTTACCCAAGAATCTCCTTTACCTGTTCCTCAGAGATACCGTATTCCTCCGCAATCTTATCTGTGGAAACGCCGGACTTGTAGGCTCTGAAAATATCCCGGGCGAGTTTTAGCCCTTCCATCCGTCCCTGCTTGAGTCCTTCTGACCGTCCCTGTTTCATCCCTTCCTTCATCCCCTGCTCTCTGCCGCTGATGATAAGGATAGAGCGGTCGCGGAGGGCTTTTTGCCGTTCTTCATATTCCAGCCGCTTTTTTTCGTCGGCGCTGATATTTACCAGTTTGTCATATGCTTTCTGTACATAATCGTCTGATTTTGCAAACATCTCAAACTCCTCTCTGGTTTCCGCGTTAAAGAACTTTGCCCAGTTCAAAAGGGCAGTTTTGGGATAATCATACTGGCTGAGCTTCGGAAGTTCCAGGATGTGTATCTCCAGCTTATCAGAATACAGTTCCCGCCGGTAATCCTCCCAGATATGGAATCGGGAGTAAAACTCCTTGCTCCCGAAAAGATTAAAATCCAGTATCCCGATGTGGATACATTTTTTCAGGACATCGTAGCTGTCGCCTTCTTTGATCTGGTCAGTGTACATCTTGCTTAAGTAGAACAGAGAGCGCTCCGTCCAGTATGTAAACGCCATCACCTGCATCTCAATGTCAATCTGGATATTTCCCTCCAGCAGTACCCGCACATCCAGGATTCCCAACTTATCCTCAGCGTGCTCCTTCCGCAGGAACGTTGGGAGCAGTACAGTATTTTTGATCTTTTCGGGCGAGAGACCCAGGACGGCGGCGATAAAGCCGCGCCGGACTTCATCATCTGTCATCAGTTCCTTAAAGCAGAAATCTACTTTGGGTTTCATAATAAATTCGTTTTTTTGCATAAGCGTCTCCTTCCCGCAGGAAAGAGATGTGTGGTCTGCTTTTATTATAAAGGCGGCAGAAACATAATACAATAACTTTCCCGCATTTGTCTGATTTGTTTGGTTGTTTAATTGTTTTCGGTTGTTTCTCCGGGATTTATGGCCGAATGGCCAGAGAAAATCTGAAATCCTTCAATACAAAAAGTATAAACACATAAGGGGAAGAAATCAAGGTGATTTTATTGTTTTTCATGCTTTTCTCATATTTTCTCATTATTTTGTGTCTTTTAGGTAATGCGGGATTCGTCCTTGTGAGGTTGTCATCTATTCGGATAAAAGTTATAATAAAAATGCAGGATATTCAGCGTCTAAAGGAGCTGTGCAGCTCTTTTTCCGCTGAGGGCAATAAATGCTGATATAACCAGGGAGGATATGATGGATATTTTGATTTATACCCGCAAAGATTCACTTTCATCTGCTTCATCTGTTTTTGAACATGTGAAAGATTATTTCGCGGAAAAAATCCAGGATAAGGAATTTGAGTGGGAATGTTCGGATACATCGCTTGCGGTATCGATGCAGGTAAGTGAGAGGGAGATCATCGGGATATTAGGAGAGCTGATGAAGAGGTATCCGATGCTGGATGTAAAAGCGTCTTATTCTCAGGAAGTCCGGGAGGATGACCGGAGCGCGCAGTGGTGGGAAACGGTAAAGATAGATTCAAAAGAGGAAAACGGAGAGAAAATAATTGTCAGAAGCTCAAGTGTTTACTGGAATTAATGATAGGGAAAGTCCGGCTCCGGAGTCCTGCAGGATCCCGGAGCCGGAAATGTCTTATACAGGGAAGAATATTAAGTCATCATTTATCATTTATCAACCGGCACATGGTATGGCACAGCCGGTTGATATCTATCGGTTTTGACAAATGTGCATCCATTCCGGCGCCTTTCGACATTGCAACATCCTCTGCAAATGCATTTGCTGACAAAGCAATGATGGGCACGCTTTGGGCATCCGGCCTGTCCATGCTGCGGATCGTGCGCGCTGCTTCCAGCCCGCTCATGACCGGCATCATCAGATCCATGAGAATACAGTCAAATGAGCTAAGCTCTGAGTCTGAAAAGGTATTTACTGCAGTCTGCCCGTCTTTGGCGGTCACAACCGCTGCACCGGCGTCCTCCAGGATAAACTGCACGATCTCACGGTTGATCTCGTTATCTTCCGCTAAAAGGACGCGGATTCCGGAAATATCCGCAGACTTGTCCTCATCCTGGGCAGCAGTCTGTATCTGTACGGTGTCGGCCTGAACAGACAGTGTGATACGGACCAGGGTACCCTTACCAGAGCGGCTTTCCAATTCAATCGTACCGCCCATATGATCGACCAGCTTTTTAACAATGGACATGCCGAGGCCTGTGCCGTTATAGTCCGTCCTTGCATCCTGATGTTCCTGGGTAAATGGATCGAAAATATGTTCTCTGAATTTTTCTCCGATGCCGATTCCAGTATCCTCAACAGTAAATTGATAATGTGCGACGCCGTCTTTAAAAAAGAGTTCTTTTACACCGATAAAAACCGCCCCGTCCGGCTGGTTATATTTGATGGCGTTGTCAATGATATTGGTCAATATCCGGTTAAGGTAACCGGGATTGCCGATCAGTTTTCTATGTGACAGATCAAATGCTCTCTTCTCCAGACGGATGCCGGCAGCCTCTGCTTTGGAAAAAAGCATTGCAACACATTCATCCACTAATTGATAAAGATCAAACGGTTCATCTGCGTCAGTCAGCCTTCCGCTTTCCAGTCTGCTGACTTCCAGAACGTCATTGACAAGAGACAGCAGATGATTTGCCGACACATTGATTTTTTCTCTGCATTCTGCCTGCTTTGCCAAGTCGCCCTGATTTTTTTCCATAATAGCCAGCATACCCTGGATTCCATTGATCGGCGTGCGCAGATCATGCGACATATGGGAAAGAAATTCGCTTTTTGCCGAGTTTGCCTGCCTTACTTTTTCCAAAAGCTCCATGATGGCTTGATCCTGTTTTTTCCGTGTTGCCATGGTTTCTGTAATGTCCTGATGGTATCCGTTCAGACAGAAGCCGGGTTTGTGAAACTTTTTGTCCGGTATGCCTCCGCAGCGGATATAGATCTTTCCTAATGTAGGATGATTCCATGGATAAACCACTTCGCCGCGTCCTGTGTCCAGTATCTCCTGTACTGCTTCCTGAACGGTATCTACATATTCCGGATCAATATTCTGAAACCAGCTTTGATAGCAGTCCTCCGGCCCGATATCCTCGCCTACGCCAAGAAGCATCCGCATCGTTCTGTCCGCATACATCCTGGGAGCGCAATTTTCTTCCAGCTCTATAGTCCAGATTCCGGTTCTTGCTCCTTCCAGAACGGTTTCAATGTCCCGCTGTGCCTCTAATCTGTATTTTTCTTCCTGCTCCACAACGGCGTTTGCATCCCGGAACGCGAAGATTGCGCTGTTTTCTACCTTCTCATTTTCTACTGTGGAAAAATGAAGTTCAACATTCTTTACTCCCTGCGGGTTATCCTTCACCCGATATCGGACATAAAATTTCTTTTTTGTTTTAAGCTCGGCGAGAACATGGCTTTTTTCTGTCATTACGCGGATGCGCTCCTGATCCAGGGGTTCTACATACATGGAGATATACCGCTCCATAGCCTCCTGATAACTATTCTCGAAATTCACGTCCGGATTTTCCCGCAGCCGTTCCTTTTCCCGGTAGATTTCACATTTGTCTGTATTGAAATTTACTTGATAAATGCCCACATAATCCACATTGAGACTATTCAGGACATCGTAACTCCGATTCTTAAGTTCCCTGACCAGATTGCGCTGCCTTATGGATGAGACGATAAAGTACGCTGCAATCTGCAGCATATTTGATGCGTAATCCAGCAATCTTGCAGGAGGATTATCCACACCGTAAAAACCGATGATCCTGCCGTCATCGTAAAGCGGAACTACCACAACAGAACGGATATCCTGCCGTTTCAGCGTCTCATACACCAGAGGATCGCTTTGCCGGATATTTTCCAGATTCTTCAAAACAATCTGTTTGCCGATACTGAACTTCTGATACCAGCCCGCGCATAATTCCGGAGGAAGATTTTGCAGATTCTCTTTTTCTGGCTGAACTCCGCTTGCCACCCATTCGTAGGTGTTGTCATCGCACCCGGCAGCATTGCGTTCAAAGATATAGGTTCGCTCTCCGTCCAATGCCTTTCCCAGATATTCTAACTGCACTTCCAGTGACCGGTCCGGGTTCTTTTCCATCAGGGCGATGCGAAGCCCTTCGTTAATAACGGCTTCTATGCTCTGAGCATGCTCTGCCATGTTTTCCGGCGGCTTCCCGCTGCCGGTATGAGACATTCTTCCGCTGACGCTTTCATAGGTGTCCCGCAAAATATCCATAAGATTATCCTCCATAATTTCTATCGCTTTATCTGCCGGTACAGATATAAAAAATCATAGTTAAGATTCATATTTATAATTCAGTATAACATGCTCCGGATAAAAAATCTATCTTGGAAAAAGATTAGTGATGGAGGAGGCTATTGGTAAACGGTGCATTAAAATACAATCTTGCTCTTGAGGAAAATGTAGGCTAATATATAGATAAAAATCAGCCGGAAGAGGCTGCCGTGCCGATTGCTTGCAGGAGGACGGCTTTTGGTGCTGTTGAAAGAGGTGATCATACTGTGCCGACCTGGATGATATGGTGACAAAAATGTCACCTTCCGGTTCACCGCAGTGTCATGAACCTTATGTATGATAGGATATATCAACGATACAGGAGGTATTCATATGGAAATCTTAAGGTGTGAGCATCTTTCAAAAATCTACGGCTCAGGGGATACTGCCGTAAAGGCATTGGACGATATATCATTTTGCGTGAGCGCCGGGGAGTTCGTATCCATCGTAGGCCCTTCCGGCAGCGGCAAATCCACGCTCCTTCATATACTTGGCGGAGTTGACAGGCCGACGGAGGGGAAAGTCTTTATTGGGAAAACGGATATCCACGGGCTGAGTGAAAATAAGCTGGCGATATTCAGAAGAAGGCAGATCGGGCTGATCTATCAGTTTTATAATCTGCTCCCGGTGCTGAATGTGGATGAAAATATCATCCTCCCCCATCTCCTTGACGGGCGGAAGTTCGACAAAGAGCGCCTTGACGACGTGGTAGAGCGGATGGGACTTACCGACAGGCGGAATAACCTGCCGAGCCAGCTTTCCGGAGGGCAGCAGCAGAGAGTGTCCATCGGGAGGGCGCTTTATAACCGTCCGGCGATCGTTCTGGCAGATGAGCCGACAGGGAATCTTGACCGGAAAAACGGGGAAGAGATCGTGCGTCTCTTAAAGAGATCCAACCGCAGCCAGAAGCAGACGCTCCTTATCATTACCCACGACGAGAGCATCGCGCTGCAGGCAGACCGGATGATCAGCATCGAGGACGGCCGGATCACAAGGGACGAGCAGATCCGGGTGAGGGGAGGCGACATGTGATGAGGAAAAATGTCGTATTCTATGTCACCAGGCAGTATATGAAGCAGAACAGAGGGCGGACCTTTGTGACATTTATCGGAATCGTCTTTATGGTCATCCTGATGACGGGAGTATTTATCGGAAAAGACACCGGCGTCGGTTATCTGGAAGAGATCGCCTCTCTTAAGGAAGGCAAATGGCATGTGAGCATCTACGATGTCACCGAGAAGGAGCGAAAAGAGGTACAGAGTCTTTCCTATATCAAAGAGAGCGCTGTATCAAAAGGATACGGAGTTACTGATTTTTCCCGTTCGGCCAATCCGTTGCGTCCCTGTCTCAACGTAAAAGCGTACTCGCCTGCTTGCTTTGACTGGATGAATATCCAACTGGCGGAAGGGCGGTTTCCCAAAAACGGGCAGGAGCTTGTGATAAGCAAGAGCGCGCTTGAGGACGGCGCGAAGATAAGCGTAGGTGATTTTGTGGATGCCAGGTTTTTCACCCGCTCCATCACCGGCATTAATAAAGATAAAAAAGTGGAGACGATTTTCCCCTTTTTCCAGATATCTTTAAAACACGGTGAGACAAAGGAAGTCCCGGAAACTTTCCCGCATTACGCGGAGAATGACAGCTTCCGGGAAAATAAAACGTACACAGGTATGGCTGAAAAATATAAGATCGTCGGTATCATCGATACGCCTGCCTACGAAGATCCGGGATCTGCCGGGTACACGGCGATCACCGCTTTTGAAGAGAAAGGGACGCGTGCGGGAAAAGTTACAGATGAACATTCGGACAAAGATACGGTAAACCTGACGATGGTTTTGGATATGGAAAACCTGCCGGGATTATATGCGATAGATTTACGCGAGATCGCCGGGGAGCGGAAGATAGAGTTTAATGATTATGTACTTGCCTTTTCCGCCAATTCCTCACAATCCACGCTGAATACGATCATCAAATATATGACGGTGCTGTTCGTGGCGCTGATCATGGGCGCGTCCGTGCTGCTGATCTACAACGTGTTCAACATGTCCTTTAAAGAGCGCAGCCGTTATCTGGGGATGCTGTGTTCTGTAGGAGCCACCGGAAGACAGAAAAGGAGCAGCATCTATTATGAATCCTTCTGCCTGCTAGGGCTTGCGCTTCCTGTAGGAATCCTTTCCGGCATCGGCATCATCAGGGCAGCCATGACCGTATTCGCCCCGCTGATCGGCACGATGACGGGACTTTCGGAAATCGCAGGCTCTCATCCGGTGACAGTCAGGATATCCGGCGAAAATTTGGCGGCAGTCGTTCTCGTCAGTGTGCTTACGGTACTGATCTCCGCATGGCTTCCGGCCAGGAAGATCGGAAAAGTCGGCCCGATAGAGTGCATCCGGGGAAATGTGGAGAAGAAATCTAAGCAGTATGCGATGAAGCCGTCGATCATCCGGCGGTACGGCGCGGAAGGGATGCTGGCGGGAAATATGCTGACGCGCCAGAAGAGAAGGCTTAGGTCCGTATCAACATCGGCGGCAGTATTTATGGTCATCCTGGTAATTACGGTGTACGGGACCAGCGCGATCCATGGAATTGCTGAGTCTAAGGTTAACACTAACACCCTGGAGATTCTGCCGGAGGGTTATGATTATGTATTACGTGCTGACGGGTACGGGCCAGCGTATGAGACGCTGAAGGAAGAAATCCAAAGTGATCCCGGAGCGAAGAAAATCTCCGAGTGGGGCGACGGGATGTTTGCAGGGGGCGTTCCGGACTCGGTGTACGGGGAGGAATACTGGGACGCGCTTAAGGAAATCTATAATCTGTACTATCACAGGGAATTTACGGATGAGGAATTTAAGAAAGAGAGACCAAGCGAAACTTCCGTGGTAAACATACTTGCCGTTGATGAGGAAAATCTTCGTAAAATCGCGGAAAAGTCCGGGGCGGATGCGAAACGCCTTTTGGATACCGACCACCCGGCGGCGCTTGTGGTAAAGGAGGGCGCTATCTCTACGGACACGTACACGATTTCCGAGAGAACACCAGAAAAGTACAGGATGTTTTCCATTGAAAATATGACGGATCTTAAGCCGGGGGATGAGATCCCTATGGAGATTTATGATGAGGAAGAAAATAAAGTCGTCTTTCCGCTGGAGAACGCCGGGTGTGTCTCGGTAAAAGACTTGTCAGAGTTTATGACATTTGGAAATGACAATCAATTTATCTGGCTGCTTGTCAATACGGATGTGGCAAAAAAGATTGCCGGTATCATCGGAGGAGAGGACGGGACATCTGCCGGGATAAGCCCCGCGCTGTTTATCCGTGTGGATGAAAAAGGGGCAGATCTGGTCAAAAGGCTTGAGCAGCTTAACGGCAGGGAAGACTCCGGGTTTTACTTCGCCGAGGCGGGGATACAGGATGATTTGCAAAGCTCTCTGCTGCGGATCGCGGATATCCTGCTGGCGTGCTTTGTGGTGCTTACATCGGTAATCTGCCTTTTGAATCTGTTCAACTCCATCCGGGGGTGGAGCGAGGAGAATGCAAAAGAATTTGCGGTGCTTTACTCGGTTGGTATGACAAAGAGGCAGATGGAGAGGATGCTGCTCTTTGAGTGTCTGGGAATCATGCTGAAAGCAATGCTCTTTGCGGCAGTCTTCGCAGGGCTTCTGGTGCTTTTCATCCGAGTAGGAGTGACGCAGATCTTCGGGAATCTCAGGATACCTTTCCCTACAGCGGAGACAGCGCTTTCCGCAGTCCTGGCAGGCGGCGTGCTGGTAATCCTCACGTTACTTACGCACCGCAGGATGAACGTCAGGGAAATTCAGCTTATGAAACTGGAGTAGGCATCAGAAGAAGGAGCAGGATATGACAGTTTTGGTAGTGGAAGATGACAGTATCATATTAGAGGGGCTTACGTTTGCCCTGATGCAGGAAGGGTATCAGGTGGTGACGGCCCAGACAGCGGCGGAGGCGGTGAAAGTGATAGAAGGTGAGACGGATATCGGGTTCTATCTTCTGGATGTGATGCTGCCGGACGGGGACGGCTTTCAGCTCTGTCGGAAGATCCGTGAGGGCAGCCGCTTACCGGTGCTGTTTCTTACCGCCTGTGACGATGAGGTGAATACGGTGATGGCGCTTGAGCAGGGTGCGGACGACTATATTGCCAAGCCGTTTCGCATCCGGGAGCTGATGGCGCGGATGAAGGCAATCCTCAGGAGGACGGAAGGGGAGCAGAAGGTTTCTGCCAATATCCAGATGGTAGGGAAAAATCAGGTGAACCTTCAGACGGGAAGAGTGTGGCTTGGGCAGGAGGAAATCGTACTGACTGCCATGGAGTATAAGCTGCTGCTGATCTTTTTAAACCATCGGGGACAGATATTGACGAGACGGCAGATCTTAGAGCATATCTGGGACGAAGCCGGGGATTTTGTCAATGACAATACGCTGAGCGTCTATGTCAGGCGTTTGCGTAAGAAACTCGGCGATACGGCTGACGGGGAATTTATCCAGACCGTGCGCGGGACGGGGTATCGGCTGGTATGACGCAGGTTTTTGTCGTGCAAGAAAGATAAGGCAGGTAATTGCGTAACTATAATTAGCCAGCGCCGAATTGTGCAGCGTGTATATTCCATAAGCAGACCTTAGGTTACCGTCGGTATTTAGCTGCCGTATTTTGGCAGCTTATGTACCGTTACGGTAACCTCGGAGCGAAAGTGTGTCTGCGTTGGAATATACACGCTGTACAATGACCCCGGTTAATACCTAAGTTACGCGATTACCTAGAGAGACAAGATAGGAGCAAAGATGGAGATTATCATTCAGGGGACAATGATCGGAGTAACCGTTATCATCTGTATATTGGCCGGAGAGCCGAAGGCAGCTTGCGTAATTCTCGGTGTCTGCGTGACAGGCGTCTTTCTGACGTCGGTAATTTTCCGGTGGAGGAGGGAGAGGCAGATCACGGAGCTTACGATGTACCTGACGCGGCTGCAGGATGAGCTTTCCCTGCCGGAGCTTAGCAAGTGCGCGGGAGGCCGGCTTGGGATACTGGAGAGCGAGATTTATAAGCTGGTGGTGCTGTTCAGCGAGCAGCGCTCCATCGCGCATCGGGAGAAAGGGCAGTTGGCAGAGATGCTTTCTGATATCTCCCATCAGATCAAGACGCCCCTTGCCTCCATCACGATCATGACGGATCTCTTGAAAAGCCCCGGTCTTTCGGAGAAAAAACGGGAGGAGTTCACAGACAAGATCGATTCCCAGGTAAACCGGATCACCTGGCTGATCCGAAACCTCCTGACGCTATCCCAACTGGATGCGGATGTGCTCAGGCTGAAAAAAGAGGAAATCTCGCTGCAGGAGCTGATAAAAAGGTCGTGCCAGCCCTTTGAAATTCTGTGTGAACTTAAGGGAGTGGAACTTTCAAGGCATATCGGGGAAGAACTTTGGATCACCTGTGATAAACGGTGGACAACGGAAGCCATCTCCAATATTGTAAAAAATTGTATTGAACATACAAAAACAGGCGGCAAAGTAGAGATCATAGCAAACCAGAATAATTTTGCCACCAATATCATCATACGGGACGACGGGGAGGGGATAGAAAAGAAACATCTTCCCCATATCTTCGAGCGGTTCTACAAAGGAGGAAACCGCTCGGAGGACAGTGTGGGAATCGGGCTGTCGATGTCAAGGCAGATATTTTTAAAGCAGAACGGGACGATCAGCGTAAAAAGCCAGACGGGGGAGGGGACAGAATTTTGCATTAAGCTGTACTCGGAGGTGACAGTCTGAGAGACACGGCTGTCAGCAGCGGAAACCATAAGAACATGAAACCATAAGAACATCTATTAAAGGGAGCGGGAGTATTGCCGTTCCTTTGTGTTTCTATACTGCTAAACCACTGTAAAAAACTGGATTTTCCGGTTGACAAGCTTGACAAGACTGTGCTATTATAAAAAATGCGCTATTGTGGAAAGTTATGCCGTGAATTTGCATGAAAAAACAACTTGACAAATAGTGAGATGTGTGTTAATGCACGATTTACGGGTAAACTACTGCCCACAAAAAAATAAAGAGGAGTGAAACGTCAATATGGAGAAAAACAGAATTCGTCCCATTAAAAGTGGAAGAAGCTCCCGCATGAGCTATTCCAGACAAAAAGAAGTTCTTCAGATGCCGAATTTGATTGAAGTCCAGAAAGATTCCTATCACTGGTTTCTTGACGAGGGGTTAAAAGAAGTATTTGATGATATTTCACCGATTGCGGATTACAGCGGACATCTGAGTCTGGAATTTGTGGATTTCACACTGTGCGAGGATGACGTAAAGTACACGATCGAAGAATGTAAAGAACGTGATGCGACTTATGCCGCGCCTCTGAAGGTGAGGGTAAGGCTCCACAATAAAGAAGAAGACGAGATTAATGAGCATGAGATCTTCATGGGGGATCTGCCGCTGATGACAAGTACCGGTACATTTGTTATCAACGGGGCTGAGCGTGTTATCGTAAGCCAGCTGGTACGTTCTCCGGGCATTTATTATGCGATCGCTCATGATAAATTAGGAAAGAAATTGTATTCATCCACTGTCATTCCTAACCGCGGCGCGTGGTTAGAGTATGAGACGGATTCCAATGACGTTTTTTATGTACGAGTAGATAGAACGAGAAAGGTGCCGATCACGGTATTGATCCGTGCGCTGGGTATCGGCACTAATCCGGAGATTGTCGAGATATTCGGGGAGGAACCGAAGATTCTGGCAAGTTTTGAAAAAGATGCGGCTACCAATTATCAGGAGGGCCTTTTGGAATTATATAAAAAGATCCGTCCGGGAGAGCCGCTGGCGGTTGACAGTGCGGAGAGTCTGATCACCAGTATGTTTTTTGATCCCAGGCGTTATGATCTGGCGAAGGTCGGCCGTTATAAGTTTAATAAAAAGCTTCTGTTAAGGAACCGTATCAACAGACAGGTTCTTGCAGAGGATGTGGTCAGTGTGCTTACCGGAGAAGTGATCGCTGAAGCAGGAACAAAGGTGACAAGAGAACTTGCGGACCAGATTCAGAATGCGGCAGTTCCGTATGTATGGATCGAGAGACCGGATGAGGAGCGCAATATCAAAGTTCTTTCGAATATGATGGTAGATCTTACTTCTATTGTAGATATTGATCCGAAAGAGGTTGGTGTGACGGAACTTGTCTATTATCCGGTACTGGCGTCACTTTTAGAGGAGACCGCGGGAGATATAGACGAACTTAAGGATTCGATCAGAAAGGATATCCATGATCTGATCCCGAAGCATATTACGAAAGAGGATATCCTTGCTTCTATTAATTATAACATGCATCTGGAATACGGACTTGGCAATGATGATGATATCGATCATCTCGGCAACAGACGTATCCGTGCAGTAGGAGAGCTTTTGCAGAACCAGTACAGGATCGGCCTGTCAAGGCTTGAGAGAGTTGTACGTGAGAGGATGACGACGCAGGATCTGGAGGGAATTTCCCCGCAGTCACTTATCAATATCAAACCAGTGACGGCGGCAGTGAAAGAGTTCTTTGGCTCTTCGCAGCTTTCGCAGTTCATGGATCAGAATAATCCGCTTGGCGAGCTGACGCATAAGAGACGTCTCTCAGCTCTTGGACCGGGCGGTCTTTCCAGAGACCGTGCAGGTTTCGAGGTCCGCGACGTGCATTATTCTCATTACGGGAGAATGTGCCCGATCGAGACGCCTGAAGGTCCGAATATCGGTCTGATCAACTCGCTGGCATGTTACGCGAGGATCAATCAGTACGGATTTGTCGAGGCGCCGTACAGAAAGATCAGCCATGAAGACCCGCAGAATCCGGTTGTCACCGATGAGGTTGTATATATGACAGCCGACGAAGAGGATAATTACCATGTTGCGCAGGCGAACGAACAGTTAGACGATGAAGGACATTTTGTCCGCAGGAACGTATCCGGGCGTTACCGCGAGGAAACGCAGGAATACGAGAGAAAGATGTTCGATTATATGGACGTTTCTCCGAAGATGGTGTTCTCTGTGGCTACAGCTTTGATTCCGTTCCTTGAGAATGACGATGCGAACCGTGCGCTGATGGGTTCTAACATGCAGCGTCAGGCAGTGCCTCTTCTTGTGACAGAGGCGCCGGTTGTGGGAACAGGTATGGAGGAAAAGTCGGCGGTTGACTCGGGTGTATGTGTTGTCGCAGCAGAGGGCGGTGTGGTCCAGCGCTCTACTTCAAGAGAGATCATTATCCGCCAGAATGACGGCAGTACGAAAAAATATAAGCTGACGAAGTTTTTGAGGAGCAACCAGAGCAACTGTTATAACCAGAGGCCGATCGTCCATAAAGGAGACAAGGTGGAAGCGGGGGATGTCATTGCAGACGGACCGTCCACTTCCAACGGAGAGATGGCGCTCGGAAAGAATCCGCTCATCGGCTTTATGACGTGGGAGGGATATAACTACGAGGATGCCGTACTGTTAAGTGAGAGATTAGTTCAGGATGATGTATATACGTCTGTCCATATTGAGGAATATGAGGCGGAGGCCCGTGACACTAAGCTCGGGCCAGAGGAGATTACACGGGATATTCCGGGTGTGGGCGATGATGCGCTTAAGGATCTGGATGAGAGAGGTATCATCCGTATCGGCGCAGAGGTTCGTGCCGGAGATATTCTGGTAGGTAAGGTTACGCCGAAGGGCGAGACAGAGCTTACTGCGGAGGAGAGGCTCCTTCGTGCGATCTTCGGCGAGAAGGCAAGAGAAGTAAGGGATACTTCTCTTAAAGTACCGCACGGTGAGTACGGTATCGTTGTGGATGCAAAAGTATTTACAAGAGAGAACGGAGATGAGCTTTCTCCGGGTGTGAACCAGTCGGTGAGAATCTATATCGCGCAGAAGAGAAAGATATCTGTCGGAGATAAGATGGCCGGACGTCACGGTAACAAGGGTGTTGTTTCCCGTGTGCTTCCTGTGGAGGATATGCCGTTCCTTCCGAACGGACGTCCGCTTGATATCGTACTGAATCCTTTGGGCGTGCCTTCACGTATGAATATCGGACAGGTGCTGGAGATCCATTTGTCGCTGGCAGCTAAGGCTTTGGGATTCAATATCGCTACGCCGGTATTTGACGGGGCGAATGAGAACGATATCATGGATACTCTGGATCTGGCTAATGATTATGTCAACTTAAGCTGGGAGGAGTTCGAGAAAAAGCATAAGGAAGAGCTGCTTCCGGAGGTTTTGGAATATCTGTCAAAGAACCGTGATCACAGAGAGCTTTGGAAGGGGGTTCCAATCTCCAGGGACGGCAAGGTGCGCCTGCGTGACGGAAGAACCGGAGAATATTTTGACAGTCCGGTTACGATCGGGCACATGCACTACCTAAAGCTCCACCATCTTGTTGATGATAAGATCCATGCCCGTTCAACAGGTCCTTATTCGCTGGTTACACAGCAGCCGTTAGGAGGTAAGGCACAGTTCGGCGGACAGCGTTTCGGAGAGATGGAGGTGTGGGCGCTGGAGGCTTACGGCGCATCCTACACGCTTCAGGAGATTCTTACGGTGAAGTCTGACGATGTAGTCGGACGTGTGAAGACTTACGAGGCGATCATCAAGGGAGAGAATATTCCTGAGCCGGGCATTCCGGAGTCCTTTAAGGTACTTCTTAAGGAGCTTCAGTCACTCGGTCTTGATGTAAGAGTGCTTCGCGATGACAATACAGAGGTTGAGATCATGGAGACTGTCGATATGGGTGAGACGGATTTCCGCGCTCTGATCGAAGGCGACAGGAAATATAATGACGAAGATAACTTCGGACGGCAAGGATATACAGAACAGGAATTCCAGGGGGAGGAGCTTGTCGACGTTGAATCGGACGAAGAGGACGATGATGACTACGACATAGATTTTGAGGAAACTGACGATTATGCATATAGCGATTTATCAGATGATATGTAGAGAGGGGTGCCGATATGCCAGAAAATAATAACCAGCAAACTTTTCAGCCGATGGTTTTTGATGCGATCAAGATAGGTTTGGCATCACCTGAGAAGATTCTGGAGTGGTCAAAGGGTGAGGTGACGAAGCCGGAGACCATCAACTATAGAACACTGAAGCCTGAGAAAGACGGTTTATTCTGCGAGAAGATTTTCGGACCGAGCAAGGACTGGGAGTGTCACTGCGGAAAATATAAGAAGATCCGCTACAAAGGTGTTGTATGTGACCGATGCGGCGTTGAGGTTACAAAGGCAAGTGTGCGCCGGGAGCGTATGGGACATATCGCGCTGGCTGCACCGGTGTCACATATCTGGTACTTTAAAGGGATTCCGAGCCGTATGGGACTGATCCTTGATCTGTCTCCGAGGACGCTTGAGAAAGTGCTTTATTTTGCCTCCTATATCGTGTTGGATAAAGGGGATACCGAACTTCAGTACAAGCAGGTATTGTCAGAGCAGGAGTATCAGGAAGCAAGAGAGACTTATGGAAACGCGTTCAGGGTAGGTATGGGGGCAGAGTCCGTTCAGGAGCTTTTGCAGGCTATCGACCTGGAGAAAGAATATAAAGAACTGTCGGAAGGTTTAAAGGGGGCGACCGGGCAGAAGAGAGCGAGAATCGTGAAGCGTCTCGAGGTTGTGGAAGCTTTCCGGGAGTCAGGAAATAAGCCGGAGTGGATGATCATGACCAATATTCCGGTCATTCCGCCGGACCTTCGTCCGATGGTGCAGCTTGACGGCGGACGTTTTGCCACATCTGACCTTAATGATCTGTACAGGAGGATCATTAACAGAAATAACCGTCTGAAACGGCTCCTTGAGCTGGGCGCTCCGGATATTATTGTGAGAAATGAAAAGAGGATGCTCCAGGAGGCGGTGGACGCTTTGATCGACAACGGGCGCCGCGGACGTCCGGTAACAGGACCGGGAAACAGGGCGCTCAAATCTCTTTCCGACATGCTTAAAGGGAAATCAGGACGTTTCCGTCAGAATCTTCTTGGAAAGCGTGTTGACTATTCCGGACGTTCTGTTATTGTCGTAGGCCCGGAGCTTAAGATTTACCAGTGCGGTCTTCCGAAGGAGATGGCGATCGAGCTGTTTAAACCGTTTGTAATGAAGGAGCTTGTTCAGAACGGAACAGCTCATAATATAAAAAATGCAAAGAAGATGGTGGAACGTCTCCAGCCTGAAGTATGGGATGTGTTAGAAGAGGTAATAAAGGAACATCCGGTTATGCTGAACCGTGCCCCTACGCTGCACAGGCTTGGTATTCAGGCATTTGAGCCGATACTTGTAGAAGGTAAAGCGATCAAGCTTCATCCGCTTGTATGTACAGCTTACAATGCGGATTTTGACGGGGACCAGATGGCGGTTCATCTTCCGCTGTCTGTAGAAGCGCAGGCGGAGTGCCGTTTCCTCCTGCTCTCGCCGAATAACCTGTTAAAGCCGTCGGACGGCGGTCCGGTGGCGGTTCCGTCACAGGATATGGTACTGGGTATCTACTATCTGACACAGGAGAGACCGGGTGCGAAAGGTGAAGGCAAGATATTTAAAAATGTCAATGAAGCCATTCTCGCCTATGAGAATGATGCGATCACGCTTCACTCAAAGATCACGGTACGTGTGACAAAGACTTTGCCGGACGGTACGGCAGTGACAGGCAACGTTCAGTCTACGCTGGGAAGATTTCTGTTTAATGAGAGCATTCCGCAGGATCTCGGTTTTGTAGACCGTGAGGATCCGAAGAATATACTGCTTTTGGAAGTGGATTTCCATGTGGGAAAGAAGCAGTTAAAGCAGATTCTTGAAAAAGTTATCAATACGCACGGTTCTACTGCCACAGCAGAGGTTTTGGACTCAGTGAAGTCTATCGGCTATAAGTATTCTACAAGGGCGGCGATGACCGTATCCATTTCGGATATGACCGTACCGCCGCAGAAGCCGCAGATGATCCAGGAGGCGCAGGATACAGTGGATAAGATCACGAAGAACTTCAAGCGCGGTCTTATCACAGAGGAGGAGCGTTACAAAGAAGTCGTAGAGACATGGAAGGCAACAGACGATGCACTGACAGAAGCTCTGCTTTCCGGTCTGGATAAATATAACAATATCTTTATGATGGCGGATTCCGGAGCCCGTGGTTCCGACAAGCAGATCAAACAGCTTGCAGGTATGCGCGGCCTGATGGCCGATACAACCGGACGGACGATCGAGCTGCCTATCCGTTCCAATTTCCGTGAGGGACTGGACGTACTGGAGTACTTTATGTCTGCCCATGGAGCGCGTAAGGGACTGTCTGATACGGCGCTTCGTACAGCGGATTCAGGATATCTGACGAGACGTCTTGTAGACGTATCACAGGAGCTGATTATCCATGAGGTTGACTGTGTGGAGAAGGACGCAGAGATTCCCGGCATGTATGTGAAAGCGTTTATGGAGGGGAATGAGGAGATCGAGAGTCTTAAGGAACGTATTACCGGGCGGTATCTGTGTGAGAACATCCTGGATAAAGACGGTAATGTTCTTGTGAAGAAGAATCATATGGTTACACCGAAACGCGCTGAGCTCATTATGAAAAAAGGTGTGGACGAGAAGGGGAATCCTTTAGAGAAGATTAAGATCCGTACGATCCTTACCTGCCGTTCGCACAACGGTATCTGCGCGAAATGCTACGGTGCCAACATGGCCACAGGTGAGCCGGTGCAGGTAGGTGAGGCAGTAGGTATCATTGCGGCACAGTCTATCGGAGAGCCTGGTACTCAGCTTACGATGCGTACCTTCCATACGGGCGGTGTTGCCGGTGACGATATCACACAGGGTCTTCCCCGTGTCGAGGAGCTTTTTGAGGCGAGAAAGCCGAAGGGTCTT
>CATLEM010000036.1 GCA_949916155.1 uncultured Dorea sp.
CTATCTGACTCTTTCCAGGGCAACAGGCACTCTTTCCGGAGGGGAGGCGCAGAGGATCCGACTGGCGACACAGATCGGTTCCGGGCTTGTGGGGGTGGCGTATATCCTTGATGAGCCAAGCATCGGCCTCCACCAGAGGGACAACGACAAGCTCCTGAACACATTGAAGCATCTGCGGGATTTAGGTAATTCCGTCATTGTCGTCGAACATGACGAGGACACGATGCGGGAGGCCGACTATATCGTGGACGTGGGCCCGGGAGCCGGGGAGCATGGCGGTGAGATCGTGGCTGTGGGGACGGCAAAAGATATAATTAAGAATAAGAAATCCATTACCGGCGCATACTTAAGTGGAAGGGAACGGATTCCGGTGCCGGATGAGCGGGCGAATCCTTCCGGCTGGCTTAAGATTACTGGAGCGAGGGAGAATAACCTGAAAAATATCGACGTTGAGATACCGCTGGGGATCATGACATGTATCACCGGCGTGTCCGGCTCGGGGAAAAGCTCCCTGATCAATGAGATTCTGTATAAGCGTCTTGCAAGGGACTTAAACCGTGCCAGGACCATTCCAGGAAAACATAAGGATGTGGAAGGCATCGGGCAGCTTGACAAGGTGATTGCTATAGACCAGTCGCCAATCGGGCGTACGCCCCGCTCGAATCCTGCTACTTATACGGGTGTTTTTGACCTTATCAGGGATCTGTTCGCGGCGACCGCAGATGCCAAGGCGAGGGGCTACAAGAAAGGAAGGTTCAGTTTTAATGTCAAGGGAGGGCGTTGCGAGGCGTGCTCGGGAGACGGGATCTTAAAGATAGAGATGCATTTTCTGCCGGATGTGTATGTGCCCTGCGAGGTGTGCCACGGGAAACGGTATAACCGGGAAACGCTGGAGGTCAAGTACAAAGGAAAGAGTATTTATGATGTCCTGAACATGACGGTGGAGGAGGCGATGCATTTCTTCGAGAATGTGCCGAGCATCCGGCGAAAGATGGAGACGCTTTATGACGTGGGACTTTCTTATATCCGTCTCGGCCAGCCGTCCACGGAGCTTTCTGGGGGAGAGGCGCAGAGGATCAAGCTGGCTTCGGAGCTTAGCAAGCGGAGCACCGGAAAGACTATCTATATCCTGGACGAGCCGACGACAGGGCTTCATTTCGCGGATGTCCACAAGCTGACGGAGATCTTAAGGCGGCTGTCAGCGGACGGCAACACCGTGCTTGTGATCGAGCACAATCTGGACGTGATCAAGACTGCGGATTATATCATAGATATGGGGCCGGAAGGCGGCGACAGGGGAGGAACCGTGATCGCAAGGGGAACTCCTGAGGAAGTGGCGGAGAATCCGGTATCCTATACGGGAAAGTACATCAAGGATATGTTTCAGAAAGAATTAAGAAAATAAAGGTTTCTATTTCATGGGGTTCGGGATATAATAGTACCCCGGAGGGTCTAAAAATTCGTTAGAGCATATGAGGTTGAAAGGGGATTTGGAATGGCAGTAGATATTGGAATTGATTTGGGGACAGCCAGCGTTCTTGTGTATATTAAAGGCAAGGGCGTTATATTAAAAGAACCCTCTGTAGTGGCATTTGACCGGGATACGAACACGATTAAAGCCATCGGTGAAGAGGCAAGGCTGATGCTCGGGCGTACGCCGGGCAATGTCATTGCGATCCGTCCTTTAAGGAAAGGCGTAATATCCGATTATACGGTGACAGAGAAGATGATCAAGTATTTTGTGCAGAAAGCCATGGGGCGCAGGACATTTAGAAAGCCTTGTATCAGCATTTGCGTGCCCAGCGGGGTGACAGAGGTAGAGAAAAAAGCGGTAGAGGAAGCGACCTTTGCGGCAGGGGCGAGAGACGTCAATCTGATCGAGGAACCGGTGGCTGCCGCGATTGGCGCGGGCATCGATATCTCGAAGCCCTGCGGGAACATGATCGTGGATATCGGAGGAGGGACGACAGATGTGGCGGTGATCTCTTTAGGGGGCACGGTAGTCAATACTTCACTCAAAGTCGCAGGAGATGATTTTGACGAAGCGATCGTCCGTTTTATGCGCAAAAAACACAACCTTCTCATCGGCGACAGGACGGCAGAGGATATTAAGATACAGATTGGAACCACATATCAGATGATGGAGAATGATGCCATGGAGGTTAGAGGAAGGAATCTTCTGACCGGGCTCCCTAAGACAGTGATGGTGACGTCTGCGGAGACAGAGGAGGCGCTCAGAGAGACATCCGGCCAGATTGTGGAGGCGGTGATCAGTGTGTTAGAGAGGACTCCGCCGGAGCTTTCGGCGGATATCCTTGACCGGGGGATTATGCTTACCGGCGGCGGTGCTTTGCTTCGGGGATTAGAAGAGATGATTGAGGAGCGTACAGGTATCAACACGATGACGGCGGATGATCCGACACAGGTAGTAGCTGTCGGTACAGGGCAGTTTGTTGAACTTACAAGTATGTACAAGGAGTAAGCTTAAAAGTACATGGAGACAATAAAAGGATATGTGGAGCATATCGTATACCGCAATGAAGAGAACGGATATACGGTTTTTAATTTGAATAATGAAGACGGAGACCTTACCTGCGTAGGAAAGCTTCATTATATAGAAGAAGGCGGGCTTATGGAGCTGACCGGTGAATATACGACACATAAGCTTTACGGGACACAGCTCAGGATAGGGAGCGCTAAAGTGTGCGAACCGGAGGATCTGGTATCGATTGAGCGATATCTGGGTTCCGGTGCGGTTAAGGGAGTGGGGGTATCTCTTGCAGGAAAGATTGTGAAGAAATTCAAGGAGGATACCTTTCGCATAATCGAGGAAGAGCCGGAGAGATTGGCTGAGATTAAAGGAATCAGTGAGCGGAAAGCGAGAGAGATATCCCTGCAGGTAGAAGAGAAAAAAGATATGCGGCAGGCGATGCTTTATCTGCAGAAATTCGGCATATCTATTGCGATGGCAGTAAGGATCTATCAGCACTACGGACAGAATGTTTACCGTGTTATTGAGGAGAATCCTTATCAGCTTGCGGATCATGTATCAGGGATAGGTTTTAAGACCGCTGATGAGATTGCGGCGAAGGTTGGGATCCATATGGATTCGGATTACCGCATTCGCAGCGGTATTTTCTATACTCTTTTGCAGAGTGTGGGAGAAGGGCATGTATATATGCGGCAGGAGGTTCTTCTTTACCGGGCGGGGATGCTCCTTGGGATTGAGATTGAAGATATGGAAAGATATCTGCAGGATCTAGCCATGGAAAAGAAGATTGTGCTTAAAAAAGACCCGGAATTGAGAATCTATGCTTCGCGTTATTATTATATGGAGCTTAATGCGGCAAAGATGCTTCATGATCTGAATGTCAGCTGCGATGCTTCAGAGGAGGAGGCCGGGCGGCGGCTCCATGCTATCGAGAAGGATACGGGGCTAGAGCTCGACCAGCTTCAGCGGACGGCAGTCATGAAGGCGGCCGTAAACGGCATCACTATTGTAACCGGCGGGCCGGGAACGGGAAAGACGACGACAATAAATGCCATGATCCATTTTTTTGAAGAAGAAGGAATGGATATTCTTCTGGCGGCGCCTACTGGCAGGGCAGCAAAGCGCATGACAGAGGCAACAGGGTATGAAGCACAGACGATACACCGGCTCTTAGAAGTAAACGGCAATCCGGAGGAAGAGGGAGTTGCCGGTTTTCAGCGCAATGCACAGAATCCGCTGGAGACGGATGTACTCTTTATAGATGAGATGTCCATGGTGGATCTTCCGCTGATGCATGCACTGCTGGATGCGGTCATCCCGGGGACTAGGCTGATCCTCGTAGGAGATGTGAACCAGCTTCCGAGTGTGGGACCGGGAAGTGTGCTGAAGGACATTATCCGGTCTGACTGTTTTTCGCTCGTCAGGCTGACAAAGATATTCCGTCAGGCAGGAGAAAGTGATATAGTTGTGAATGCTCACCGGATCAACAGGGGTGAAGCAGTACCGCTTGATAATAAGAGTAAGGATTTCTTTTTTTTAAAACGCCAGGAACCGGACGTGATCATCAGTGTGCTGTTGACGCTGATTCAGAAGAAGCTTCCGAAATATGTAGAGGCAGATATTTTTGATATCCAGGTGCTGACTCCTATGAGGAAGGGACTTTTGGGTGTAGAGCGTCTGAACCGGATCCTGCAGCAGTATCTGAATCCGCCCGCTAAGACGAAAAATGAAAAAGAAACCGGCGAGCGCATTTTCCGGGAAGGCGACAAGGTTATGCAGATAAAGAATAACTATCAGCTTGAATGGGAGATTCAGACACGTTATGGGATGACTGTCGATAAGGGGCTGGGAATCTTTAACGGAGACATGGGTATCATCAGAAGCATCAATACTTATGAAGAAACGGTGACTGTTGAGTATGATGAAAAAAGAAAGGTGAAATATCCATATGGCCTGTTGGACGAGCTGGAGCTGGCCTATGCGATAACGATACATAAGTCTCAGGGGAGTGAATATCCGGCGGTAGTGATCCCGCTGCTTCAGGGACCCCGCCAGCTTTATAACCGGAATTTGCTTTATACTGCCGTGACAAGGGCGAAAAGGTGCGTGACACTTGTGGGGAGTGACACTGTATTTCAGAATATGATAGAAAATACGGATGAACAGGCGAGAAATACGAGTCTGGCAGAACGAATCTGTGAAATGTATTGAAAGGAAATATCATATCAAAACTGCTTTGGCCGGAGATATGTCCGTTCTGTGGCAGAGTTTCCCGCAAAGGGATATGCGGAAACTGTTTGAAAAAAATCAAAAATTTGGAGATCAGGGAACCGAAGTGCATGAAATGCGGAAAGCCGATCCGGCGGAAAGAACAGGAATATTGCCGTGATTGCAGCCGCACACAGCATTATTATGATCAGGGAGCTGCGCTCTGGCTTCACAGGGAACCGGTAAATCTGTCGGTTTATCAGTTCAAATTTCATAACCAGCGCCGATTTGGAAGATATTATGCAGAAGAGCTGGCAAAAAAATATAGGGAAACACTGCTCAGATGGAAACCAGATATCATTATGCCGGTTCCGCTTCATGCTGCAAAGCTGAGAAAAAGAGGCTACAATCAGGCGGAGATTGTTGCCGGAGAGTTGGGGGAACTTTTGGGAATTACTGTTAATACAAAAGATTTCAAAAGAATACGGAAGACAAATCCGCTCAAGATGCTGATGCCTGCGGAACGAAAAAGAAATCTTAAAGGAGCATTTGCTGTACCGGAGGAAAAGAGGAGATTTTTAAAGGGAAAAAATATTCTGCTCATCGATGATATATACACTACTGGCAGTACAATGGATGAGGCAGCGAAGACTTTGAAGAAAGCAGGAGCAGAAAAAGTATTCTATTTGACGATAAGTATTGGACAAGGGTACTGATATTTGTTATACTGAAAATGATAGTTAAATATTTGGAAGCAAAAGTTTAGAGGTGGACGATGTTAGATGAACGTAAAGTTAAGCTGATGACGAGGCTTGCAATGTATGAGCATACACAGGGTAAGGAAGATTTTAAAATAAGTGAATATTATAGAAAGGACTATGCCGGTATGCACATTTTCAGTTCTGTTATATGGGTGACTATCGGTTATGTGTGTGTAGCGATGCTGATTCTGCTTGCCGGTTTCGACTCATTGATGGCTGGGATGTCTAACAGTCTGATGCTGATGCTTCTTATGATTTTTGTGGTGGGTTACTTTGGCGTAGTTGTAATTTATGTCGTGATTTCCAGTCATATATTCAACCAGAAACATAAGGAAGCAAGAATGAGAGTAAAAAAATACAACCATGATCTGACGAGACTTCTTAAGTGGTATGAAAGGGAGAAAAAATAAATGGACGGAGTATTTGTGATAAAAGGAAAACTTCAGGAGATGTATGCGCAGCATTCGGTTATCTTTGATAAAAGTATACAGTTTATCATAGCTTTGCTTGTATTTTATCTGATCAATAATAATGTTGGCTTCATGAAGGTGGCAGCTTCACCGGTGGTGACGCTTGCGCTGGCTGTGATCTGTACTTTTTTTCCGATTATTATAACAGTGATTGCTGCGACTGCCCTTATTCTGGTACACATGTATGCAGTATCGATCGCAGTCCTTGCGGTTACAGCAGTTTTGTTTCTGATCATGTATATTTTTTATTTCCGGCTGGCAGCAAAGATGGCAGTCATCGTTCTTCTTATGCCAGCTGCGTTCGTATTTAATATTCCGTTTGTTATACCTTTGTCGTATGCGCTGGTTTCAACACCGATCAGTATGGTGGCAATTATGTGCGGAACAATCGTCTATTTTATGATGGAATATGTGAAAAAAGCAGCTCCGGGACTTTCGGGCAAAGGACTTTCGGGAATTATGACCCAGAGCTCGGATTATTTAAAGCAGGTATTTCAGGATAAAGAGATGTGGATTGTCATTGCGGCATTTCTGATAGCATTTTTAGCTGCCTATACGATCAGAAGACAGTCTATGAACCATGCATGGAAAGCTGCGGTTGTGGCGGGAACACTTATTAATGTAGTGGTAAATATAATCGGAGATATTGTTCTCGGCGTCCATACCGCATATACATCGCTGACGATAGGCAGTGTTATGGCCGTTATAGTAGGAATGGTGCTGGAATTGATGTTTTTCGCGGTCGATTATACAAAAAGTGAGAATCTGCAGTATGAGGATGATGAGTATTATTATTATGTGAAAGCTGTTCCGAAATTGTCCGTGGCGAAACCGGAAAAGACAGTGAAAAGGATCAACGGACGTCGGGCGACAGAAATCATGGATACAGAGGCTGTAAGAAACAGAAGGCATGACAGGGATATACATAGAAGCCATAATGGCTCCAGACCGTCAGGAAGAAATTCTTCGGATCGTTACGGAGGTTCTTCGAGAACACGTTAGGACTCCCGGTTACATATATCATTAAAAAGGAGGTGAGAGAATGGAACAGAGAATTTCGCAGATATTGGAAAAGTATATATCGGGCGTCTATTTTCCGGAGATCCATGTGACTGATGTTGTAGAAGTCCTGATTCTTACCTTTCTGATTTATCAGGTGATCATATGGATCAAGAATACAAAAGCATGGATGCTCTTAAAAGGAATATTGGTACTTGCCGGTTTCATTCTTCTTGCTATGATCTTTCAGATGAACACGATACTTTATGTCGCTAAAAACGCTGTTGCAGTTATGGCAACCGCGGCGGTAGTTGTGTTTCAGCCGGAACTCAGAAGGGCACTGGAGAAGCTTGGGGAAAAGCAGTTCTTCACTTCGGTTGTCCCTTTTGAAGCATATAAAGAGCGCGAAAAATTCAGCGAGGAGACGATGGAGGGAATTATTGATGCCTGCTTTAGCATGGGACGTGTGAAGACGGGAGCTTTGATTGTAGTGGAACGGGCAATTCATCTGTCAGAATATGAGAGTACGGGTATCTATCTGGATTGTCTTGTATCCATGCAGGTGCTGATCAATATATTCGAGCACAATACTCCGCTGCATGACGGGGCGATCATTATCCGGGGAGACAGGATTGTCTCAGCGACCTGTTATCTTCCCCTGTCCGATAATATGGGGCTCAGCAAGGAACTTGGAACGAGACACAGGGCGGCTGTCGGGATGAGTGAGGTGAGCGATGCGCTCGTTATCGCCGTATCCGAAGAGACGGGAGCTGTGTCAGCGGCCAGCGGCGGATATCTGGACCGTGATATCACGAGGGAAGAACTCAGAAGCCATCTTCAGGGTATCCGGAGCCGGAGAACAGAATCAAGAAAACTGACAGCATTTTGGAAAGGAAGGCTTAAAAATGGAAAAAAGGCTGATGAATAATGTTGGTCTTAAGATATTGGCCTTTTTTGTAGCTTTTATGCTGTGGATAATGGTGGTTAATATCGATGACCCGGTAACACATAAAACGTTTACTGATATTCCGGTTTCTGTAATCCACGAAGAAGTTCTTGCAAATGCCCAGCAGCCGCAGACTTATCAGATTGTAGATAATACCCAGGCTGTGGATGTTACAGTTACCGCGAAGAGAAAGACCCTTAATAAGATTAAGGAAAAAGACATCATAGCAGTGGCAGATATCAAGGAGCTGACCCTGGATACCCAGATACCTATTGATATTACGATTAGCGGGTATGAAGACCGCTATGACAGCGCACAGGCGAATCCGCGGAATCTGCAGATTAAGCTGGAGGATGAAGAGACAAAGCGTTTTCCGATCGTTCCGACGACGACGGGGACAGTCCGGGACGGATATGTGCTTGGTGATATTCAGGCAGTGCCGGAGAAGGTATCTATCCGCGGACCTAAATCCGTGATTGCAGAGATCAGCAGAGTGGAGGCATCTGTAAGCGTGTCAGGGTTATCCAAGAATGCGATTCTGAATTCAGAGCTTGTATTATATGATTCAGACAATAATATCATCGATCAGAATCTGCTTTCCAACAACCTTGGAACAGAGGGAGTAGGAGTTAATGTACAGATTCTGAATACAAAAAGTATTCCGCTGGAGTTTGATACCTCTCAGATAAAGGCGGCGAGGGGTTATGAATTTATAGGAATTACCTATGAGCCGCAGACGATACAGATATCCGGACAGCGCGATGAGATTGCCCGTGTCACTTCTCTGCGTGTGCCGGGTGAAGCTCTTGAGATATCAGAGATAAAAGAGAAGACGGAAAAGGTTATTGATGTGTCGGAATACCTGCCGGATAATATAAGGCTGGCGGATGAAAATGCAGGATCTGTAGTTGTGACTATTTCGGTAGAAAAGGATGGGACGAGATCGTTTGATATCACAGTGGGTTCCATTGCGATCAATAATCTGTCAGAAGAGCTGACGATGAGTTACGCTACGGCAGATATGCTTGAATTGCAGGTAAGGGGGCCAAAAGAGATTCTTGAAACTCTTTCGCTCGAACAGGCGATCAGTATCGACCTGAAAAATTATACGGCTGACGGGATGTACGATGTGCCTGTTACGGTTAAACTTCCTGAAGAATGTTTCCTGGAAAAGAATGTGAAGGTAAGGGTTATTTTGAATATGAAAGAATAAGACGGAGAGAAGAAAAGATATGGTCAGAAAAAAAGTTACAATCTACAATCCGACCGGACTTCATTTGAGACCGGCGGGAATATTCTGCAATACGGCAAATCAATTTGTGTGTAAAGTATTATTTGAATATGACAATATGATGGCTAATGCTAAAAGTGTCCTCAGCGTATTAGGTGCCTGTATAAAGAAAGGGGATTGTATTACGCTGGTCTGTGAAGGAGAGGATGAGGACGCAGCTCTGAATGCTATGATCGAGGCGGTTGAGAGCGGACTCGGAGAATAAAGTAAAAGACAAGGAGATGGCTTGTGTGTATACATGGGCCATTCTTTGCTATATTTTAGTGTGCAAAAAGCTGTTATTAGCAGTTTATATGTTCTGATAATTCATAATACAGGAGAATGCAATGGAATATCGCGATCAGTTAAAATATATTAAATCACATCAGGATGGAGGAAAAACAAAGAAAGAGCGGCAAAGGCATGGAAAGAGAAAGCCTGGTCCGCGTCATAAGCGTAGCCAAAGCAGGGAAATATCGGGGATGCTTGACCGCTTTTTATGGTTTGTGCAGGCTGCTGCAACATTATTTTTCCTTTTGTCTATGGCGGTTTTGGGAATTTTGCCGAAAGCGTATATGATCGGTGCAGGCGTGCTGCTCCTTTTGTTTCTGCTGTTCGTGAAATGTCTTCAAAAACGGGCGTCAAGGAGAAGAAAAAAACAAGGTTCGGGAAAGGGATTGTCTCTTGCTGCCAGTTTTTTGCTGATTGTGATCGGATTCTACGGGTTGAAAGTAAATGCCGCGTTAGATCAGATCGCAATCGGAGACGAGCGGGGAGGTTATGACGAACAGCATATGTTTCCGGTAACAGGCAGGCCTTTTAATGTTTATATCAGCGGCATAGACGTATATGGAGATATCGATCAGGAAAGCCGCAGCGATGTGAATCTGATCGCAACGATCAATCCAAAGACCCATAAGATCCTGCTGACTACTACACCGAGAGATTACTATGTAAGGATTCCGGGCGTCTCCGGAGAGGAGAGGGACAAACTTACACATGCGGGTAATTATGGAGTAGATACATCTATGGCGACGCTTGAAGAATTATATGATACGGAAATTCCTTTTTATCTGCGTGTGAACTTTACTTCGGTTGAAGAAATTGTAGATGTCATGGGGGGAGTCGATGTGGAATCTGAACTCGACTTTACTACCAGTAAGGCTGCCGGAGAGGTGGTAGAGGTAAAAAAAGGGATGAACCATTTCAACGGGAAGCAGGCCCTGGCGTTTGTCCGGGAGAGAAAAGCTCTTGCAGACGGGGACAATCAGAGAGGCAAAAACCAGCAGATCCTTCTTGCGGCGCTGATAAAAAAGGCGGTTTCCCCGATGATCTTATTTCATGCGAATAAGATGATCAGCAGTGTGGCGGGAAATGCAGATACAAATTTATCAGAAGCACAGATCAAGGCACTGATCCGGATGCAGATTGAAAAAATGAAAGGATGGGATATTGAATCTGTGGCAGCAGAGGGGGACGGCAGCGGGAAACGATATTGTTATTCTTATAAAGGGGGACCGTTATATGTGTCGGTTCCAGACGAAACTTCTGTGGAGAATATCAAGATAAAGATGAAGAAAACAGCGGGAGAATAGGTCGAAAAAACTATTGGAAAAATAATCTGGTAGACAAAAAATTATAATTAAAGTAGAATGATGTCAGATATCTGGTACGACATGATGGAGGAAAAACGAGATGAAAAATGCAACACTGGTCATTATGGCAGCGGGAATCGGAAGCAGATTCGGCGGGGGGATCAAGCAGTTGGAGCCGGTAGGACCGAATGGAGAAATCATTATGGATTATTCGATTTATGATGCTCTTGAGGCCGGCTTTAATAAAGTGGTATTTGTTATCCGTAAGAGCCTGGAGAAGGATTTCAAAGAGATTATTGGAAAACGGATTGAAAAGATTGTTGACGTTGCTTATGCATATCAGGAGCTTGAGGATATTCCGGAAATATTTAAAGGGAGATGGAAAGAGAGGATTAAACCGTGGGGGACAGGACAGGCGATTCTTTGCTGTAAAGACATCGTGAAAGAGCCGTTTCTTGTGATCAATGCAGATGATTATTACGGAAAAGAAGCATACAAGGCCATTTATCAGTATCTTGCTGCGGAGCAGAAGACAGAAGTAAACAGCATTGACTCGGAGAAACTTAATATCTGTATGGCGGGATTTGTACTGAAAAATACACTGAGCAGCAACGGAGCAGTGACGAGGGGAATCTGCAGTATTGATGAAGATCATATACTTACAGACATAGAAGAAACTTATGATATCGCAGAAAGTGCCGGCTGTGCGACAGCGCAGCGCGGAGGAGAAAAGATAGAACTGCCTCTGGATTCATCTGTATCGATGAATATGTGGGGGCTTCCGGTGGAATTTCTGTCAGAATTAGAGTGCGGATTTACAGAATTCCTTTCGGGACTTAACGAGCAGGAGTTAAAGAAAGAATATCTTTTGCCTCAGATTGTCGGAGAGATGGTAAAAGACAGCAAAGCAAAGGTAAAGGTATTGCCTTCACACGATAAATGGTTTGGCGTAACCTATAAGGAAGACAAAGAGGCGGTTGCAGAAGCAATCAGAAATCTTATCAGTCAGGGGGTGTATCCTTGTCATCTGTTTGAAAAGCAGGACAAATAATTTTATTTGGGTTAGGGGAGATGAATAATGATATTACAGAAGTTGAAAAGGATTTTGTCAGCAGTCATAATTGTCAGCATGATCGGCTGCATGCCGGTCAGTGCAGGAGATATTCAGGGACCAGATAGCTTGTCCGGTGCAGAGGATATCCGAGAATCAGATGCTCCGTCCGGCGCAGAGGATATCCAGGGACCGGATACTTCGTCCGGCGCAGAAGATATCCGGGAATCAGATACTCTGTCCGCTGACGGGGCTGTGATAGAATCTGAAGACCGGAACGGAGAGATTTCGGAGGATACTGAACCGGAGAGAAAGGAACTGGTGAAAGAGGAAACTGATGAAGCAAAACAGCCGGATGACAGGACCCGGCAGCTTGCAGACGAATACGGTATGTGGCTGCGCCGGATGAGGGCACAGTCGGTGGGAAGTTACAGTACAGAGCTTGCCAAATTTCCGGAGTCATATCAGACATATTTAAAACAGCTTCATGCAAAACATCCAAACTGGGTATTTGTGGCAGTAGACCGGAATCTCAACTGGGATGATATCGTATCGGCGGAAAGTGTTTCCGGAACTTCAAAAGGAACAAACCGCAGTCTTTTGCCAAAGACTTCCGACGGGCTGCTGCTCAGTAAAGCCAGTACGGATTATCATGCGTCAAAAGGGACGTACATTCCCAAAGACGGTTCTACGTGGGTATCTGCCAGCAAACCGGCCGTGGCATACTATACAGATCCGAGAAATTTTCTGACAGATTATTATATTTATATGTTTGAGGCGCTGAAATATGATCCGGCATACCATAAAGAGGAAGGCGTCAGCAACGTCCTGAAGGGGACGGATCTGTACGGAGACAAGCAGATAGTTTATACCAAAACAAATGGAAACAAGGCATCTCTTGATCTGACTTACGAGCAGGCTGTCTTTGCGGCGGGTGCTAAAAATCAGGTGAGCCCTCTGTTCCTTGCGGCCAAGATCCGTCAGGAAACCGGGGGGAAGCTTACAAACGGAAGCATATCTGGTACGTTTTCTTACGGAGGTACATCCTATAGGGGATACTATAATTTCTATAATATAGGGGCATATTCTACCAGTACAGGTTCTGCCGTTGCCAACGGGCTCGTGTTTGCCAAGGGCGGCAAAGATAAATTGAAGACTTACAAAAGGCCGTGGACCTCGCCGGTTCTTGCTATTGACGGCGGGGCGGAATATATCGCGAAGTCTTATATTTCCAAAGGACAGAATACCGTATATTTCCAAAGATTTAATACGGCGGCGGCTCCGTATTATCAGCATCAGTATATGCAGAATCTGACGGCAGCCGCATCTGAGGCGAGGACCACTTATAATTCTTACAGCAGGATGGGAATATTGAACGACGCTTTTGTATTCTATATTCCTGTATACAAAAATATGCCGTCGCAGTCAGGCGGAATATCGATCAGGAAGTCGGAGAAGACAGGGACGACCACTTCGGCTGTAACGATGCGGAGTACGCCGTCTGCCGGGGGTTCCTCTGTGATGAAGGTTCCAAAAGGAGAAAAGGTTACGGTATCCGGAGCGGAGTATACGGATATGACGGCTTCTGTATCCAGTCAGGAAGAGAATCCGTATTGGTTTAAAGTGGCATGCGGTTCGAAGACGGGCTATATCGCTTCCCGGTATATCAAGATGACTACAGACAGTACGGTGAAAGAGGGGGGTACGAAGCAGCTTAGTGTAACCGGTGCCGTAAGCGGAGAAAAGATTTATTATGAGACCAGTGATCCGGCAGTGGCAGTGGTAAGCAGCACAGGAAAGATTACTGGAGTAAAAAAGGGAACCTGTGATATCTATGCAGTTACAAGTTCAGGAAAGCAGATGGATGCAGTCGGGATATCGGTAAGCGGCGGTTCAGAATTGTCCCGGCCCAAACTGATATCTGTATTGAACAGCAAATCCGGGATTGTGATCAAATGGAAAAAAGCATCTAATGCAAAAGGATACTATATTTACCGGAAGAAAGAAGGCGGAAGCTATAAGAAGATCAAAAAGATCACTTCCGGCAAGACGGTAAAATATACGGATAAAACGATGGCTGCAGGTAAAAAATATGTATACACCGTGAAGGCATATAACGGCAGCAGAACGAGCAGTTATAATAAAACAGGGCTTGCTATACGCAGGCTGAGCAATCCGGCTCTGGTATCAGCTTCCGGGACAAAGAGCGGGATTAAAGTAAAGTGGAAAAAGGTGAAGAGTGCAGTCACCTATGAAGTATTCCGTAGGACAAAGGGCGGCAAGTATAAGAAAATTGCTTCAGTAAAGAACGGTAAGCAGGCTTACACGGATAAAACAGCAGCGAAAGGTAAAACCTATTACTACACGGTAAGAGCATGCAGCGGTATCTATAAAGGGGCTTACACTGAGTCCGGGAAACGGGGAAAACGCAAATAAGTGACGTATTCCCGCAAAAATAACGGTAAAACAGACATAAACAGACATAAAATTGACAGTATCCCTCTTATTGCTTGAAATAAGAGGGATATTCGTTTATAATGTTGTAAGTTATAACTACAAGTGTGTCGTGGAGGAACTATGAAAAAGCATCTGCATAAATTTGAGACGACCATGTGGCTGTTGATTAAATTAGTTTTTTATATATTGTTAATGCTTGCTTTCCTGCACGTGATGGGAAAGGAAAGCATCGGTCTTACCAGATTATCGAGGACACTGGGTATCACGGTATCTACATTTATCGTTGTAGGACTTTTGTTTTTGTCAGTTTACGGAAGATATGATGTGGGGAGAC
Organism: uncultured Dorea sp.; assembly: GCA_949916155.1. Classification (GTDB taxonomy): domain Bacteria; phylum Bacillota; class Clostridia; order Lachnospirales; family Lachnospiraceae; genus MD308. The sequence goes on from CATLEM010000036.1 coordinate 14,583, forward strand.
GAAAAAGCAAGCCGATCATCTACTCCCTTGCGCTGGCAGTAGCATGTACAGACATCATTACGTATGTTCAGCTGATGATCATGAGAACGAACCAGCCGAATGTTTATGGTTTCCGTTTTTTGAGTCTGGGACTTCTTGGAATTGCCTTTCTTGTGCAGGTAGGGGTTATCATTTTCTTTACGTATTTTGGAAACTGGCTGTTTTTCCTGATCCATGAGCCGGAGAGATGCTGTGTGATCACTTCTTCGCAGAAAAGTCTGGATGAGATTGTGTTTGCCATGCAGCGCTTTAAAAAACAGTATCAGGTTTCAGCGGTTCTTGATTACCGCAGCGATCAGATCAGAAAGCATATCAAGACAGCGCAGACAATATTTGTCTATGATGTTCCGGTGGAAGCGCGGACGGATATTATGCGCTGGTGTTACCGCTATAAAGTGAATGTATATTTTAATCCGGAGATTGAGGATATTATGGAACTGGGCGCAAAACAGTATGTCCTGGATGACGTGTATCTGTTTAATCGGAATGTAAAGTCACTGACGATGGAACAGCGTATATTAAAGCGCATTATGGATATCGGTTTTTCATTGGTGCTTGGGGCCCTTTCTGCACCTGTTTGGCTGTGTGCGATGGCTGCGATCAAGCTGGAGGACGGCGGCCCGGTATTTTTTAAGCAGGTGAGGGCGACGATCCACGGCAAGCAGTTTGAGGTATATAAGCTGCGCACGATGAAGCCTAATGATGTGAATCATTCGGTTACGAAGAATGATAGCCGGATCACGAAGGTAGGGGCATTTTTGCGGCGGACAAGAATCGATGAGCTGCCGCAGCTTTTGAATGTATTAAAAGGTGATATGACATTTGTAGGGCCGCGGCCGGAGATGCTTAAGAATGTGGAAGAATACACAGAAGAGCTTCCGGAATTCAAATACAGGCTCCGTGTGAAAGCCGGACTTACAGGATATGCGCAGATCATGGGGAAATACAACACAACGCCGAAGGACAAGCTTGTCATGGATATGATGTATATTGAACAGTTCAGCATACTGAGAGATATTCAGATCATCTTTCAGACAGTAATTGTCCTGTTAAAGAAGGATAGTACGGAAGCTTTTGATAAAAAGGGCCGGCATTGTCCGTACAAATTTGAAAAGTGGGTAGATACGAAGAATGATAACAAAAATTAAACTTGGAATGATTAAGACAGGAATCGGGTGCCTTAATGCTGTATATACGGTTTTTAAGCTGTTGCCTGTGAGAAAAAAGGTTACGATGTTGAGCCGTCAGAGTAATGAGCCTTCCGTTGAGTTTCGTATGATCAGAAAAGGGATAAATCTCCGGGATAAAAGTGTGAAGGTAGTGTTTTTGTGCCATACTTTAGACGGCGGGGTAAACTCATCTTTGGCGGATAAAATCAAGTACGTCTTTCATATGTTCACGCAGATGTATCACATTGCGACTTCAAAAGTAGTGGTACTGGATACTTACTGCATGGTGATCAGTATTCTGAACCATAAAAAAGAGTTGAAGGTTATCCAGATGTGGCATTCTATGGGCACGATGAAAAAATTCGGCTATACGGCGTTAGACACGAAAGAAGGAAGTAGAAGCGAGCTGGCTCATGCTATGAGAATGCATGAGAATTATGATTATATTTTTGCAAGTGCGGAGAGCTACAAGGACCACCTGGCAAAAGGATTTAACTGTGATATAGAAAAGATCCTGACTATGCCGCTGCCGAGACTGGATCTGCTGAACAGTGAAAAATATGCGCAGAAAGTACAGGAGAGGATTTATAGGGAATACCCGGCTTTTAAAGAAAAGCCCGTTATCCTGTATTGTCCTACTTTTAGAAAAGAGGAAGAAGATTTCCTGAAAGCTTTGAAAGAACTGACAGACGCGGTAGATTACGAAAATTACAATTTTGTCGTAAAACTGCATCCGCTGTCAAAAGCGTCGGTAGAAGGGCCGGCTGTCAGTGCAGACGGGTTTTCAAGTTTTGAGATGCTGTTTGCGGCGGACTATATGATCAGTGATTATTCCTGTATTGTATATGAAGCGGCGGTACGCAATATTCCTTTATATTTTTATAATTTTGATATGGGGCTTTATTCAAACGGACGGGGCCTTGCCCTGGATTATGAGAAAGAAATCCCAGGACCGGCAGCAAAAGATGCCGGGGAAATTATTGCATCGATCGAGAAAAAAGAGTATGATATGAAAGCATTGAAGAAATTCGCGGATAAATATGTAACTCCGGCGGAACATGCTACGAAGGATATTGTGGATTTTATATTTTCATTGATGAATGAATAAATATTATGGAGGCGAGCCATGAACAGAGTGTTTAAGGAAGATTTGGAAGCGATCATAAGAGAAGATATCTCGTGGGAGAAATTAAAGGGAAAGTCAGTGCTTATTACCGGAGCAAGCGGTATGATCGGGATATATATGCTGCAGATCCTGACGATGTTAAATGATAAATATGATTATCATATCCGGGCCGCGGCCATGCTGAGGAATTCAGCGAAGCTGCCAAAGGAGGTAAGGGAACGGGAGGATGTGGAGATCATTGTACATGATGTGACAGACACTATCGAGATTCCGCAGGACATCC
>CATLEM010000037.1 GCA_949916155.1 uncultured Dorea sp.
ACTGTCTTATATGTGCGGATTCTTACATAATACTTTGTATTCTTCTTTAATTTCGCGATCTTCTTTGAAGTCGTCTTATTCTTCTTGATCGTAACCGTCTTTACTCCGCTCGTGAATTTCTTCTTTGTGGAGTACTGGATCTGGTAACCTGTGGTCTGTTTTGTCTGTTTCTTCCACTTAACGGTTACGTTCTTCTTTCCGCCTTTCGCCGACTTCACGGAAGTTGACTTCGGCACGATCTTAAAGCTTCCTGAAAGCGTTCCTTTGTATTCGCCCTTGAATGTTACTTTTACCGAATATACGCCGACATTCTTTCTTCCCTTTGCATAGGAAACCGTGTAGTTGGATGCCGCAATAACTTTGCCTGCCGTATCCTTTACTGTTACGGACGGTTTCTTTGCCTTTCCGTCATATGTATAGCTGGTCTTGGAAAGTGTAAGTGTCTTCGGCTGGCTTACTGTTGAAGCTGTACTTGGGGACTTGATCGTAAAGGTTACCCATCCTCTTGTCTTCATCACCCTTGTCTCTGCTGTATAGCCTTCTCCTGCCCAGTCTGACAGATCTACAGTCGTATATGACACTGTTTCACTATCCGGCTTAGTCACTGCAAGAGCGTGATATGTTCCGGCTTTGACCGGAGCGCTGTCAAGCTGTTTACCCGGTTTTCCATTATCATCTGCATAATAGGTGATATCAAAGTTTATTTTGCCGCCCGGAATCGGTGTCTTTCCGACATATACCTTGAAAGAGCCGGACAGATCTACAGGTTTGCCATTCTCTACAAAACTTGTCTTATATGCATCGCTGAGTACCGGCGCATAAAGTCTTCTTGCTGATCCATATACAATGAGATCAAGGAGACGGTCACGCTGTGCCTGTCTCTGTGCATCTGTAGACGGTGCATAGCCCAGATCAAAGCTGTTGATCCGGTTCAGGATCTCCTGTGCCGCAAGCTTCATGCCGTTCTCATTCGGCGCGGCATAGATCACACGGTGTTTAATGGAAGTAGGTTCATTTACTTCACAGGCAACACTCGTTTTTGCCTTGTCGTCATTGACGATAACGATTGCCGACTGATAATAGTGAGTCGCTTTATAGAATCCAAGCTCATGTGCTGCCAACGTGCTTGCATAATCAGGTTCAACTATTTTTCCGTCTGCATCACGGGTCAGTCTGTAGTAAGTATCCTTCGCGGAAGTCCCTATACCGGACTCGTTAGATACTGACTGTACTGTCGTATAATTGAAATACAGATCAAGCTCTTTATACGGCTCTGTATTACGGATATAGTTAATAAATTCTGCAGCTTTCGCCTCGAATTTATCCTGCTCCTGAGCAGTGTATCCTTCACCAGTAATAACAACCGTCTTGTTGTTATACATACTGGAGGCGCCGCCGTAATTCGTATCCTCATGATCAACGACTGGAGTCATCTTGAAATCAATAGTAAATTCTGCACTTTTCTGTGCCAGCATAGTTCCTGCGCTGTTTTTCAACGTTACTGTTACGGTATAGTCACCCGGCTTGTACGGCGCATCTTTGCTGTCATAATTACTCTCGGCATTACCGGCTTTGTGTCCCGTTGCATAAGGATTAGCGCCTGTATAATGAACTTCTGCCGTGTATTTATCTGTGCCCAGCTTCTGGTTATCAACGCTGTAAGCTGTCTCTGCCGGTTTTCCGTCATAGACTTTATTTTTTGCTGTGATCGTGATCGCATTGGGCAGCCCGACTGTATAATCTGCCGTCAGTTCACATGCATCAAACACATCGTCGCCTGGATAAGCACCTTTTACTTTATAATTCCCTGCTGTTATGGGTTTTTCCGGAAGCACATTGCCTTCGCTGTCCATATAGGTAAGGGTAAAGCCACTATCCTTTAAATCAGCCCCTGTCTTTTTTGCCTCGCCTTTTCTGAGGATGAAATATTCATACATGTCCGGAATCTTCTCATCATTCTCATGGAAAGCGTCAGCATAGGTCTGAAATGCGATATTCTGCACATTGGATAACTCACTGATCTTATCGCGGGTTGCTTCTTTGCAGACTTCACAGAGCGGGAACTGCTCTCCGAGGAACTGCATCTTACAGTTCTGGCTCGGGCGGTACCATCCATTTCCACCGTCCCCGTATTCGTAGACACCCACACCGTTCTTGCCGATAAAACGTGACCACTTAACCTTAGTGGGATCTGATTCCTGCGTCATATTCGGCCAGCTCTCTCTACCGTATCCCGGCCAGTATTCATCAGCAAGCTTCGCAACCGTATGGCCAAGCTCATGAACCGTACACTCATATACATCCGGATCGATAGAGAAGATACAGATCTGTCCGCCTGTTCCGCCGACTTTCTTTGAATTTACAAGCACAACTTCATAATCATGTGCCGGTATTCTTGCTTTCATCAATTCATCAACTTTTTGTCTTCCGTAGTCACCAAGGACAAGAGACCGCTCCATACCGCCTGACCAGTAATAAGACCTGAAATATGTATCACGGTCGTCTGCCGCCGCCTCTGCCGCCGTCGTAGCGTCGCAGCCCTTGGATCCGCTGTCTTTGGAAATCGTTCCGATACCGTAGATCTTTACATTATCCTTGAACTCGTCCCAAGGCGATGTTTTCATCATGTAGTCTGCCGCTATCTTTGCATGATACCAGAAAGAATCTACATACGGATTGTCAAAGTCTCCCAGTTCTGACTCTTTAAAGCCCTCTGCCAGGAACGTCAGGACCAGCGCGTTCTCATCAGCGAGTCCGTCTTTACCATATAATAATCTCTTATCAAAATCATTAATGCCTTTGTCAGCACTAGGCTCTTCCCCTTCTGCAGCCTGAGGCTCAATGGCGTTATCTGCCGGGCCTTCATCTGCCTTGTCTTCTTCTGCAGCCGGAAGCACGGCACTCTCATCTGGAACCTCTGTGCCATCCGTACCTGCATCTGCCTCATCCTGTTCTGCTGCGGAAGCCGGCTCTGTAACATCAGCATCTTCTAAATCAGTGCTGGTAATACCCCCCACTGCATACTCGGGCGAGCTATTTTCTTCATCTTGATCAGCAACTGTCTCATTTTCCGCATATGCGACAACACTGCTGAACGGTGTCATACATAACGAGAAAATAAGGACGATAGCGATAAGAGAAGCACTGATTTTTGAAAACTTAATCTGTTTCCTTCTCATCTTTTTACCTCCTTTTGCGCAAATGGAAATATTCATAATATTTCACATATTGCCGCATTGCTTTGTTAACGTGTTACATTTATAAAAAATCCTTTCTATTATTATAACCCATCTTCCAAGTTTATTCAGACATTTTGCGACATATCCTTTGTATTTAACATGCATTTTGCGACATTTTTATTTATTGTAATCACTATTATAATTCCAGACTATTTGGATTCAAAAGATGGTCTGCTTCTTTTCTTTACTCTTTCAAAATCCGGATTATTGTATCATAATTTTCAGGCTGATGAGGAAAAGTACAGTTCGAACAGTCCTTTATCCTTCTTCCATTCTTTTCTATATATGAAGGAATCCCTGGACACTTCTCTTTTAAATACAGCGGACAGTAACAAAACATACAGTTAAGAACTCCCGCTTCCTTATGACAGGGAAAATACTCACAGTTCCTGTTTTCAAAAAAACGGTGCGAATTCTCAGTACCCAATCCCATGTATCCCCTCTCTCGCGAGAATGACAGCGGCAGCTCCAACCCATGTCCTTCCAGAAGTTCCCTGTCTGTCAGTATCTTTTCCGCATCCCCGTCCGCCGCGATCTCTCCGCCCGACAGAAGTATCACTCTCTGGCAGGTATCATACACAAAATCCAGATCGTGGCTTGCGATGAGCTTCGCGCAGGGCAGTTCGTTCAGAATACGGATGAGATTCCGCCGATTTTTCGGGTCCAGCGCTGCAGACGGCTCATCAAGGAGCATAAGCCTTGTTCCCACGGCAAGAACGGTAGCTATGGCTGCAAGCTTTTTTTCTCCGCCCGAAAGCCGGTAGATCTGCCTGTCCTTTTTATCCTCCATATGGACTTGCCTGAGCGCCGACGTTACCGCTTCCTGTACCCCGCTCTCGTCTTTTCCGTAATTTCTCGGCGCAAATGCCACATCTTCATATACGGTTGACATAAAGAGCTGACTGTCGGAATCCTGGAACACATACCCGATCTCCGTGCGGATTTTTCTTAAATTCTCTTTCTTCAGTTCAAGGCTCGAAAGCTGCACCTTGCCTTCCTGCATATCAAGAAGCCCGGTAAGTATTTTTAAAAATGTAGATTTTCCGGCTCCGTTTTCTCCGATCAAACCTACATTTTCTCCTTCTTTAATATGAAGATTTATGTTATTCAGGACATAATTCGGAGATTTCCTCCGCAGATTTTCATAGGCAAAGGACAGATTTTCAATCTCCAGCAAATTCATATTTATTTCCCTTTCTTTTCATGTTCATATCCTTTTTTTACATTTTCCGGGTATACGGGTATTATATTGCTCTTATCCCGATCAAAACCACGCTCCAGACCGCCGCATACAAATAATCCCTTCCTCCCGCTTTCCGCTTGCAGCGCAGATAGAACTCCCCGTCATACCCGCGCATCATCATACTTTCATATACTGTCTGCGCCCTGTCCATACTGCGGAGGAGAAGCCGCCCCACCATGGTGCCCCATGCTTTATAGTGAACCCCTTTCTGTCCCGGCGCCCGCAAAAGATACGCATCCGTCATCTGCCTGATCTCCTTCAGGAACAAAATGATATAGCGGTAGATCAGCATAAGGATCGTCACAAACATCTTCGGCACATGCAGCTTCCGGAGAGCGTAGCAGATATCCTCCATGGAAGTCGTAACCATCAGCAGATAAGAAGCGGATACTGCAAAAATTCCTTTGAGCATCAATGTCGCCGCAGAGACCATGCCTCCGGTGACCGCCGCCTTTCCCACAAAAAACATTATCTCCCTGTCAAAAAAGGGATTGGCGATTCCCACCAGACAGACCAGCACAAGCAAGAGTTTCATCCGCTTCAGTAAAAGCTTCACGGAAATGTCTCCGATGACAAAAAGCACAATCAGGTAGATTCCCATTCTCAGAAGACGGGACAGCTCATATTTCCCAAAGGAAACGGTAAGCAGGACAAAAAAAAGTGTCACAAGGAGCTTTGGCAGGGGATGAATCCCCTGCAGTAAGCCGCCTTTCCCCGCTTCCATATCCATTTTGTGCAAATCAGCAATCGCTTCGCTTATCCTGTCCATTTTCAAAGTTCCCCTTATATCTCATGCAGAATCTTCCCGGCAGCACATTGGTTCACATGTATGCTATATCCGTCTGCCGTTCTTTTCTTTTTTGACTTTTTTTATCAGCACGCAGACAATGAAACACACCGCCAGTACAAATATGCTGCCCGCAATTCCTGAGACAGATGTTCCCGCCGCGCTGTCAGATGCTTTGAACGAATAGTCAGGCAGTAATGCTGTCACACTCTGAAGCTTCTCTGCCATACGGTACACTCCGCCGTCGGCCGTAAGTTCTGCCGTCCCCGCAGCCTTTTCCATCGACCACTCCAGTCCGTCCGGAAGCCCGGAAGCGAATAAGGACAGCACGCCGCCGGCAACTGCTGCCATCACTGCCAGCGCTCCCACCGTACCTTTTTTACTCATACGTCCTGTCTTATCTATAATACTCCCATGTACGCCGGCGCTCTCACTGCTCACATGCCTGCCGGGGTTCCCACTGCTCACATGCCTGCCGGCACTGTCGACGCCCGGAACATAACCGCACAGAATCTCCGGCCTGGCCTCATAGATAAATGCTAATACCGCCGCCGTGATCAATCCTTCCACAAGCCCGATCGCCAGATGGATCGGCTGCATCATCCCTGCGAATACCGAGAACGGAAGTTCCGTGATCCCGGAAAGCGTCGTCTCTGTCACCACAGAAAATGCTCCGAGCTGCAGCCCGGCGATACATCCGATCACTGACGCTGCCGCAATCCTTCCCTTCGTCATCTTTCTTCCGGTCATCAGCCGCCAGATGAAAAAACCTCCGATAAAACACCCATAGAACGCCATATTCCACACATTGCACCCCAAGGCCAAAAGACCTCCGTCCGCAAAAAGCAGACACTGGATCGTCAGGATGGCCGCCATCGTCAGGAACCCGCCGCAGGGACCTAACACTGCGCTGAGAAGCATCCCTCCGCACAGATGTCCCGACGAACCTGTTCCCGGGATAGTGAAATTGATCATCTGGGCGGAAAATACAAACGCCCCCATCACTCCCATTACCGGAACCTTTTTATCCAGATCCTCTAACTTAATCTCCTTTACCGAATATGCGGCCGCAGCCGCAGATACTGCGTACATCGTTCCCGCTACTGCTGGTGATACCAGCGCATCCGCCATATGCATAACATCTCTCCTCCTATATCTCTCCGCTTTCACTCTGCCAGGCCCGGACTTTTCAGGACCCGCTTAATTCCAGTACAGCATTGCATTAAAATTCTTAATCCCGCTCATGCACTGCCAGCTTGTTGATCTGCGCAGCCATATAACCGGCTCCGTAACCATTATCAATATTCACCACCGCTATGCCGTTAGCACAGGAATTGATCATCGTAAGCAGCGCCGACAGCCCGTTCATGCTGGCTCCATAGCCGACAGATGTCGGCACCGCGATGACCGGTTTATCCACAAGCCCGCCGATGACACTCGCAAGAGCTCCCTCCATGCCCGCAGCCGCCACGATGCAATTAGCGCTCTGGATCGTCTCTACTCGGGAAAGCAGCCGGTGTATCCCGCTCACTCCTACATCGTAGATGCGCTCCACATGATTTCCAAAGAACTCTGCCGTCTGCGCCGCCTCCTCCGCCACCGGAATGTCCGCTGTACCTGCCGTACAGACAGCGATTTTCCCTGTTCTTTTTTTTCCATTCTTTTCAATCTTCAGAATCTTTGACATCGGGTCGTACTCCGCCCCGGCAAATTTATCCAGTATCAGCGCCGCCTGTTCCTTTGTCGCACGCGTCCCCAGCACTTCACCCTCCGCGGCATAGATCCTCTCATATATCCGGCACAGATGCTCATCCGCTTTCCCGCTGCAGAATACCACCTCCGCGAATCCTGACCGCATCTTCCGGTGCGTGTCAAGCTTCGCATAGCCCAGCTCTTCAAGAGGCTGCCGCCGGAAATAACTTTCCGCATCATCCACGGACATCTGCCCAGACTTAACCTGTTTTAATATCTCCCTTGCATCCATAGATATTCCTCCAAAAAAGGGCGCACAGATTCCCATTCTTATGGGAATCCGTACGCCTTCTGACATACATTTTCAAATACCTGACATTTGTATCTAAGCTAAAGGAACTGTTGACAAATAATTGTAAAATTATCATGTTAATTGCCCTGTACACCGCTACTTCTGTACCGGTTTCAGACGGCTTCAGCCGCCTGCGGCCAATTAAAATACATATCCCTTTACATACTCTCTGAGCTGCTCAGTCACAGCCTCTATCATATAACTCATGGATGTGTTCTTCACACCGACGATTACATTGTTGCACTGATTCATGGGGATCAAAAGCTTCTTCGCCCCGCTCTGTCCGACTGCTGCCGCCATGACAGGCGTAATCTCTCCATGCATGGAATCCGCGATAACAATCCCCACCGGCCCTACGATGACGTCTGCTCTTCTGCAGCCCACAACCACCGCATTCTCCCCGGTAGCCGCATAGTCCGCTCCCGCCTTGAGCATGTTGGATGCCGCAAGGGAATTAGTGCCGACCGCACCGACCTCCGCCTGCGGAAATTCCTTTTTCATCGATGTAACAAGCTGCCTGCCCATGCCGCCGCCCTGTGCATCTATAACAAGTATTTTCATCAAGAGTCCTCATTTCCGCTTAATATAAGCTGCCTGTTTTAGAAATATTCTGCTCCTTCTAACATCTCCGAAATGATTATAACAAATGTAACCACCCATTTTCAATATACAAATTTGTCAAATTTGTTTTCTAAGCAAATGTGATCACTGTCCCTGTCTTTCCTTCCAGCGCATCGATTGCTTTATCAAGGCTTGTGATAATTGCCTTTTTATCCGGATAAGTACGGGCGAATTTCATAGCGGCCTCCACTTTCGGCAGCATGCTCCCTGGGGCAAACTGTCCCTCTTCGATGTACCCGACAGCTTCCTTAAGACTCATATGATCCAGATCTTTCTGGTTTTCTTTTCCCCAGTTGACCGCTACTTTTTCAACTTCCGTGAGAATCATCAGAACATCCGCATCCACCTGCTCCGCCAGGAGTTCTGCCGCAAAATCCTTATCAATGACTGCAGCCACCCCCTCTAAGGTTCCGTCCATTCTCTCCACTACAGGGATACCGCCCCCTCCGCAGGAGATAACGATCGATGAATCCCAGAGCCTCTTGATGGCATCGATCTCCACGATCCTCCTGGGAATCGGAGATGCTACCACCCGGCGCCATCCTCTTCCGGCATCCTCTTTCATGATATAGCCTCTTTCCTCCATCAGCACTTTCGCCTCTTCTTCGCTGTAAAACGGGCCGATGGGCTTTGTCGGATGGGAAAAGCCCGGATCATTTTCATCTACCACCATCTGCGTTGCCACGGTAAGCACCGGGCAGTTCCTGTTTCTAAGGCTCAGCGCATACTTTAACGCCTGTTGGATATGATAACCGATATATCCCTGGCTCATGGCTCCGCACACATCAAACGGCATCGCCGGTGTTACATCCTTTGCAGACTCTGATGCCAGCAGGATACGCCCTACCTGCGGTCCGTTGCCGTGCACGATAGCAACCTCATACCCCTGGCTGCTGATATCTGCGATTCTTTCACATGTACGCTTTACCACCTCAAGCTGTCCCTCTGCTGTCGGTGCGCTTCCCTTTGACTGCAATGCATTTCCGCCCAGCGCGATTACAATCTTTTCCATAAACTTTAACCATCACCTTTCTATTTTTTTCTTGTATCTCTCTTCCCGAAACTTTATAATAAAATCATAAATCACCCGGAGGTAACACTTATGTCAAAACTCGTACCGATTCAAAGCATCTATTGTTCAAAGGAGGATGAGACAAGATTCTGCAGCTTTGATGCTGAAGTCATCTCTTCTCCTACCACTCCGCTTATTCACCCCATGTCCAGACTGTGGCTGATCAACGGCGGTGAAGGTACGCTTCTTCTGAATGATAAAAAATATCCTCTTTCCAAAGGAACTTTAGTCTCTGTGCTTCCATGGCAGATCACTGACATCATAGAAGTGAAATCTCCGCTTCAATTTTTTGTTGTGGCATATTATTTTGATAATATCAATGAGATCATTAAAACATTTTATAATCCGGACAGCGTGAATCTGTCCGTAACACAGGCAATGTCAAAAAAACCTGCAGTATCCTTTGAAGGAAAAAGCTTCACCCGGATGCACCATCTGTTCCTTCAGATAAAGGAAGAACTGCGCAGCCAGTCGCAGCTTGATCCGGCTGACCAGGAGACCTTTTCGCAGTCCCTCGGCTTAAGCAAGCTCTATATTACCAATAAGCTGATCGAGATCGTCGTATCCTTTATCCGCACCCGTCATACTCTGCCGACCCAGGATGCCTCCACGCAGGCCAGTGAGATCTTTCAGTATCTTTATACTCATCTGAATGAGAAGATCACGCTTGCCATGCTGTCACAGCAGTTCTATATGAGCGAATCTGCGATCAGTTCATATATTAAACGAACAACCGGTTTGTCCTTTTTCGATCTGCTGAATGAAATGAGAGTAGGTAAAACTATCAATTATCTGTTATATACAGACTTTACATTAGAGGAACTTGCCGAGATTCTCGGCTTTGTTGACAGCGCCCATATCAGCAAGGTATTTTTGGCACGTATCGGCATGAAAGCCAATGATTTTCGGAAGACCTACCAGTCTATCGGGGATAAATGTCGGATTAAAGACCGGCAGGTCTTCTACACAATTGTATCATACATATACAGGAATTACGCTGAAGATCTGCAGCCTAAAAGCGTGAGCGAACATTTCCGCATATCACCAAAGGAACTTAACCGGATCCTTCTGTTCCAGGTGGAGATGAATTTCAGCGATTTTCTGAATTATATCCGGATAAACCGCGCGTCAGAGCTTCTCCTTACCACCGGCAAGAGCATCTTAACTATCGCTTTGGAGGTAGGCTATAATACGGAAAAAACACTGACGCGGAATTTTCTGCGTTTCCGCTCTATGACACCTGGAAAGTTCCGCCGCACAGTAGAACTTCAGGAAAACGGTATCTGAACATTATTTGATGACGCCGAGTCCTTTTGCTACGAGCGTGATGAAATCCTGCACATTCGTCACAATCGTTGTCGCACTTAAGCTTCCCCTGTCTAACAGCTTATTTACTACGAACTCATCCGCGTCAACGGTATACAAATATACCGGGCGCACGGTGCCGTCCTCAAGTACACGGAAGGATGGTGTCATATTGCCGGTGGCAATGGTATGGAGCATAGTCGCAAGGCAGATCACTGTCGTAGCGCCCCGGACCTGATCTCTCATCACATTTGCAGCTTCATAGACATCTCCGATCACTTCCGGGAGCGGTCCATCATCACGAATGGAACCTGCCAGCACGATTGGGATATCATTTCTCACACAGCTGCAGATGATGCCGTCGTCCAGATCATAATCTTTGACAAACTGCGGAATAGAACCGCTTCTTCTCACCTTATTGCACACATCCAGGTGATTGTAATGTCCGTTCGGCTGGGATTTCTGCGTGTAGATATCTTGTCCGAGAGCTGTATGTAGGAGCGCCCCTTCAAGGTCGTGGGTCGCCAGCGCATTTCCGGCCAGAAGTGCCTGTCCATAGCCGTTATCGAACAGTGCGGCCATAGCTGCTCTTGCATCAGCATCAAATGCAAATGCAGGTCCCATCACCCATACGACCTTTCCGCCGTGCTCTTTTTCATATCTCAAAAGTTCGAATAATTTGTCATAATCACGGGCATAGGATGTCTCTCTGCTTCTTCCCTGACGGAATACAAACTGATCATCGATTCCCTCACTATCATCCTCAAAACCATGACAGTGCATATAGATACCGTCCTCACATTTTTCCGTTCTGCCGAGTATGACTTTATCTCCTTTTTTTAAGTTTCTCGCCTCTACAACCGACAGATGCCCGTCGTCACAGAGAACAACACAAGAATCCATACGGCTTTCTTCTGCCAGCTTCCATTCTCCGTTTATCTTAAAATATTCCGGATACATGGAGGTACTGTGATAATTATCCGGCGCTACGCCGTCTTTTTCTGACATTTCATAAACTGCATCCGGGGCGTTTGCGAATCTTTCTTCGGTAAAATCCGGATGGTGATACTTAGGCATTTCAAATGACATACTCTTTCTCCTTTCACACTATTTCACAATACTGATATTTATTTCAGTGTCGCGTATACGACTGCCTTGATGGTGTGCATACGGTTCTCTGCCTCGTCAAATACAACCGACTGCTTAGACTCAAATACTTCGTCGGTTACTTCCATCTCGCTGATTCCGAATTTTTCTGCGATCTGCGCGCCGATGGTCGTATTCGTATCATGGAAGGACGGCAGGCAGTGCATAAAGATCGCCGTATCCTTTGCAAGCTTCATCACATCGGAATTTACCTGATATTTCTTAAGCAGATTGATCCTTGTCTCCCATACCTCGTCCGGCTCGCCCATAGAGACCCAGATATCTGTGTAGATCACATCCGCATCCTTTGCGCCCTCTTCTACATCCTCAGTCAGGCGTACCTCGCATCCGCTCTCTGCAGCAATCTCTCTCGCAGTCTGTACAAGAGACTCCTCCGGGAACAGCTCTTTCGGCGCACAGGCAGTAAAATTAAGCCCCATCTTAGCGCAGGCGATCATCAGGGAATTGCCCATGTTGTTCCTTGCGTCCCCAAAATAGGTAAAGTTAAGTCCTTTAAGTCTTCCGAAATTCTCCTCGATGGTCAGAAGGTCTGCAAGCATCTGTGTCGGGTGGAACTGATCGGTAAGGCCGTTCCATACAGGAACTCCTGCATACTCGGCAAGCTGCTCTACTAATTCCTGGCTGAAGCCTCTGTACTCGATACCGTCATACATTCTGCCAAGTACTCTCGCGGTATCCGCGATACTTTCCTTTTTGCCCATCTGGCTGCTGCCCGGGTCGAGATAAGTAACACCCATCCCAAGATCCATGCCCGCAACCTCGAAAGAGCAGCGTGTCCTTGTAGATGTCTTCTCGAATAATAAGACGATGTTCTTGCCCTCAAGATATCTGTGCGGTACACCCGCCCGCTTCATATCCTTAAAGTTCTTCGCAAGGTCAAGAAGATAACGAATCTCCTTTGCTGAATAGTCCAAAAGTTTTAAATAATTTCTTCCTCTGATATTTGTTGCCATGATCTTAATCTCCTTTTCTTTTAATTATTTCTTCTGAATAGATTCTCTCTTCAAAGGCATGCTCATGCATCTCGGGCCGCCTCTTCCTCTGGAAAGCTCTGAGCTTGCCATCTCCAGGACACAGATCCCGTTCTCGCGCAGGATCTGGTTCGTCACATAATTGCGGTCATATACGACCACTTTTCCAGGCTCGATACAGAGCGTATTAGAACCGTCGTTCCACTGTTCACGCTCGGATGCAATCGTATCTTTGCCGCCGCACTGAATCAGCGTAACCTTATCGAGTTCCAGATGTTTCGCAAGAACCTCCGCCAGAGAAGCGCGTGTCTCTGTTACTTTAATCTCTTCCTCTTTATCGCCCTTTTTAATCTCAAAGATCCTAAGCGTTCCAAGGATCCCCGGATGGATAGTGAATTTATCGTAATCCACCTGGGTGCATACCGTATCCAGATGCATAAACGCGCGGATTGCCGGGATATCAAGCGCCAGTATCGTCTCAATCTCCGCTGCCTCATCCCCGAAGATACGCTGCGCCAGAAGCTCGATAGCCTCTGCCGTAGTTCTCTGCGAGATGCCGACCGCAAGCACCTTATTGCTCAGATTCAGGATATCGCCGCCCTCGATAGAGTACGGAAGCTCCCTTCTGTAATAGAAAGGTGTGTGTCCTGCAAATTCCGGATGATTTTCCAGAACATATTTCCCAAAGAGAGTCTCTCTCCGCCGCGTTCTTGAATACATACAGTTCAGGCTGACTCCGTCCCCGATGCATGCAAACGGATCTCTTGTGAAATAAAGGTTCGGGATCGGATCCAGTATGAACTGGCTGTCCGTCTTTACCAGATTCACTAAAGGCCGGTTCGTCTTCACATCCAACTCCCCTGCCCGGACACCGGACATCATCTTTAACACCAGTTCTTTTTCATCCCTTATCTCCATAAGATAAGAGGCAAGAGATTCTCTCATCTTTTCATCTGCCACTTCACCTTCGTCTATGAACTGCTCCACAAACTGCCGCTTCAATTCTTCATTTCCCTTAAGGACCTCCGCGGTTAAGTCTTCCAGATATACAACCTCAACTCCTTCGCCCCGCATGATTCCCGCAAACAGATCATGCTCGTTCTGTGCCGTCTTAAGATAAGGAATATCGTCAAAGAGCAGCCGCTCCAGATCCCCGGGAACGAGATGTTCCAGTTCCTTTCCCGGTCTGTGGAGCATGACTTTCCTTAATTTTCCGATCTCACTTTTTACGTGAATTGCCATGTCCTACCTCCTTATTTTTCTTTGTCAATTGCTCTCGCATCTTACTGTCTAATATTATAACCGATTTAGTAATATTTTGTCGGACAAAGATTAAAGAATCACAGGTATTTTAACCGTTTCTTTTTATACATTTACTCCCGGTAATCCCTTATTTATCAGCCGTCAGCAAAGATTACCGCCGGCACAAGACAGGTTAAAATACAACAAAAAAACTTGAAAAAGTCTCAACATAAAGAAAAAGCACAAGTTAAAAGTGAACATAATAAAAGCATAATTATTTTGGGCCGGGCGGTGTATCCAACATCTCAGGTACTCTTGCGAGTGTGCCGGGAACCATTTCCGGCCTCAAAAATAATTATGCTTGTTATTATCTTATTCTCTTTACATCTACAAAATACGATATCCCGGTATCTTTTAATTAGTTCTATGGCTTTGATCTGTATACCGCAAAGTGTGTGCACTGGCGGACATTACTCTGAGTGCGGCACAATCTGCTCTATTTCCGGAAGCGGCTGTTTTCTGCTCTGATATTTCTCTAACACCATATATTTCATCTTATCTTTATCCGGTATATGCTTTGAATTTTTCATAATAAAGAATTTTTTAATCGACTCAGCCTCATCAATCGGACTGCCAAGTTTTTCTCTGACTTCCCGCTTATATACTTTAATCAGGCAGTCTATATCCTCTTCTTTTAACGGTTCAAATGGATCCATAAACGAATCAGAAGAAACCGGGTTCTCCATATCATAAGCTTTTTTAATATTTACTGTTTTTACATTTACTTCGGAAACAGATACAGCGCCGTAACCATAAGCTTTTGCTTTTCCGACATTCATCCAGGAATCTTCCTCTAACCGCAATCCCCATACAAGAAGTCCTAATTCCGCTTTAGTCAGATTTTGAAACCGGATAAAGCCTTTAAAAACGGTACCTTCTGCAAGTGGTCTGATCTCTGCATTACTCTTTCCGGTAAATTCAGGAATAACTTCTTTATGTAACCAGTACTGTTTGACGCCGCGCAGTTCAAATCCGTCAGTATTGTAAGTAACCGGACCGTCATTCTGTTTCAAATAATCTAAGTAACTGGTCGGCTTTGGTTCAGCAAAAACCACTTTTTTAGCTGCTTCTCCTAATCGGACCACCTTACTCGCAACTGCGTCAGAAAACGACACCTTGGATTTATATCCGCTATTTCCATCAATGGTTCCAAATATAGATTTTGCATAGTCAAATGTACTCGTCTGCTGCCTATAACCCTCTTTCACCGTATGCTTATATAACAGACGCAAGTGCGGAGTAAATCCAAAATAAAGACGGTTATCCTCTGTATTATGAATATAAAATACCGGTTTCTTTTCCTCTCCTTCCGGGAGATCAAAAAAGCTTACTTTTTTAAAACGTTTCAGAGTCTTTTCTTTCTTTTTAAAGTCAATGCGAAAAGCCTTTTCATCATCTTCATGAATTACAATTACAGGCTTACTTTCATCGATCTCCGGCACTATATACAACGCTTTCTTCTGATTCATGTTTCCGGTACAGACCAGATATCCTTTTTCCTCCAGTATTCCCGGTTCCTCCACGGTCACTATTTTGTTCAAACCTTTAACCCGGTAAGACACCTTATAATATCCCGGTTGATAATCCTGATTTCTTACTCCAATATACTGATTTTCTTCATTTTTCGTAAATCCTTGGCTTACGTCATGCTGAAGACATTCCGGATGCTTTTGAAAGTATGGGAAATTATCTAAGTCATTGGCAATAGTACGTTCACTGAGTACATAATAATTCATCTCCTTCAAATTATCGCTGATTTTATCTACTTTAGTGCTGTAAATAACATATTTCCCATCTTTTTTTGCAATATATCCGGCCCGCACATTGAGCAAAACACTCATTTCTTTATTATCAGCAGTAATGGGAACCTGATCTGAACCCAAAATACGGTCATAGAGTTCTTTTTCTGCCCCGCCCGTCACATTACGGTACATCAGGCTGTAATCATCAATATCATCCTCATACCCCGATAACCCGAGAATCTGCACATTGTTACGAATCAGCCCCCGTACAGTACTGCCCGGCAGCGCATACTTTCCCCAGGCATTACGAACAAAATCATGTGCATCTGTACCACCATCTACAAAAACAGGCGTTTGGGCAGTCATGATATAAGAAATCTCTCCGGTCAATAAATCTTCCCGCATATCACTATGTACTTCCATCTGATCCTGTTCGACAGGAATAGTTTTTTCACAGAATGGGATGAAATTATAAGGAGCTGTAATAGCAGCCGTGTTTTCCCTGCCTTTGCCTTTATTGTTATTTCCGCTGTTCTTATTTCTATTCTTATTTCTGTTCATATGCCTGTTCTTATCCATACGTTCCCCGCCGCTATTCATCTTATATGCTAATGCTTCAACATCGATATCCACCATTAAATTTCCTCCGCCTATGCTAATCGGAGCAGTCTGGTATATGCCACATAGCACTGCCCTTCTTTATCAAAGTCAAGATATTCTTTTACTGTTATCTTCTTTTTCCCATCTTTCTGAAATTTACCCGCGAGACAATACGTCTTTTCCAAAGTATGCGCATCAGGCAATAATGCATCATCGATCATTGCCGTCGATAACATTCCCTCATCACGGTAAATATGGATCTGTCCTTCTTCCTTAAAAAACCATGCCTCCTGCATCTCTTCCCAGTCGTCCTCACTAATCTGAACTATCTGGCCCAGGATTACTTCACTGATTTTATAGATCAGACAATACTTATATTCTGTTAATAATTTTATCGCTTCTTGAAAATCAGTTTTTTTTATCTGCTTTTCTATCGTATTTTCAGTCTTCACTCCACTATACCCCCATATTTCTTCAGAGAATCAAACGCTGTTTCAAGAATTCCTTTTGTATCTGTTATCTTCGGTCCATTTTCAAAAGAAATGATGACCTTTTCCCGGTCTGCGGCACGCAGGATCTCAATCTTTTTCACATCTACCATACCTTTGCCTATGCTATATCCGCTTCCAAGGCTCATGGTATGAACTGCCAGATCACGTAATGCTAATGTCAACAACGCCAACGTTGCCTCCGGGTGATTCCTGTCTTGTATATCCATCTTCAGCTTCATATCACCTGCCGCATTTTTCTCCTTGAATAGCCCCTTTGAGAATACTCCTCCGGTAAATTTATCAATATGAATTCTATAGGAAAGAGGCATTTTGTCATTAAACTCCTTTTTCTCAATCACAGTATCATAAAAGATCAGATTCCCGATATTTCCGGTTTCATCATCATTATTTTCTGTTCCAAATGCTGATATGATCAAAGCCTCTTTCTTCAGATAAGAAGCAATTAATCGATATACAGCGGAAACTGAATCTTATGCCCCTCTGCCTTTTTCAGAATGATATTCGCTTCTTTGTGCACAGTCTTTTTATCCTTCGCCCTGGAATAGATATAAAGCCCGAAAGGAATCTTATA
>CATLEM010000038.1 GCA_949916155.1 uncultured Dorea sp.
TATTATTATACTCTATTTATCTCTTCCACGCAATATTTCCGCCCTATAATTTATGATTTACACAAATCGCAAAATTGAACAGATTTGACATTATAACAAAGGACCCGCCATACGGCGAGTTCCTTTTCTTTAACATTCATTTCAGGGATTGCGTTAAGAAACTGTTAAAATATCAATCCTTTAGCTTCTTACCGGTTTTTCACAAGGTTCCCTTCTTCATCACGGTAATACTCGGGAACAAAACTGTCCTTGAGCCTGATAATGTAATGAACCTTGAACCGGCCGTTATAAGTTCCCTTATATGTCCTTACCCAGGTTTCAAACACTGCCTTATTGGGATCATCCGTCTTTACAGATTTATCTTTATGCCATATTGCATCATGTCCGCTGGCGAATACTGTTCCGTTTCCCCGGTAGACAAATGTATGATTTTTTCCGATGATGACATCTCCCACTTTCACTTTTCCGTCTTTTACAAGCGTCTCAAAAGATTTCTTATTTCCATTTATGATATTGCAGTATTTGTCAAATTCATCTTTTACCGTCTTCGTGCCGGTGTGGTAATGCCGGATATATCCGCTGCTGTCACCATAAAATCCGTCTTTGCTGTCGATGACACCCATATCACGGAAGGCCCAGTTTGCAATCACTCCGCAGTTTCCGCCGCGTATTTTCCCTGCAAGCATCTGTTCAAATGTCCCGGTCTGACGCACATATTTACTGCTGTTGGAATAAACCCACTTTTCTCCGTCCTCTACTGCCTGTTCAAGCACACTGTTATAATAATTGCCGCATGCTATGATCGCCTCGGGTCCGGTTAACTGCACACCTCTATTCTCTACCTTTTCAGGTTCATCTGTCCTGATCGCTCCTTTTTCCTTTCTGACACTCTTCTTTTCTCCTTCCGAAGCCTGAACAGTTCCCGCATACTTCATGTCTTCTTCCGAAGGTTGTGTGAAAGCTTTATTTTGTCCAGCCTGTGTATCCGGGCCGGCAGTCTTTTCTGTGTCAGATAACGCTTCCGGCTGACCTGCTGACTGAGTATCCATTTTTTTCGCCTGGACATCCTTTTCCCCGATCGTCACCGGAATGGTCATCGTAGACGGACCGATACTGCAGTAAACAGCGGTCTTCCCTTCACTAATCGGAATGACCTCCCCGGTCTGGCTCACCTGGGCGATGGAATTATCCGCGGATGCCCAGCTTATATTCTGGCCTTCTGCTCCCGCCACTTTGATGGTCTTTGCCTCAGATTGTTCCTTCATCTCCACAGATGAGTTGCTCAGTTGAACCACTGACACATCACAGGATAAAGTCTTATTATTCACTGTCGCAGTGACCTTCGCGGCCCCCGCTCCTACCCCCTTCAATATTCCATCGGCAACCTTTACCTTCGTCTCATCGCTGCTCCTCCAAATAATGCTATTATTTCCTCCGTTGAAAAGCTGCAGTTTAGAATCCATTCCCACAGCTGTATACGCACGCTCAGGAAGCGACATGACATGTACCTTACCGGTAAGCCTCTGCCCTTCGACAGAACAGGTTACCTGTGCCTCTCCTCCATTGACCGCCCGCATATTGCCTGACTCATCTACATGGACGACATCTTTATCATCACTTCTCCACTCAATGCCTTCGGCATCAAAGCCCTCTCCGCTGATCAACGGAGAAGAATATACATCTCCGGCCTGCAGATAGATGTCTGTCTCCTTCATCCCGACAACATTCACTTTCGTCCTCATGATCTGCCCGTCCTCAGTCTGACAGGAGACCTCGGCCCAGCCTGCCTCGACACCTGTCACCGCTCCTGTCTCATCCACAGTGGCAACCAAAGGATCCGAACTGGTCCACCCCTTCACCTGTCCGATCAGGCTTTCATTCGTAGACATCTGCATCTTATTCCCGGCGAAAAGATACGGCCTGTCTGCCGTTATACCAGCCACATAGACAGACTGAGACACTTGTTTCCCCTTATCACTGCATATGATATCTGCAATGCCGTCTTTAAGCGCTACCAGCTCGCCGTCCACGATATCAACAACTTCTTTATCACTGGAATAGAACTCTGCATCATCCGATGCACCTCCGATTGACAGTTCTTTTGTCTGTCCGGTAAGAAGCGTAAGCTCACTCTCCTCGAATCCGAGAACCGACACACTGCATGTCAGCGTCCGGAACGGAACCTCTACCTCCACCTCTGTCTCGCCAGGTTTATATGCTTCTACTCTCCCGCCCTGTTCTACAGTGATAATATCACTATCCTCATCAACCCCGTATCTCGCTATCATCTCCAATACCGGGTTTGTCAATGCGATCTTTCCATCATCACCCACCGTCATCGTCAGAGACTCAGCTTTAAGTTCTCCAAAAAGGAATGCGGGAGTAATCGCAATAATCAACATACAAACAATAATAACACCAAAAATCTTTGTCTTAATGTTCTTCAAGTCCTTCTCCCCTTTCAATTATATATCTCCACTCTGTAGATTAACATATGTCAGAGGATATGTCGATAAGCATTTTAAAATTCCCAACAATTTTTGATATTATTGAAAAAATCTTTCCCCAAGGATATAATTATATTGGGGAAAATCATGAAAGAAAATAACCCCGGAAAGACAGGTGCCGTTTTAATGAAACATTTTGCTGCAATTCTTATCACAGGACTATTAGCCGCAGGCGGATATACCGCGCTCTGTGCCACTGCAGACATGAAACACATATTGCCGAATACCGCAGTAAACGATATCGATATCGGCGGCATGACGCTTGAGGAGGCAATCGCTGTACTGAAAGAAGATGCACAGATCCGAAAGAAAGCCTCCGGATTTACCGTCTCATACAAAGATAACGAATATAAGATAGACGTCAGCAACGCATTGACCCTGGACTACGAGAACGCAGCCAGAGAAGCTTTCCATATAGGACACTCCGGATTTATTACCAGAGGTGCGGCAAGATTAAAGGCTTATTTTGCAGGAAACCATATCGAACACCCGCCGGTCACAGAAGATTCGGAAGCACTTCATGAACAGATCAAAGCCAGCGGACTCCTCAGCGCAGCCACACCGGCAAAAGATACTTATAAGATCGAAAATGAGAAACTGATCCTGACAGCCGGGGCCGCAAAAAAACCTGACACAGATAAATTGAGCAAAGAACTTCTCTCCGCTGTCCAGACAAGAAGTTTCGGGCAGGTGATCTCATGCCCCTCCGCCTCTAATGACACTGCCAACCTGGAACAAGTATACCGGGAAGTCTATACACCTCCGGCGAACGCCACTTTGGACCCCGGCAAGGACTACGCCATCAAAGAAGCAGTCACCGGGGTTGATTTCAATCTGGAAAATGCAAAGAAATTGCTCGCAGAAACCAAGAAAGGGGAGATTGTCAAGATCGATCTGATCTATACATATCCCCAGATAGATGCACAAAACCTGAAGGAGCACCTGTTCATCGATGATCTGAGCAGCTACACAACTATAGTGACCGGCCGTTCCAACCGCCTCACCAATGTAAAACTGGCCGCCGAAAAATGTGACGGCCAGATCCTGTTAAGCGGAGAGGAATTCTCCTTTAACAACACTGTGGGGGAGCAGAATGCAAAAAACGGTTTTAAGACAGCCGGAGCCACGTTAAACGGCAAACCGGTCCAGGCCTACGGCGGAGGCATATGTCAGGTATCTTCAACCATCTTTGCCGCCGCGCTTTACGCAAATCTCGAAATAGTTGAGAGATGGGAGCATGACTATGTCTCCAGCTATATCGATGCCGGAATGGACGCCGCCGTCGCCTGGAACGAACTTGATTTCCGGATTGCCAATAATACCCTTTATCCTCTCATCCTTGATGTTGATGATGAAGACGGATACCTCACCGTCACTATCCGCGGGACCAAAACAGATGATGCTGTCGTAGATATCCAGACAGAAACCCTGGACAGCTCATCTGAAGATCATTTAGAAGTTGCAACCTACCGGAATGTATATACCGGAGACAAATCCCAGCTCTTTACCCAGCAGATCGCCCGCAGCAGGTATATGAGGTAAAGTTCCTATGCATGGCGGTGCATGGAGAACTCATACTTGCTGTACTCCGATACCGTATCTGTAACAAGACGGTCGTCCGCTTTTTTGAGCTGCTTGTCACGCTCTCTCTTAAATGCACGTTCCTCCTGGATATTGCCGGGTCCGGCTACGCAGCCGCCCTCACATGCCATACCTTCGATAAAGTCTTCCGGAAGCTTTCCGGCTTTTAACAGCATAAGCGCCTTCCGGCACTCTGCCGCGCCGTTACACTGACGCACATTCAGGCCGCCCTGGCCGCCGTGCTCCATATATGCCTGCTTAACAGCCTTTGTCACACCGCCGGAATTGGAATAGCCCTTAGCATGGATACTGCCGTTCTGCACCTCATCCATAGTAGCAGGTTCAAGCTTGATGCCTTTTGCACGGAGCATTGCATGGAATTCTTCAAAGGTGAGAACCAGGTCCGCATTCTCCCCTTCACGGTCCTGAACCTGTCCTGCCTCGCTCTTCTTCGCGATACATGGTCCGATAAATATGCAGACCGCGTCCGGATGCATCGCTTTGACAAGCCTTGCCGTAGCAGCCATAGGAGACACTGTAGTAGATATATGGTCTGCAAGTTCAGGGAAATGACGGCGGATCAGATGCACAAATGCCGGACAGCAGGAGGTCGTCATCTTCTTTCCGGCCTCATGAGCTTCCGCCCACTCCTTCGCCTCGGAATCAGACACAAAGTCCGCACCGATCGCTACGTCCACCATGTCGGCAAATCCCATTTTCTTTGCACCTTTCCGGATAGATTCCATAGTGATATCCATGCCGAACTGCCCCTCTGCTGCGGGCGCTACCAGCGCGTATACCGGCCGGTCGCCTTTCAGGTAATCGATGACCTCTATCATACGTGAGCTGTCAGAGATCGCTCCAAACGGGCACTTGCTGATACAGGAACCGCAGCGGATACATTTCTCATCATCGATCCATACCTTTCCGTCCTCATCCGCCTGAATGGCATCTACCGGACAGGCACGCCGGCATGGACGCATGATATCCACAATCGCATTGTACGGGCATGCGTCAAAGCACTGACCGCACTCTTTACATTTTTCAGGATTGATATATGCTTTATCCCGCGCCATGGTTATCGCTCCGAAACGGCATGCCTGCATACATTTCTTTCCCATACATTTCTGGCAGTTATCTGTTACGGAAAAACGGGTGATCGGGCAGTTCTCACAGGCTGACGGAAGAATCTTTACCGTATTGTGGCAGGGCTCTCCGTCTGCCGGATTGATATTCTTGGCAAGCATGATCCTCTCCCTGACGATCTCACGCTCTTTATGTACACAGCAGCGGAATTTGGGCTTGCTTCCCGGCAGAATCTCATAGGGCAGCGTTGCCTCGATCTTGTTCAGATTCCCCTCAAAGGCAGCCTTGGCAACCTGATAGAGCACTTCGTCCTTTACTTCACCGATGGTGTTGTTCTCATGTAACATCCTTTAATTCCTCCTCATGTAATCAATTTAATATATTTTTGCTTAAGGGAACTGCTGCAGCATAAAGCAGAGTTCCTAAGTCTTTTTATTTTAATATATTTTTTTATGCGGCACAATATTTCATATAGACGAAGATTTTCGAAAAAAATAGTTAAAATGCCACCCCGCAACATACAATTACCGCATAAAATATCTGTTCCCAGAACATCTTATGCGGCAATCCGGATGAAGAAATTGGGTTATCGATTAATAGATTATTTTACGGTTTTTTGTAACCGGCTTTCTTAAGAAGCTTTTTATAAGCTGCCTTTTTTGCTTTTGGAACTTTGACTACTGACTTCTTTGCAATTCCCTTAAATGCATTTCCGCCAATGGATTGAACTGCTTTAGACTTAATTGTAACTTTCTTTTTAGCAACCGGTACCGGCACAGCTACAGTTCCTGAATCTGCCGCACCATTGACAGGAGTAACTCTGCTGAGAGCATAATTTTTCTTGTACTCTTCTTTCAGCTCTACATTAACAATCACCAGCTTGCCAGCAGCATCCGTAGCCTCACTTTGTCGAGATAGCTATTTTCTCTGCTAACCCCAAAGCGTTCAAACGCAATGAACTGTCTGTCAGGGTTCTGTTCTTTTGTAGAAACTCTTATATAACCATACCTCATGTCTGACAGCCTCCTTTTTATTTTTACAGAACATTATAAGTTACCAGTTACGAAGTGAACAGTAGCCAATAAAGTTACCTTATCGTATACAGACAGCTTACTTCGCGGTTCCCTGTCAGTTTGCTCTCTGATAGCACTTCCAGCAGTTTTTTATTCCCTTTCCACAATTCTGCGGTATGCTTATTGCCCCATATCGTTCAAATGAGCAGGGCAAATTATATAACGTCTGCTCATAGCACTTACAATCCCGAAATAGCAAATATAAAAAACTACAATACACGCCCCAAACTCACCAATTAACTTGAGCAGAATATTATTCAAAGAAGCTGGCAATATTAAGTTCATTTTTCCATTCAGTAACGGTATGCAGAATAAAATAATCAATAAAGCCATTATCATTGGAGAGGATAATTTAATTGCTATCTGCTTATTCACAAGTCCTGTTACCTGCTTATCACTTTTTCCCATACAGCACATGATCTGATTGCCTTTTGAATTTTGCCTGATCTCTATAATCTGCTGCATAGATAATATCGAAAAATAAATAACCAGAAATACGATACAGATACTCATTTGTGACGTTCCCATCCACTGCTGCATAGCCCGTATCAAAAAGCTGAAATTCCGGCTGCAATATCAACATTCCAGTTACAAAAGAACACCCGGAAAATAAAAAGCATATGCAAAAAACAGCATTAACCATAGCAGCCGTTTTGAAATTTGATGTTATATTTGCCGTAATATACAGCCTGTCTTTTTGATATATCCTAACGGATTTCATTCGCCTGTACGCATATAAATAGCCAAACACCCATTTGTAAAAAGCAAAAACAGATATTAGCAAAGGGATTGCTGTAACAGATACGGGATAAACAATATAAACTTCCGGCAAAAAAGCAATGCTACAAACGCAGCCAATGAAGCACAAAAAACATAAAAAGCTGCTCCAACAGAAAAAAGAGGCACAAAAAACCTACCATTACTACCGAGATTACCAAAAAGAATTGAATACAGTCTGCTCTAATGTCGATAAGATTTTAGGACAGCCACACGCCCGACAGCCGGAGGAACAGAAAAGCACCGATATTTCTTAATCTTACTGGCAGAAAAAACAGCCGCAGGATTCCTTTATCAAATCTTTGCGGCTGTTATGATTCCAATGAAACAGATATATTAAAAAAATATCTTCCACTTTAGGGATTATTCCGCTAATGCTTTCGCTTTTCTCTCTCATGATACGGCACATTTCATCCTGCTTTCTCTCCACATATTTCTGCATTTCATCCAGTGCCGCTTCTGTCGGCTCAAACGAAAAATAGAGCGGCTTTTCCCATCCCTCCCGGAACGGGTAGGGGAAAACATATAATTTTTTCACTTCCGGCATATCCATAAACAACTGGAAAATCTCATAGGGCAGGATTTCCCCGCATACCAGGACGGAGCCTGTATCCGCATAATAAACCTGTCCCTGATACGTCGGCGTACCCAGGGATGCAAGCTGTTTCAATGCGTTCATCCGTATCGCTTCTATTTGTGTATGCTGGCCTACACGCCATCTTGTCTGTGGGGCAAGCTCTCTGTAAATCTGGGCGGATTCTTCATCCTCCCGAATATTATCATCATAATCATACCTGTAATTTTCTACCTGTATCTGCCCGTATGCAATCAGGCTTGTGAAAAGCACAAGGGAATCCAAGTCAACATAGATGGACAGATGACCTCTGCCGTGGTAAGAGCATAAAATGTCCTCTAAAATATCCATAATCTTCTTCATGGTTTCATATTTTTTGTCCGGTTCTTTTCCCATCTTTCCTCCCCATTTTATGCCCCGCTTCTGCTGTCAGAAATATTTACCGGCATATCTTGTATTCCGTCCGATATTTCCGCTTGATTTGCAGCTGCCGCTTTCTCCATCTTTTCTTTCTTCAACTGCTCTGTCCGTCCTAAATCCACATAGTGTGTCGCATATGCTTTTTCAATCTCCGGATTTCCGCTTTTGCTTAACCGTAAGGGGATTACCGGCTTATGGCCATGCTTTTTCTTCACGCCCCACCGCTTGTAATAGCAGAATGACGGTTTTAAATTTGTTTTCTTTGCATAGGAGCGGATCTGTTTCACAATAAAAGAAAGTTTCTTTAAATTACACGTACAGGCTGCTTCCAGATACCGTACTTTCCCTATCAGTTCTGATTCCTTCACTTTATCCTCCATATAAATAACCCCGGCTGTATTCATTTGCAGCCGGGATTCTATATACTCTTTCTTTTGTGTGTGCTTACTTCCAAATTATTATACCGTTTGAAGCAGCCCTTTTTCAATTTCCAGAATGTCCTCCACAGATAGCTCAGTAAAACAGCCTGCAATTTCTTCTGCTGACAATTTTCCCAGCCTCAACATCTGTTCCGCAGCTTTTCGTGCAGTCTCTTTTGAGGCTGCTTTCTTTTCGCTTGCTATATGGGTACGCATAATCTTTTCTTCATCAAACAAAGCCATCATAATAGATATAACCTCCTTTTCCCTGCCTGCCAGAAACTCCCGTAGCACATCCCTGTCCTTACAGATACGGATGGTTTCCGTGACAGCTTCCCGGCTTCTCCCACACTGTTTCACCTGTTCATTATACACTTTTGTAAAATCTACATACTGGCTGATAATGTCATTTCCTTTGCCGCCATAAAGCACTTTCACCTTTACTTCAATGGCACATTCCTTCCCACCGAAAAATTCTTCGGAAAGTGAAATCGTTTCCGGCCTGTCGGTACGCTCTCCTGTAAAAATCATGTATAATTCCGGTTCTGGTACATGAACTTTCTTACTTCCGTATAAGTCTGCATCCTGTTCCTCAAAGTAATCGTGGTAAATCTGCGCTAAATACATCAGCACACGTATAATGATATTCATCGTACATGAAGATTGATGCTCGACCAGAAACATGACTTTATCCCCAACCCTGAAAGCCAGATCGTTATAAATTCCATTCGTGAGGACGTTCCTTATGGTAATATCCATAAGCGCCTCTTCCGTCGTCTCCGTGTCCTCTGGGTGGAGCGCACGGTATAACTGCATCAGATATTTCTTATCCTGAAAGAGCGTTGTGAATACACTGTCTTTCGCCGTATATTTTGCAAACGCATCCTTTTTCTCCGCTGTTTTCTCTTTTGGTTCTTCCTGTAATGTTTCACCCTGCATCATATCACCCCGATTCCGGCTTTTGCAGATCAGCTATGCCCTAGCTGCTATGATTTTATTATACAGAGAAAGTCCCTATTGTTCAAGACATAAAAAGAGAAGCATCCAGCAACGTTCACTAGACACTTCTCTCTTTTCTTCTAAAATATTACTATCACATTAAAGCATCTGCACATGCAGACACTCTACAGACTCTTATTTTAATCCACATATTTACAATGATTGTTTCTCCATCGCCTCTGCCACAGAGACTTCGCAGCTTCTCATGGCTTTTATCGTCTTGTCAAAAAGCTCGTCAAGCTCCCAGCCAAGCCGCTCTGCTCCCTGGGCGATGATATCTCTTGAACACCCTGCCGCGAACCGCTTATCCTTAAACTTCTTCTTTAAGCTCTTAACCTCCAGATCCATCGTACTCTTAGACGGGCGCATCAATGCACAGGACCAGATCAGCCCTGTCAGCTCATCGGACGCAAAAAGCACTTTCTCCATCTCAAGCTTCGGCTCCTCCTCGCTGCAGATTCCATAGCCGTGGGAACATACCGCGTAGATCATATCCTCGCTTACTCCTGCCCCGCGCAGAAGCTCCAGCGCCTTTTTGCAGTGCTCCTCCGGATAGAGTTCAAAATCAATATCATGAAGAAGCCCGGTGATACCCCAGAATTCTTCTTCCTCTCCGTACCCAAGTTCCTTCGCAAACCAGCGCATCACACCTTCTACAGTCAGGGCATGCTGGATATGGAACGGTTCTTTGTTATATTTCTTTAAAAGCTCCAATGCCTGCTCTCTAGAAATGCTGCTTTTCTTCGCCGGGGTTTTGCTGCCTGCTTCTTTTTTTGCAGATTTCGCATTGTCGGACGCTTTTTTGTCAAGGCTTTTCATCGTGGGGAATAATAATACATCGCGGATCGCTGCCGAATCTGTCAACAGCATACACATCCTGTCGATCCCGAACCCGATCCCGCCTGTAGGCGGCATACCGATCTCCAATGCATTGAGAAAATCTTCATCGGTCGTATTCGCTTCCTCATCCCCCTGTGCCAGCAGCTCTTCCTGTGCCTTAAAACGTTCTCTCTGGTCAATGGGATCATTAAGCTCTGAGTAAGCATTGGCCATCTCCCAGCCATTCATGAAGAACTCGAAGCGCTCCACATACTCCGGATTTTCCGGCTTCTTTTTTGTGAGCGGGGATATCTCTATCGGATGATCCATGACAAACGTCGGCTGGATCAGATGCTCTTCCGCAAATTCTTCAAAGAACAGGCTCAAAATATCTCCTTTTTTATGCCTGTCTTCGTATTCCACATGATGCTTGTCTGCAAGCTCTCTCGCCTGCTCTAATGTCTCCACCTCATTCCAGTCAACACCTGCATATTTCTTTACAGCATCAACCATCGTGATACGCTCGAACGGCTTGCCAAGATCCATCTCCACACCGTTGTAGACGATTGTCGTAGTGCCCAGAACCTCTTTTGCCACATGGCGGTACAGATTTTCCGTAAGATCCATCATTCCGTTATAATCCGTATATGCCTGATAAAGCTCCATCAATGTAAATTCCGGATTATGTCTTGTATCAAGCCCTTCGTTGCGGAACACCCGGCCGATCTCATAGACTCTCTCAAGTCCGCCGACGATCAGACGCTTCAGATAAAGTTCCAGTGAGATACGAAGCTTAAAATCTTCATCCAGCGCGTTAAAATGTGTTTCAAACGGCCTGGCTGCCGCTCCGCCGGCATTGCTTACAAGCATCGGCGTCTCTACTTCCAAAAATCCCTGTCCGTCCAGATATCTTCTGATCGCGCTGATGATCTTAGAACGCTTGATGAAAGTATCTCTTGACTCCATATTCATGATCAGGTCCACATATCTCTGACGATAACGCATATCTGTATTCGTCAGACCGTGATATTTCTCAGGCAAGATCTGGAGACTCTTGGAAAGGAGTTTTACCGCAGATGCATGAACAGATATCTCGCCTGTCTTTGTCTTGAACACTTCACCCTCAACACCCACGATGTCTCCGATATCCATCTTCTTAAAATTCTTATATTCCTCTTCACCGATACTGTCCCTTGCCACATATGACTGGATATTGCCGCTCTGGTCAAGAATATTGCAGAATGAGGCCTTTCCCATGACACGCTTCTGCATGACACGGCCGGCCAGAATCACATGCTGCCCTTCTAACTGATCATAATTCTCCCTGATATCTGCCGCATGATGCGTCACGTCATATTTTGTGATGACAAACGGATTCCTGCCGTCAGCCTGGAGGTCTGCCAGTTTTTCCCGGCGCACCTTTTTAAGCTGGTTAAGATCCTGTTCTTTTGTATTGTTCTGCTGCTTATTTTGCTGATTGTTCTTCTGCTCTCCCACGATTTCTCTCCTTTCTGATCTTCCGTTATAGCCAAATGAAACCCCTCTTACAGCGAGGGGTTCTTTCTGTACTGTATACTAGACTGTGCGGTCAATGGCAAGGACCTTATACTCCATCGTTCCAGCCTGTGTCTCTACTTCGACCACATCATTGACCTTCTTACCCATCAAAGCCTGTCCCACCGGCGATTCGTTAGAAATCTTACCTGCCAGGCTGTTTGCCTCTGTGGAGCCGACGATCTTGAACTCCATCTCTTCATCGAATGTAATATCAAATACCTTTACCGTACATCCCACATTGATCTTATCGTAGTCAACTTCATCCTCTACAACAACTTCTGCATTCTTAAGAATACCTTCCAATTCCTCTATACGAGCCTCGATATCTCTCTGCTCATCCTTCGCTGCATCATACTCTGCGTTCTCGGACAAATCGCCCTGCTCTCTCGCTTCCCTGATCTTCTGGGCAACTTCCTTGCGCTTCACAACTTTCAAATTCTCAAGTTCATCCTCCAGTGCCTTCAGGCCCGCATACGTAAGTAATCTTTTCTTTGCTTCCATTTGTCTAGCTCCTTTTCTTTCTTCGTTATCACATGATCATGTGATCCATAATACAAGCAAATTCTGAAAAAACAATTGTTACTGTAAATGTACGGAACATTTATGTAAATAAAGATATTTTCACAATTTCAATATTATACATAATGCCCCGCGCAATGTCAACATCTTCCGAATAGAAATCACGCATTTACGCACAAACGGTTTAACAAGGTTTTAACGCCTCATCCGGCATTGATTCATTATATGCAGCATATGAATTTTTTATTATGCCTTTTGAATTTCCGGCGGATACATCCTTTCATCCAGCAGCTTTTCAAGCTCCTCATAAGACTCGACTCTGTTGATCTCATCGCGGAGCTTTGCGGAACCCTTAAGCCCTTTTGTATACCATGCCACATGCTTGCGCATCTCCCGGATCCCCAGATAATCTCCCTTGAACTCAATCTGCAGTCTTGCATGCCTGAGCATCATATCCCGTATCGCTGCGCGGTCTGGATCCGGAGGGAAAGTCCCGTCCGCTTCATACTGGCGCAGCTTTGAAAATATCCAGGGATTCCCCTGCACTCCCCTTCCGATCATCACTCCGTCGCAGCCTGTCGATTCCCGGAGGGAAAGAGCGCTCTCCACCGAAGTCACATCCCCGTTTCCGATAACAGGGATTGTCACCGCTTCCTTTACCTGGCGGATAATATCCCAGTCCGCTTTTCCGGAATAATACTGCTCTCTCGTCCTCCCGTGAACAGCGACCGCAGCCGCTCCTGCCTCTTCAATGATCCTGGCAATCTCCACCGCATTTACATGATCTTCGTCAAATCCTTTGCGTATCTTTACTGTAACCGGTTTTTTAACAGCCCTGACCGTCTTTGACACGATCTCATAGACAAGCTTCGGCTTTTTCATGAGTGCAGAACCCTCGCCATTCTTTACTACCTTCGGAACGGGACAGCCCATATTGATATCCAGGATCTGAAAAGGAAGCTCTTCAATCTCCTGCGCCATATGGCTGATAATATCCGCATCTGAACCAAACAGCTGCAGGGATACTGGATACTCCGATTTGTGGATAGAAAGCAGCGCTTTCGTATTCTTATTTTTATACTGAAGCGCCTTGGCGCTGATCATCTCCATACAGAGAAGTCCCGCTCCCTGCTCCTTGCAGAGCAGACGGAACGGAAGGTCTGTGACACCCGCCATTGGCGCGAGTATATATGGATTTTCAAGTTTTACATCTCCGATATTCATCTATACACCATGTTAACGTTTGTTTTTTTCGTAAATGATCCGAAGCCCCTTAAGCGTCAGCTGCGGATCGTAGACATCAATCACTTCTGTCTCTCTGGCAATGATATTCCCAAGTCCGCCGCTGGCCACGACTTTCGCGTCTGTGTAGCCGGACTCCTTGCGGATCCTGTCCACGATATATTCCACCTGTCCGATCTGCCCGAATACGATTCCCGCCTGCATGCTCGACACGGTTTCCTTCGCAAGTATGCTTTCCGGTTTCTTTATCTCAATGGCAGGCAGCATAGCCGCCTGTCCCCACATAGCCTGCGCAGATGTCCGGATCCCCGGCGCGATAACAGCTCCCTCAAAAGTGGCTTCCGGACCTACGATATCATATGTCGTCGCAGTACCGAAGTCAATCACGATCACCGGCCCTCCGTAAAGTGTGTACGCAGCAACCGCATCCACGATGCGGTCGGCTCCCACCTGCT
The DNA here is from genome assembly GCA_949916155.1 of uncultured Dorea sp. Taxonomy (GTDB): domain Bacteria; phylum Bacillota; class Clostridia; order Lachnospirales; family Lachnospiraceae; genus MD308. Next base: position 14,029 of record CATLEM010000038.1, read on the forward strand.
TCGGATTCTCTGTCATGATACGGATGCCCGTCTTAATTCCCGCTGATACCACCACTGGCCTGATTCCAAAGTATTTGATCATAGCGCTTCCAAGGGAGTGCATGATATCCGGCACAACAGACGCGATGATGACCGCATCTATATCTTTGCCTGAAATCCCCTGCCTTTCCACCAGCTCCTTCAGCATGATCCCATACTCATCAGAAGTCCGCGGCAACTTTGTCGTCATGCGGAAGGTTCCTAACAGTTCTTCCTTCCTGAACACGCCGATTGTGATATTCGTATTTCCCACATCAATTACTAACAGCATATATCTCCTCCCAGAAAAAACACCTTATAATACATCTGCAGCGCCGAAAGCAGTTCTTCCTTTTCTCTCTGAAACTGCTTGATCTTCAGATGACTGCCGATCTCGTCAAACATCGGGTCAAATTCCTTTGATGTAACCTCGAATTTCAGCTCACCGTCCTTATCATATACAAGAGTCAGTATCCCTCCCACATCATTGACATACAAAACACACATGATCTTAAGCTCATCTTTGATACTGTCCGGAAGCGCATCAAAATCCGGATTCAGATAATATTTTTCTTCATAAGAGTTCGCGCCGCACAGCACAATCTTTTCTCCGTACATATTTCCTCCTGTATTCTGCTATACATAACCGTACATACCGCGGACCGACACTTCCCCGGCATAGATTCTCTTTTTCTGCCCGTCCGGAAGCGTGACGACAAGTTCGCCGTAGTCATTGATCCCCCGGGCAGTAGCTTCATATTCATGTCCCGGCTCTAACACTTTAACTTCCTGACCGTAATTAACAAGCAGCAGATCATACGCCTCTTTAATACCGGAAAGATCCTTCGTCTCCATAAATATCCTGTAATTTTCCTCAAACCGCTCCAACACCGCAGCGATCAGCTCCGAACGCCTGAAGACTCTCCCTGTCTCCCGGTAAAAAGATGTTGCCATCTTATCTATATCTCCCGGAAAATATTCCTGATTCACATTGATACCAATGCCGATGACGACATAATTAATATACATGATCTCCGTCGCCATCTCCGTCAGGATCCCGCACACCTTTTTCTTATTAATGACGATATCATTAGGCCACTTGATCTCTGCCTTAAGCCCCGCAACTTTCCCGATTGCCTGCGCTGCACTGAGTCCCATCACCAACGTCAGCATCGGCGCCTTAACCGCAATGAGTTCGGGGCGCAGCAGAATAGTCATGTAAATGCTTTTTCCCGAAGGAGATTCCCACGTCCGGCCTCTTCTTCCCTTTCCCGCATACTGCTTGTCAGCCACAAACAGCGTACCGTGAGCACCATCCTTTTCACCAGAGTCTTTTGCCCTGTTATTGGTAGAATCTGTCTCATCATAATAGACAATATGTTGTCCCGCCCACTCCGTCTTAAGCATGCTGCTGATCTCCGCCTCAGACAGGATATCCGGTGAACTGGTGAGGCGGTAGCCGCGGTTTCTCACAGCCTCGATCCCATAGCCTTCTTTTTTTAGCTGTTCCATCACTTTCCACACAGATGTCCTGGACACCTTGAACTTATCACACAACTGCTGCCCGGAAATATATATATCACTTGTCTTTAATAACTTCAATATCTCATTTTTCATCATCGCTTAATCTTATCCCACCCATGCGTTCCTGCTTCCAGGCCGTCCTGTATTTATACACAGTACGACACCATTACCCCATAAATGCGGTAATGGTGTCACGAAGTACACTATGATATCACATTATTTTTCCTTATCCCCTACTTCAACAACAGATTTAACTAATCCGGCAATACCCTGAATCTCTGACGGGATAATGATCTTCGTCGCCTTGCCGTCTGCAGCCTTCTCAAACGCCTCAAGACTCTTCATCGTAAGGACCGCCTCATCAGCTCCCGCCTCCTTTAAGAACCGGATACCGTCTGCATTCGCCTGCTGAACCTTGAGAATCGCCTCTGCCTCACCTTCTGCCTGACGGATCATTGCCTCCTTCTGCGCTTCCGCACGCAGGATAGCTGCCTGCTTCTCCGCCTCGGCATCAAGGATCGCAGACTCTTTGTTACCCTCGGCTACAAGGATAGTCGATTTCTTCTCACCTTCCGCACGCAGGATAGCCTCACGTCTCTCACGCTCTGCTTTCATCTGCTTCTCCATCGCATCCTGGATAGCTGCCGGAGGTATGATATTCTTAAGCTCTACACGATTAACCTTGATCCCCCACGGGTCTGTCGCCACGTCAAGAGATGCCCGCATCTTTGTATTGATCGTCTCTCTGGAAGTCAGTGTCTGGTCAAGTTCCAGATCACCGATGATATTACGCAGTGTAGTCGCCGTCAGATTCTCGATCGCCATGATCGGATTGGCCACACCGTAACAGAACATCTTCGGGTCAGTGATCTGATAAAACACTACCGTGTCAATTCTCATCGTAACATTATCTTTCGTAATCACCGCCTGCGGCGCAAAATCCACCACCTGCTCTTTCAAGTCTACTCTTCTGGCCACGCGGTCGATGATCGGAACCTTGAAATGCAAACCAACACTCCATGTCGCCTGATAAGCGCCCAGA
>CATLEM010000039.1 GCA_949916155.1 uncultured Dorea sp.
ATACTCATGGGGGTTAAGATATTGCTTGAGCATCTGGGAGTGCTGCCGTAACAATATTTTGGAAAAATTTCAGAGAGGTATAAATAGTATGAAATGGAAACAATTTCGGTTAAAGACAACGACGGAAGCGGAAGACATGGTGAGCAGCATGCTGGCGGAACTGGGTATAGAGGGAGTGCAGATTGAGGACAGAATACCCCTGACAGCAGAAGATAAAGAGCAGATGTTTGTGGACATCCTTCCGGATATAGCGGAGGATGACGGGATTGCGTATCTGACTTTCTATCTGGATATGGAAGAGGACAAGGAGAAGGTTCTCGGCGCTGTCAGGCGGGAACTTGATGAGATGAGAAGTTATCTGGATGTGGGAGAGGGCACTATCGAAGAGTCGGAGACGGAGGATGTGGACTGGGTGAATAACTGGAAAAAGTATTTTCATCAGTTCTATATCGATGATATCCTTGTCATTCCTTCCTGGGAGCAGGTAAAGGAAGAGGATGAGGGAAAGCTGGTCATTCATATCGATCCTGGGACTGCTTTCGGCACAGGGATGCATGAGACGACACAGCTGTGCATCCGGGCGCTGAAAAAATATGTGAAAAAGGATGATGTGATCCTGGATGTAGGCTGCGGCAGCGGTATCTTAGGCATGCTTGCCATAAAATTCGGCGCAGGTTATACGGTCGGGACAGATCTTGATCCCTGCGCTGTCGCTGCAACTCATGAAAATATGGAAGTGAACGGCATCGGAAAAGATAAGTACGAAGTGATGACAGGCAATATCATCGACGACAGGAAAGTGAAGGAGCAGGTTGGCTTTGAGCGGTACGATATCGTCCTTGCCAATATTCTCGCGGATGTGCTTGTGCCTTTGACTCCGGTGGTGTGCGGCCATATGAAACGGGGAGCGCTGTATATCATGAGCGGGATCATCGATGATAAGGAGCAGACGGTAGTGGATGCAGCCAGGGCTGCAGGGCTTGAAGTGCTTGAGGTAAATGCTCAGGGCGAATGGGTGTCGGTAGTGGCAAAGAAGAGATAAGGAGCATCCTATGCAGCATTTTTTTGTGCCGCCTTCTCAGGTGGAGGAGACGGAGATAAAGGTTACAGGTTCTGACGTGAACCATATGAAAAATGTCCTCAGGATGAGGATTGGGGAAGAAGTGACAGTCAGTGACGGCAACAACTGCCGGTATCTCTGCCGGGTAAAGGCATACAAGGATACAGCAGAGGAAGCGGTGCTTGAGGTGGTCAGAAAGCAGGAGAATGATACGGAGCTTCCGTCAAGGATCTATCTGTTCCAGGGCCTTCCCAAACAGGATAAGATGGAACTGATCGTCCAAAAGGCGGTAGAACTTGGCGTGTATGAGATCATTCCTGTGGCGGCGAAGCGCTGTGTGGTGAAGCTGGACGAAAAAAAGGCGAAAAAGAAGACGGAGCGCTGGCAGGAGATAGCCAGAAGCGCCGCCAAGCAGTCGGGCCGCGGCCTTGTGCCGGAGGTCAGAGACGTACTCCCGTGGCGGGAAGCACTTGAGGCGGCGAAGACGCTTGACGTGGTCCTGATCCCCTATGAGCTTGCCAGAGGGGTGGAAGAGACGAAAGAGATCATAAGAAATATCCGGCCGGGGCAGTCAGTCGGCATCTTTATCGGCCCTGAAGGAGGATTTGAGAAGGAAGAGGTACTAAGTGCCGCAGAGACGGGGGCAAAGGCCATTACTTTAGGAAGAAGGATCCTTCGCACGGAAACGGCAGGAATTGCGGCATTATCTCTGTTGATGTTCCAATTAGAGGATTAGGCACATATTCTAAAATAAGAAAATAAAAACAGGAAGTGGATAGATGAAAGAAGTGTATTTGGACAATTCAGCGACGACCCGCGCCTATGAATGTGTCGGTGATCTCGTGCGCAAGGTCATGTGTGAGGATTACGGGAATCCTTCCTCCATGCACAGAAAAGGAATGGAGGGAGAAAGGTATATCAAGGAGGCAAAGGAAATACTGGCAAAGCTTTGGAAGGTGCAGGAAAAAGAGATATTTTTCACGTCCGGCGGGACAGAGAGCGATAATCTTGCGCTTATCGGGGCTGCGAGAGCCAACCGCAGGGCGGGTAATCACCTGATCACCTCGGCCATTGAGCATCCGGCTATCATCAACACTATGCGGTATCTTGAGGAGGAGGGTTTCCGCGTAACCTTCCTGCCGGTGGACCGCTTCGGCAGGATCAGGCTGGAAGCCCTGAAAAAGGCACTCTGCAAGGAGACGATCCTTGTATCGGTGATGTATGTGAATAATGAGGTGGGTTCTGTACAGCCTATTCAGGAGGCTGCCGGTATCGTAAAAGCCTTCAACAAGAATATCCTGTTTCATGTGGATGCAGTACAGGGCTTTGGAAAATATCGTATCTACCCGAAGCGACTGAAGGTTGATCTGTGCTCTGTCAGCGCACATAAGATTCACGGGCCGAAGGGCGTCGGAGCCCTCTATATCGACAGCGGGGTAAAGATAAAGCCTATTGTGTTCGGCGGGGAGCAGCAGAAGAATGTCCGCTCCGGTACGGAGAATGTGCCGGGGATCGCGGGACTTGGCCTGGCAGCCAGGACAATCTACGAGAATCTGGATGAGAAGGTAGCTGTGATGCGCGGACTGAAACAGCATTTCATCGAAGGCGTGACACAGATCGAGAATACGAAGATCCACGGGATGTATGACGAGACTTCCGCGCCTCATATCATCAGCGTAGGATTTGCAGGTATCCGAAGCGAAGTGCTTCTTCATGCCTTGGAAGAAAAGGGGATTTATGTATCCTCCGGATCGGCATGCTCTTCGAATCATCCGCAGGTGAGCGGGGTGTTAAAAGGCATCGGTGCGGATCAGGAATACCTGGATGCGACACTGAGGTTCAGTATGTCGGAGTTCACGACAAGGGAAGAGATTGATTATACGCTTGAGACACTTAAAGAATTGGTGCCGGTGCTTAGGAGGTACAAAAGACACTGAGCAGCAGACTAAGGAGAGGGAAGATGAGATTTCACACATTTTTATTAAAGTACGGAGAGATCGGGATCAAAGGAAAGAACCGATATATTTTCGAGGATGCGCTTGTACGCCAGGTGCGTTATGCACTCCGCGAGGCGGAGGGAGAGTTCAGCGTTTACAAAAAGCAGGCAAGGATATATATAGACTGCGAGGGGGAATATGATTACGAGGAGACCGTAGGTCAGCTCAAAAAAGTGTTCGGCCTGGTAGGGATCTGCCCGGTGGTAAGATTTGAGGATAAGGGGTTTGATAAGCTTAAAAAAGATGTCGTTGCTTATATGGATGAGATGTATGAGGATAAGCAGTTTACCTTTAAGGTGGAATCCAGGCGGGCAAAAAAGACATATCCGAAGAATTCCATGGAGATCAGCCGGGATCTGGGGGAGGCTATACTTGAAAGCTTTCCCGGGATCCGCGTGGATGTGCACCATCCGGATGTGACAGTCAATATCGAGATCCGGGATGAGGTGTATGTGTATTCCCGGATCATTCCGGGAGCCGGAGGGATGCCTGTAGGCACCAACGGAAAAGCGATGCTCCTGCTGTCAGGAGGTATCGACAGTCCGGTGGCGGGATATATGATCGCCAAGCGGGGAGTGGGAATCGAGGCGGTTTATTTTCACGCCCCGCCTTATACCAGTGAGCGTGCAAAGCAAAAAGTAGTGGATCTGGCGCAGAAAGTGGCTCGGTATTCAGGCCCCGTAAAGCTTCATGTAGTCAATTTTACGGATATCCAGCTCTATATCTATGACAAGTGTCCGCATGACGAGCTGACGATCATCATGCGTCGGTATATGATGCGTATCGCAGAGCATTTTGCCAAAGAGGATGCCTGTCTCGGCCTGATCACCGGGGAGAGTATCGGACAGGTGGCAAGCCAGACCATGCAGAGCCTTGCGGCTACCAATGATGTGTGTACGATGCCGGTATACCGTCCGCTTATCGGTTTTGATAAGCAGGAGATCGTGGATGTGGCGGAAAAGATCGATACCTATGAGACGTCCATTCAGCCCTTTGAGGATTGTTGTACGATATTCGTGGCAAAGCATCCGGTGACGAAGCCGAATACCGAGGTGATCCGCCGGTCCGAGGAGAGGCTTGCAGAGAAGATAGACGCCCTGGTAAAGACGGCGTTAGATACCGTAGAAGTGATAGAGATCAGGTAATCCGTGCAAAACTAAAGTCAGACCCGAAAAAGGGGTCTGACTGCTTTTGTAAAATCCGGTCTCTGTGTATAGATTATACAATGTACGGTTTTAATATATCAAGGATATTCTCGATGTCAGATTCATTGGCGTGAATATTGAGATCGATAGGCTTGGAAAGATCCAGGCTGAAAATACCCATGATAGATTTTGCATCGATAACGTACCTTCCGGATACGAGGTCGAAATCATTTTCAAATTTTGTGATCTCATTGACAAATGATTTCACTTTATTGATAGAATTTAAAGAAATCTGTACGGTTTTCATAAAATACCTCCTTATTGTCATTTTATTCACTATTATATTATAGGGAAGGATTGGAAAAGTCAAGAAAATGTTTGAAATAGAAAGGGTTTATCTATGAAAAAGGTAGCGCTTCACAATCTGGGATGCAAAGTGAATGCCTATGAAATGGAGGCTATGCAGCAGCTTTTGGCAGAGAGCGGATATGAGATCGTGCCCTTTGGCAGCGCGGCGGATATTTATATCATCAATACCTGCACGGTGACCAATATGGCAGACAGAAAGTCAAGACAGATGCTCCACCGGGCGAGAAAGAAGAATCCGGAAGCAGTGATCGTGGCTGCAGGCTGCTATGCGCAGGAAAAGGGGGAGGACGCAGACGGGTGCATCGATATCATCGTCGGGAACAACCGCAAGAAAGATATCGTGGATATCCTTGACCGGTATGAGAAGGAAAACGGCGGTAATCTTTTTGATGAGCGGCTGGATATTGGCCGCGTCCGGGATTATGAAGAACTTAAGCTTGCCCGGACTGCTGAGCATACCCGGGCTTATATCAAGATTCAGGACGGGTGCAACCAGTTCTGTTCCTACTGTATCATTCCCTATACCAGAGGCAGGGTGCGCAGCAGAAGGCCGGAGAGTGTCATAGAGGAAGTAAAAAGGCTGGCCGGAAACGGTTATAAGGAAGTGGTGCTTACCGGTATACATTTAAGTTCCTACGGGGCGGATTTTGAGAAGGCGTACAGTCTTTTTTCGCTGATACAGGATGTTCACAAGGTGGACGGAATCGAGAGGATACGGCTGGGATCCTTAGAGCCGGGGATCATCACAGAGGAATTTGCAGAAAAGCTTTCCGCGCTGCCGAAGATCTGTCCTCATTTTCATCTGTCGCTGCAGAGCGGATGCGACAGGACATTAAGGCGCATGAACCGGCGCTACAGTGCGAAGGAATATGAGGAGAAATGCTCTCTTCTCAGAAAATATTTTCACGAGCCGGCTCTTACTACAGATATTATCGTAGGCTTTCCGGGAGAGACCGAAGAAGAGTTCGAGGAGTCAAAAAGATTTGTTGACCGGATGGATTTTTACGAGACCCATATTTTCAAATATTCCAGAAGAGAGGGAACTAGGGCTGCGGATATGGAAGAGCAGGTTCCGGAGGAAGTGAAAAATGAGCGGAGCGCCGTTCTCATTGCCATGGGAAAGGATAAACAGGAAGCTTATGAGAGAAAGCTTATCGGGACGGTAAAGGAGGTTCTCATCGAGGAGATCGAAGAGACGGAAGAAGGGATTTTTGGTATCGGGCATACAAAGGAATATGTCAGGATCAGACAGAAATCGGAACGAAATCAATTGAATCAGATAGTAAATGCAGAAATTGAGAGCCATTTGCAAATAATCCATTGAATTTTGAATGGCTTTAGGTTAGAATAAGAAAGAAGTATTTTTGAAGGACGTGAGTATATGAAAGATTTAAGCAGCACTCAATTTTTTCAGGTAGAAAGCGGTCCACAAATTCAAGCAAAAGATATCCTTGAGATTGTGTACAAAGCTCTGAGCGAAAAAGGCTATAACCCGGTGAATCAGATCGTGGGGTATATTATGTCAGGAGACCCGACATATATTACAAGCCACAACAGTGCCAGAAGCCTGATCATGAAGATGGAACGGGACGAATTGGTGGAGGAGATGCTCAAGACGTATATTGAGCATAATGACTGGCTATAATGTCTATGAGGATAATGGGACTGGATTACGGTTCGAAGACTGTGGGAGTCGCGGTCAGTGACCCTCTGCATATTACGGCGCAGGGAATTGAGACGATCACCCGCAGGGAGGAGAACAAGCTTCGGAAGACCTGTGCGCGTATTGAAGAGCTGATCGCGGAGTATGAAGTGGGGCGTATTGTGGTCGGTCTTCCCAAGCATATGAATAATGATATCGGAGAGCGCGCCGGGAAGGCGATGGAATTCGGTGAGATGCTTAAGCGGCGGACCGGCCTTGAGGTCGTGATGTGGGACGAGCGTCTCACTACGGTGGAAGCAGAGCGGACGTTAATTGAGAATAAGGTAAGGCGAGAAAACCGCAAAAAATATATTGATAAAATTGCGGCAGTTTTTATATTGCAGGGATATCTGGATTCGGTATCAGATTAACAGATGGCTGATCAGTTGAGCGGTATCATGCTCAGAGGGATGATAAGATGGAAAAGATTAAATTCATGTCGGAAGAACTTGGGGAGGAAGCAGAATTTTTTGTACTGGAGCAGACGAAGATCAACGGGAATTCATATATTCTTGTTACGGATTCTGAAGAAGGGGACGCGCAGTGTATGATCCTGCGGGATATGTCACCGGCAGAGTCGGCAGACAGTGTCTATGAGATCGTGGATGATGACGATGAACTTGGCGTGATCTCGAAAGTATTTGAGGAACTGTTGGAGGATGTGGATATTCTGAGAGGATAGTGATCTTATGTCTGTCAGTCAGGAAAAATTCAGGCAGATGCTGAAAGAAAAAGGACTTAAAGTAACGAATCAGAGGTTACTTGTATTAGAGGTACTTGCATGTCATAAGGACAGGCATATGACTGTTGAGGATATTTATGATCTGGTAAAAGAGGATTATCCGGAGATCGGGCTTGCGACAATTTACCGGACAGTGCAGCTGTTGCTGGAAATGCAGCTGGTGGACCGCATTAATCTGGATGACGGGTGTATCCGCTATGAGATCGGAGAGGATATGGGCGGAGAAGGAAAGCACCATCATCACCATCTGATATGCAGGACATGTGGAACGGTGCAGCCATTTAAGGACGACAGGCTGGACGGGCTGGAGAGCCATATTGAAGAAGAGACGGGGTTCCATGTGTTAGACCACGAACTGAAATTCTATGGACAATGCAGAGAATGCCTCAGGAAAACGGAAAGAAAACATATGGAGGTGTAAATTTGAAAAAAGAAAACAACGGAAAATTGCGTATCATTCCGCTGGGGGGCCTGGAAAAGATCGGAATGAATATTACTGTCTTTGAGTACGAAGACAGTATTATTGTGGTGGATTGCGGTCTGGCGTTCCCTGAGAATGATATGCTTGGAATCGATCTGGTAATTCCGGATGTCACTTATCTGAGGGACAATATACAGAAGGTTAAGGGATTTGTCATCACCCACGGGCATGAGGATCATATCGGGGCATTATCCTATGTGCTCCGGGAGATGAATCTGCCCATCTATGCGACAAAGCTGACAATGGGTATTATCGAAAAGAAGCTCACAGAGCATGGACTTCTCAGGAGTACCAGACGGAAAGTAGTAAGACACGGACAGTCTATTAATCTGGGACAGTTCAGGATCGAGTTTATCAAGACGAACCACAGTATCCAGGACGCGGCGGCTCTGGCGATCTATTCTCCGGCAGGGATCGTAGTGCATACCGGAGACTTTAAGGTCGACTATACACCCGTGTTCGGGGATGCCATAGATTTGCAGCGTTTTGCAGAGATCGGAAAGAAAGGCGTGCTTGCGCTGATGTCAGACAGCACGAATGCGGAGAGGACAGGCTTCACCCAGTCCGAGCGCACAGTCGGGCTTACCTTTGACCATATCTTTGCAGAGTATCAGCATACGCGCATTATCATCGCTACTTTTGCGTCCAACGTGGACCGTGTACAGCAGATCATCAATTCTGCGTGCAAATATAACCGCAAAGTGGTAGTGGAAGGACGGAGTATGGTCAGCATCATCCAGGTTGCCCAGGAGCTGGGATATTTAAGCGTTCCTGCCAATACGCTGATCGAGATCGACCAGCTCAAGAACTTCCCGCCGGAGAAGACCGTGCTGATCACGACAGGAAGCCAGGGAGAATCCATGGCGGCCCTTTCCCGTATGGCGGCGGATATGCACAAGAAGGTGACGATTATGCCGGGCGATACGGTGATCTTCAGTTCCAATCCGATTCCGGGTAATGAGAAGTCGGTATCAAAGGTTATCAATGAGCTTTCTGAGAAAGGGGCCAATGTGATCTTCCAGGATGCCCACGTGTCGGGGCATGCCTGCCAGGAGGAGCTGAAGCTTATCTATTCTCTGGTAAAGCCCAGGTATGCGATTCCGGTGCATGGTGAGTTCCGCCACAGGAATGCCAATGCGAAGCTTGCGGTAAATCTTGGCATACCGAAGGAAAATGTGTTCCTGATCCACTCGGGAGATGTGATGGAGCTTGACAGCGAAAAAGCGCAGGTTGTCGATAAGGTGCACACCGGAGAGATACTCGTGGACGGGCTGGGTGTGGGCGACGTAGGCAATATCGTATTAAGAGACCGCCAGCATCTGGCAGAGGACGGCATCCTTATCGTGGTGCTGACTCTTGAGCGCGGCAGCAATCAGCTTCTTGCGGGACCGGATATCGTGTCTAGAGGCTTCGTCTACGTGCGTGAATCCGAAGGGTTTATGGAGGAGGCAAGACAGATCCTTACTGATGCGGTAGAGGATTGCCTGATGCACCAGCGCAACGCAGACTGGAGCAAGATCAAGCTTGTTATCCGCGATAAGATGAATGACTTTATCTGGAGAAGGACAAAACGGAAACCGATGATACTGCCGATTATTATGGATGTATAAGATGATAGCAGATGAAAGAATTGTAACCTATATTCGCTCTTTGGAGCTCCCGGAGAGTGATATCATTGAGAAAATAGAGCAAGAGGCGCTTGAGTCTTATGTTCCGATCATACGGAAAGAGACACAGAGCTTCCTGAAGGTACTTCTGACGATAAAAAAGCCGCTTCGTATCCTGGAGATAGGGGCGGCTGTCGGATTTTCAGCGATCTTAATGAGTGAGTATATGCCGGAGGGCGGGCATATCACGACGATAGAGAATTATGAAAAGAGGATTTCTGCTGCCCTTGAGAATTTTAAGAGGGCGGGCAGGGAAGGGATGATCACTCTTCTTGAGGGAGATGCCCTTAAGGTAATGAAAACGCTTGACGGATTCTATGATCTTATCTTTATGGATGCAGCCAAGGGTCAGTATATTCAATATATGCCCGAGGCAGTCAGGCTTTTGTCCGCAGGGGGCGTACTGGTATCGGACAATGTGCTTCAGGACGGGGATATCATACAGTCCCGCTATGCGGTGGAAAGGCGGAACCGTACAATACACAGCCGTATGAGAGAGTATCTTTATGAGTTAAAGCACGACGAGCGGCTTCAGACATCGATCCTGCCGCTTGGAGACGGGATAGCGCTTAGTGTAAAAAAGTAAGGAAGGCAAAGGAACAGGATGGGGACAAAAGAGATATCGGTAAAAGAGAAGAGGGCAGGCAGCGCCAGCGGCAGGAGACGTCCGGAACTTCTGATACCCGCAAGCAGTCTGGAAGTGTTGAAAATTGCGGTCATTTTCGGAGCTGACGCGGTTTATATCGGAGGAGAAGCTTTCGGCCTGCGCGCCAAGGCGAAGAATTTTTCCATGGACGACATGCGGGAGGGGATTGCATTTGCCCATGCAAGAGGCGTGAAGGTATATGTTACGGTTAATATCCTTGCCCATAATGAGGATCTTCCGGGCGTGAGGGAGTATCTGACGGAATTGAAGGAGCTTGTGCCGGATGCGCTGATCATTGCGGACCCGGCAGTTTTTATACTGGCTAAAGAAATATGCCCAAAGATCGACCGGCATATAAGTACCCAGGCGAATAATACTAATTACGGTACTTACCGTTTCTGGTGGGAGATGGGTGCAAAGCGGGTAGTTTCCGCCAGGGAGTTATCGCTGAAAGAGATCCGTGAGATCCGTGAGCATATCCCGGCGGAGATGGAGATTGAAAGCTTTATTCACGGGGCGATGTGTATTTCCTACTCAGGCAGATGCCTGCTCAGTAATTTTTTCACCGGACGTGATGCCAATCATGGGGCGTGTACCCATCCCTGCCGATGGAAATATGCGGTAGTGGAGGAGACAAGGCCCGGCGAATATATGCCGGTCTTCGAGAATGAGCGGGGCACATATATCTTCAATTCAAAAGATCTGTGTATGATCGAATACATTCCGGAGATGATCGGGGCGGGAATTGACAGCTTTAAGATCGAAGGACGCATGAAGACAGCTCTCTATGTGGCAACCGTAGCGAGAACCTACCGGAAGGCCGTCGACGATTACCTTGAGTCGCCGGAAACATATAAGAAGAATATGCCATGGTATCTGGATCAGATATCAAACTGTACCCACCGGCAGTTTACTACCGGCTTCTACTTCGGAAAGCCCGGCGACGAGAGCCAGATCTACGACAACAGCACCTACGTAAAAGAATACACGTATCTCGGAATCGTCGGCGAAGTGGACGGGAATGTCTGTCGCATTGAGCAGCGCAACAAATTTTCTGTCGGTGAAATGATAGAAATCATGAAACCCGGTGGCCGCAACGTCAAAGTAACCGTAGAGAAGATCTTGGATGAAGACGGCAATGAACAAGAAAGCGCCCCCCACCCCAAGCAGGTGCTCTACGTAAAATTATCCGAACAAGCGGAGGTATACGATATCCTCCGCCGCGAAGCTCCCTCCATGTAGAGGGAGCTTCATGCTTTTCCAGTCATTTCAATATTCTTCGCGGCACAGCCCGGCTAAAGCATATTCCTGAAGGAATCCCGTAAAAAACGTCAGCACTTAGCGAAACACATGCGGCAGGCGAGAGTGCGAGACTGCGTATGTGCTGAGCTTAGTACTGTTACGTTTTTTCAGAGCTGGAGCGTGGTTCCGTAGGAATATGCTTTAGCCGGGCTGCGCCTCACCCCCCAAAATTAAAAACATGGAAAAGCACAAAACCTCCCTCTTACACATACAATATTATTAAGTATGCCAAGAGGTGCTTTTTTTGAAATCATTTCCCCAACCTCTCACCGCTGCTGAAGAAAGTTATTACATGCAAAAATATACCGAGGGTGACTTAGAGGCAAAGCACATTCTTATCGAAAGGAATCTGCGCCTTGTGGCTCATATCGTTAAAAAATACCAGACGCTTGAGGAAGATAATGAAGATCTTCTGTCTGTGGGGACAATCGGGCTTATCAAGGCGGTTGTCACATTCAATCCGGATAAGAGCGTAAGACTCGGGACTTACGCTGCAAGGTGCATTGAGAATGAGATACTGATGCATTTCAGGGCGAAAAAGAAGTCCTCAAGGGAGATATCCCTTTACGAGCCTATCGGAACAGACCGGGAGGGCAACGAGATACAGCTGTTTGACATTATTGAGACTGAGGAGGATGACGCTCACCGGAAAGCAGAGCTTAAAGAGGACGTCAGGACGCTCTATCAGAAGGTGGAATCAGAGCTTTCCCCAAGAGAACGGCTTGTATTGAAGATGAGATACGGTCTGTATAATGAGGAAGAGTATACACAGCGGGAGATAGCAAAACAGCTTGGCATCTCTCGTTCTTACGTTTCAAGGATTGAAAAAAGTGCGATCGAAAAATTACGGGAATATTTTTAGCGTTTGGGATGGGGGTTAAGCCCCCTTTCAATATGCGGATATGCAGATGATCCGTTGCTTTGCGGCAATGCCGTGAAAATTCTGTTGACAATTGTTTATATATCGGATAGAATTATCTCACATTTTCGGAAGCGGGGGAGATGCCCCGGTCAGCTTTCGTCAATCTTCACAGGCCGCATCGGCCGTAATCACAATTTATGAGTACAATTTAAGAAAGGAGTGTGCAGATGTCATTTAGCACAGTAATGTCAGCGGCCATTGAAGGGCTGCAGGTAGAATTGATCCATGTAGAGACGGATATCAGCAACGGGCTTCCGGTATTTCATATGGTAGGATATCTTTCGTCTGAGGTAAGGGAAGCGTCGGAACGGGTGCGTACTGCAATTCATAATTCAGGCATCCAGATCCCGGCAAAGAAGATCATTATCAATCTTGCTCCGGCAACAGTCAGGAAGAGAGGGGCATCTTTTGACCTTCCTATCGCGTTATCTCTGCTTTCAGCGCTGGGTGTGATCACGGCGGAAAAGCTTAAAGATACGGTAGTTATCGGAGAACTGAGCTTAGATGGAAGGCTCAGAGAGGTGAACGGGGTGCTGCCCATCGTTATGGAGGCAAAAAAGATGGGCTGCAGCCGGTGTATTCTTCCGGGAGGAAATGCAGCAGAAGGGGCGCTGACGAAAGGGATAGAGGTGATCGGAGCTGACAGTTTGAGACAGGCAGTGGATTATCTGAGAGATGAGGCAAAGATATGCCCGGAAAGCAGTACGAAGTGGGAAAAGTATGCAGCCACAGCGCAGGGTCTGATCGATTTTTCAGATATACAGGGACAGGAGGCTGTGAAAAGAGCCGTCGAGGTGGCAGTATCAGGCGGACATAACCTTTTGCTGATCGGGCCTCCGGGCAGCGGTAAATCCATGGTCGCGCAGCGCATCCCGACCATCCTGCCGCCGCCTGATCATGAGGAGAGCCTGGAGATCACCAGAATATACAGTGTTCTGGGAATGGTGGATAAAGACCGTCCTCTGATCACGGGAAGACCGTTCAGGAGTGTGCATCATACAGTGACGAAGCCGGCGCTGATCGGGGGCGGGCTCATCCCGGTCCCGGGGGAGATAAGCTTAGCTCACGGGGGTGTATTGTTTCTGGACGAGCTGGCAGAGTTCCGGAAATCCGTGCTGGAGGTGTTAAGACAGCCTCTGGAGGAGAGAGTGATACGCATCAACAGGGCGCATGGGAATTACGTATTTCCGTCCAATTTTATTCTTGTTGCCGCCATGAACATCGCAACAACGAAATTGATACAATGTGGAATCGCTGAAATGCCTGAAAATAAGGCGTTTCAAGGGTTTTTGGGAATGTTTTTTTGGCTTTTTAGGTCTGCCACTATAATCCGTGGGCTGTTCTGCCTAGCAATTTTGCACCTCTTTTTAACGATTACTCGGCAATCGTTAAATCTTATAACATTTCGTTAAAACATTCAAAAGGAGAAGTTATGTTCACAAAGAAAGAGAAAAGGTTGATTAAGGAAAGGTACTTTACCATCATAAGGGAAACTAATCGGTATATTGAATTCCTTTCCAATGGCACAAGGCACTGCTGGATTATCTGTAAAAATTTGAATGGCACGGATAACACCATCATGATTTACCATAAGCACCGCCGGAAGACAGAGCATTACCATAGACATTGGAAGACATGGAGCGTGGAAAGTGCAGTGAAATCGATTAGGCAGCATGACAAATATGTTTTGAGTACGGCGGGTTAAGAGGAAAAGCGTACATATTAAACACCATAAAAGAAAGGGAGAAATATATGGGACAGAAGATTTATTTTAAGTTTGTTAATGTGAGGAAATATCTGAGGGAAAATAAGAAAACAGGAAAAAGAGCGGTTGTGTCTGTCACGAATCGAAATGCCCTGTCGGTAGAGCGTCATATGGAATTACTCAATTTAAATGATGAAGAATATGTCTATTTGGAGTGCGTGGAGGACAATTTATTGTAGCATTCGACTTGAAAGTGTTCCCTTAAAGGAATATAATGGCATTGTATGGTTTGTTAAAAGGAGGGAAAAATGGGATTTTTAACAACTACGGAAATGGCCGAGAAATGGAACATATCAAGAAGGCGGATCACAACATTGTGCAGAGATGGCAGAATAGAGGGGGCGGTCTTAAAAGGCCGTACTTGGCTGATACCAGAAGATACGGAAAAGCCGGATGACCCAAGACACATCCGAAAAAATAATCAGGAGGCTATAGATTATGAGCAGCATGGAGAATAGTAAAGATCTATTATCTGTTTTGTGGGGCGGGGCGGATATCCTCCGCTCCAAAATGGATGCAAACGAATATAAGAATTATCTGCTTGGCATGGTATTCTACAAGTACCTTTCAGATACATTTCTTGTTAAGGCATATGACCTTATCAATGACTGCAGGCCGGATACGATGGAACAGGCGCAGGAGTCATATGAGGAGATCATGAAGACCGACAGTGCCGAAGACCTCACAGAAGATCTTATGGAGACATGTCGCTATTCTATCAAGCCAGAACATACTTTTACGAAATTTGTAAAAAAAGTAAATGAAAACACTTTTAAACGTGAGGAACTTCAGGCGGCTTTTAATGAAATAGAGGATTCGGATGAGATTTTCCATCATATGTTTGATGACATTGACCTCTATTCAAACAGGCTAGGGGCAGGAGATGCGAAGCAGAGCAAGACAATATCTGACCTTATCCTTGAGATCAACAAGGCCGACCTTTTGAATGCGGAGGGTGATGTACTCGGAAATGCATATGAGTACCTTATCGGACAGTTTGCATCAGAAACAGGAAAGAAGGCAGGAGAGTTCTATACGCCGCAAGGGCCGGCGCAGATATTGACAAGGATCGCTGTTGCGGGGCAGGAGGGAATAAGGGGGCTGACTGTATATGATCCCTGCATGGGTTCGGGATCTCTGCTTTTGAATGCCCGGAAATTTGTGGATGAGCCAGGGTATGTTAGATTCTATGGGCAAGAACTTATGCCATCCACATACAATCTGGCCCGGATGAATATGTTCCTTCACGGAATTGCACCGGAAAACCAGAAACTCCATAATGCGGATACATTGGATGCCGATTGGCCGACCGATGAAGAAACGGAATTTGATATGGTAGTTATGAATCCTCCTTATTCTGCGAAATGGTCTGCCGCCCAAGGATTTTTGGTAGATGAGCGGTTTAGCGATTATGGTGTGATCGCGCCAAAGTCGAAGGCAGATTATGCTTTCTTGCTGCATGGATTTTATCACTTGAAGCAGAACGGCACGATGGCAATTGTCCTCCCACATGGAGTCCTTTTTAGGGGAGGGGCGGAAGGTGCCATTAGGCAGAAGCTATTGGAAAATGGATCGGTCTATGCTGTGATAGGGCTTCCTGCAAATTTGTTTTATAACACGTCTATACCGACATGCATTATCGTATTAAAAAAACATAGAGAGGGAAGGGATGTCCTGTTCATTGATGCATCAAAGGAGTTTCAAAAGGGAAAAAAGCAGAATACAATGAGCGTCGAAAACATTGACCATGTTGTGGAATTGTATTTAAGACGGGAGTCTGTCGATAAAGAGGCGAGTGTTATCAGTTTTGATGACATTAAGAAAAATGGATATAATCTCAATATTCCCCGGTATGTTGATACTTTTGAAGAAGAGGTAGTAGTGGATCTTGCGGAAATAAACTCAGAATTGAGGAATACGAAAGAGAATATAAACCGGACGCAGAAAGAACTTTTATCTCTGATGAAAGGCATGATTGTGGCTGATGAGAGTGTACAGAAAAAGCTTAATGATTTTATGAGTATAATAGGAGGCGCGGATAATGAAGAAAACACCTCCAATTAGGTTTAAGGAATATACTGACGATTGGGAACAGCGTAAGTATGGCGATGTTATAGAGTTATTATCGGGGCAAGATTTCGAGCCATCGCAATATAACGAAGTTGGAGATGGAATTCCTTATATGACAGGCGCAAGCTGCATTGTGAATGGAAGCACCATTGAAAACCGTTGGACGTTAGTCCCGCGTTGCATTGCATATCAAGGGGAAGTGCTTTTAGTGTGTAAAGGCTCTGGATATGGGAGTCTTGCTAGATTACGGCAGGAAAAAGCCCATATTGCTAGACAATTTATGGATTTGAGATGCACTGATGTGTTAAATAATACGTTTAACTATTATTTGGCATTTTCGGTAGTTAAAGAGATTAAAAAAAATGCAAGAGGGCTAATTGCAGGAATTAATCGTTCGGCAATTTTAAAACAAGCGATTTCGATTCCCCAATTAGCAGAACAAGAGAAAATCGGACAGTATTTTTCCTGCCTCGACCACCTCATCACCCTTCACCAGCGTAAGTGTGAAGAAATAAAAAAGTCAAAAAAATTTATGCTTCAAAAAATG
>CATLEM010000040.1 GCA_949916155.1 uncultured Dorea sp.
ACATAAGGATAATCGTTCCTGCTTTTTTGATAAAGGACCAACCACGCTCCCACATGCTCCGAAGGACATTTCCCACCGTCGGCATATGGTACGCCGGAAGCTCCATCACGAACGGCGCCGGATCTCCTGCGAACATCCTCGTCTTCTTTAAGATGACGCCGGAGCAGATGATAGCCGCGATCCCCACAAAATACGCACTGGGCGCAACCCACGACGCCCCGTCAAAGAGCGCTCCCGCGATCAGCGCGATGATCGGAAGCTTCGCCCCGCAGGGGATAAACGTGGTCGTCATAATGGTCATCTTGCGGTCCCTGTCATTTTCAATCGTCCTTGACGCCATAACGCCCGGAACACCGCAGCCCGTGCCGATCAGCATCGGGATAAAGGACTTCCCCGAAAGGCCGAATTTTCGGAAAACCCTGTCCATGATAAATGCCACTCTCGCCATATATCCGCATGCCTCCAGGAACGCGAGGAAGATAAAAAGCACCAGCATCTGCGGCACGAAACCGAGAACCGCGCCCACGCCGGCCACGATACCGTCAAGGATAAGCCCCTGAAGCCAGTCCGCGCAGTTTATGTTTACAAGAATCTGTTCAACCGCCGGAGGGATGATCTCACCGAACAGTACATCATTCGTCCAGTCCGTCACAAATGCCCCCACTGTCGATACAGATACATCATACACCAGCCACATGATAATTGCAAATATCGGGAGCGCCAGCCACCGGTTTGTCACGATGCGGTCGATCTTATCGGATGTGGTAAGCTTTTGGGGCTGATTCTTCTTCACACACTCCCCGATGATGGAAGATATGTACATATACCGCTCGTTGGTGATAATGCTCTCCGTATCGTCGTCGAACTTTTCCTCCATCTCCCGGATATCCGCGGATACATCCGGCACAGACGGCATCTGCCGGGAAATCTTATCATCCTTTTCCAAAAGCTTTACGGCGAAAAATCTCTTCTGGGCATCCGGTACGATCCCCGCGAGCTTCTCCTCCACTCTTCCGATGATATCTTCCGCCTCTTTACTAAACTCATGGGCCGCCTTTGAAGACTGACCCGCCTGCGCAAGGGAAACAGCCGTCTCTGCCGCTTCCATAAGCCCCGTCCCCTTGAGGGCGGATATCAGGATCACCTGGCAGCCCAGCTTCTCTGCAAGCTTCTCCGTGCTGATCTTATCTCCGTTCTTCTCTACGATATCCATCATATTCACTGCCATGACTACCGGAATCCCAAGCTCCATGATCTGGGTGGACAGATAAAGATTCCGCTCGATGTTCGTTCCATCTACGATATTGATGATCGCGTCCGGCCTGCCGCCGATCAAATAATTTCTTGCCACCACTTCCTCCAGCGTGTAGGGCGACAGGGAGTAGATTCCCGGCAGATCCATGATGACCACGTCTTTATTCCCCTTTAATCTCCCTTCTTTTTTTTCAACGGTCACTCCCGGCCAGTTTCCCACGAACTGGTTGGAGCCTGTCAGCGCATTGAACAAAGTTGTCTTGCCGCTGTTCGGATTTCCTGCAAGTGCTATTTTTATTGACATAACATTTCTCCTTCTAAGTTTGTTATTGCTTTTCGATATTAGTTATCACTTTCTTTTATTAGTCAACACTAACCCATGGGTAAAAAAAATTGCTGCATCCTGTTATTCCGACTAGCCTGTTATTCCACCAGGATCATCTCTGCGTCCGCCTTCCGCAGGGAGAGCTCATATCCTCTCACCGTCACTTCCACCGGATCCCCGAGAGGCGCCACCTTCCGCACAAATATGTCCACGCCTTTCGTGATCCCCATATCCATGATCCTCCTCTTCACCGAACCTTCGCCCGAAAGCCTTGTCACCTTCACCATCCTGCCGCAAGGCACTTCCTTCAATGTCTTCATCTTTCCTTATCCCTTCTTTCTTTTCAGTTAAATACCCGCGGCGGACGCCAAACGGACATGCAAACATATCTGCCCGGCTTGCTCCTTCGCGGGAAACAGACGCAGGACGCTGCCTACACCATGATCTTGCTGGCCATATCCCTTCCTATAGCCACGCGGGAATCTTTTACCTTCACGATTACGCTGCCGCCGATATCTGACACAACCGTCACGATCCCGCCCGCAACGAATCCAAGATTCTCCAAAAACTTCTTAACTTCCTCTTTTCCTCCGATCCGCTTGATCTGCATCGGTTCGCCGGTATTCACCATCGACAGCGGCATAATCTCATCCCCTTTTTATCGGTGGCAGACTGGCATACATACCTGTGCCAGCCTGTCACTTAGATTTTGATAAAAACTTTTGATTTCATTCGTTAGTATAAACTAACTTTTCTTAGATGTCAATAACTTTTTAAAAATTATACTGCCGCGTTTTTTACGATTTAAACAATACTTTAGTATTCGCTATGCTCCGATGGAGATCCATACTACCTTATTGCCTTTCACTTTGACATAAATTGACGGGGCCTTGATCATTTTCCCTGATTTTCCCCAATATTTTTTCACTTTCTTTTTGTCTTTGAACTTAAAGGTACGTATTTTTTCGTCTCCCACGCTTATTTTACAGTTTTTCGTGATCTTGTAAGTTTTCTTTACTTTGGGCTTTTTATCCAGATATCTTATCGACTGAATATTTTTTTCCTTGTGGGCATATCCTCTCAGATACACTTTATTTCCTTTATATTTTACGATGAAATTACCGTCGCCATTCCCATATCCACCGTGATAAACATAAACTTTCGGGCTTTTTGCATGGACAGAAACCGGAGCGGCAACACACAGCAGTAAAACCGCTGCGATAAATACTGAAATTCCTTTTTTCAAACATTTTCCCATAAAATCATCCTGCCTTTCTTCATTAACGAAGTTTCTTCTTCATCTTTGTTCGGGATATATACTTCAAATCATAGAATACTTTTCCCTTTGAAGTATTAAATGCCTTTTTCAGCTTTCTTTCGTAGTTTCCCTTGCCTGTCTTTTTACCGCCCCATGCGCATATCTTCTTCCCGCATTGATACTCCTTTGAACCGGTAGTTACAAGCTTTAATTTTCCCTTCTTGAAATGGTACACTTCATCACACTCTGAGCCCGTACCGCCATATATGTACTCATGAAGGAGCTTTCCTTTTTTCGGCATGTACATCCATACGCCTCTGTATCCGCCAACCGGCGCCACCCCGTCGCTAAGCCGTTTTGTAACAACTTTCCTGCCGTCATAGCCACAGATAACATAATGGTC
Organism: uncultured Dorea sp.; assembly: GCA_949916155.1. Lineage (GTDB taxonomy): Bacteria > Bacillota > Clostridia > Lachnospirales > Lachnospiraceae > MD308. The sequence continues at coordinate 3,241 of CATLEM010000040.1, forward strand.
CATACCGTTCTTTTGATAATGGCCTACCAACTCCGGCACACTGTCCTTATCCAGCTTAACCAGCGCAAACTCTTTATATTTGGAAGGCGCCTTCTTGTTCAGCCAGCTTCGATATGCTTTGCAGGCTTTCTTATTATTTCCGGCCGCCTGGACATCCAATACAGGGACAGCAAGAATGATCAAAAGAAATACTATTAACCTTGTGATTATTTTTTTCACTTTATTCACCTCCTTTTCAGCATTAATTATACTCCCTTTCTGCCGCTATTTTCAATCCTTAAAGATTTTTTGAGTTTCTGACAGGATTATGGTATACTGGGAAATAATACTTTGAGTAAACACACCTGAAATCATATACAAGGAGAGACAAAGATGCCAGCACTTAATGAATCCGCCGAAAATTATCTTGAAACAATTCTGATCCTGAGCCAAAAACTTCCTGTTGTAAGATCTGTGGATATTGCCAATGAACTTGGATTTAAGAAATCAAGTGTCAGCGTTGCGATGAAGAATCTGAGAATTAAGGAGCATATCACGGTAACCGATGCCGGCTTCATCTATCTCACCGAATCCGGACGCAAGATTGCAGAGATGATCTATGAACGCCATCAGCTTTTGACTTCATGGCTTACCTTTTTAGGTGTACCGGCCGAAATTGCCGCAGAGGATGCCTGCAAGATCGAGCACGTGATCAGCCGTGAGAGTTTTGACGCAATAAAGAGGCATGTCAGACGGTAAGCCGTTTATTGGGAAGAAAACCATAGTCAGAAAAGGGAAATGTATCCCCGACCGGTCATACATTTCCCTGCTTTATTTTACCTTGCTGTACAGTCTTGGCCGTATTAGGCATCATAGATCAAAACAGAATCTTCTTCCACTGATAATGCTCCATATCCACATATCCGTCCACGAATCCCACTCCTTCCTGCAAAAGCAGCTCTGTCTGATATCTTCCACCCGGGCTTTCGGCACCGCCAAATACCTCCCCGTTCTTTTTCACTACACGGTGCCACGGGATATCACTCCCATCAGGAACGGCATGGAGAGCATATCCTACCACCCTCGCCCATCGGCGGTTGCCTGCAAGTGCAGCAATCTGACCATAAGAGGCTACTTTCCCTTTGGGAATCTGGTTGATGATCTCATATATCATTTCAAATGCTGTTTTTTCTCTCTTCATCTATTAACCCGTTTTTCTCCGTCACTTTTTTCTGCCGCAATTAAAAAGACTCTTTTCTGATAAAAAATTCTTTAATCTGGTTTCGATGCCTGTGCATACGAAATCCCGATATCATTCTTCCTCATAAACAGAAGTCCGAAAGAGTTTGCCCCGCAGTTGGCTGCGATGGCAGAGGAAGCTTTCTGTAAGTAGACTCTCTCAAACGGGCAGAACTGCTGCACTAATCTCTGGATATACTCAAGTTTCTTTCTCTCCATCCCGGCATAGGTGATAAACAAAATCTGCCGGTCAATATTTTTTACATCCCTGAGCACATACCGGATATATCGCTTCGCAGCACGTTCAAAATCCCCTACTTTTACATGTCCCACTACCATCCTGCTTTTCTTCAGCATAATCACCGGATGCAGCAGAAGTGCATCGCAAAGGACCTGCACTCTCTTGGAAATCTGTCCTGCTACCATCATCTGATGGGTGTTGTCAATGATAAATGCAGATGAGATATATCGTTTAAGCTGCTCCACTGTATCTACAATCTCCGGCTTTGCGGCATGATGTTCCGCCATATAAGCCGCATAAAGCACCAATAGACCCATGCTGCTGGATAAGTGGCCGGAATCGATAACTGTGACATTCTCAAAGGAGCGCGCCGCCTCAACAGCATGATCATAGCCCTTGCTGGCATGCCTTGCCATAGTGATGTGCACAACATTCTGGGCCTCCGTGAGCTTCTGCGCAAAAAAACGCTCATAATCTTCTACCTCAGGCGCTTTGGAAAATCCTTCCTGCCCCTGTTCCAGATGATATAAAAGTTCATCCGCCTTAAGCTCCAGCTCATCCAGAAATCTACCCTGATCCGTACAGACATAATACGGACACACGGATATGCCGAACTCCTTAATGAGCGCTTCCGGGAGGTCGCATACGCTGTCTGTCGTTACCGCCAAAGAGATCCGCTTTGCCCGGTCAAAGATCAGGATATCCTTCCCAATCTCAGACTGATTCGCCGTCTCATTCACCTCCACCAATTCTTCCGGAAGAATATTCAATACCGATGCCTCGAGAAGCGCACCGCTCACCGGCTTTGCCAGATAACCGGCGAAGCCCTCTTTCTTGTAAAGTAACTGGTTGTCGCTCCCCGCGTTGGCCGTCAGGGCGATCACCGGCGTATCCTGGCACAGGCCTCCCGGCTGAGTACGGATCTGGTGTAAGCACTGAATCCCGTCCATCTCCGGCATCAGATGATCCATCAGTATGCAGTCATAATGCTGGATCCTGGTCATATCCAGGCACTCTGCGCCGCTTAACGCCGTGTTTATCTGTATCCTTGTGGCAGAAAGAAGCTTTTTCACTACCATCAGGTTCATATCGTTGTCATCCACCACCAGGATGTGGGCGTCCGATGCCTCAAAGCTCTGCTTATACTGCTCCCCCTCGCGGACCTTTCTGCGGGAAGCCAGGGTAAATGTCCCAAGCTCCCTCTCATCCACGATATCCTGCTCCAGCATGACGATAAATGTAGAACCTCTCGTGTAGACACTGTTGACGCTGATCTCGCCGCCCATCAGTCTGACAAGCTGCTGTACGATGCTAAGCCCAAGCCCTGTCCCTTCGATATGACGGTTCTTCTCTTCGTCTACCCGCCTGAACGCATTAAAGATATACGGGATATTTTCTTTCTTCACACCCTGCCCGGTATCCTCCACCGTGTACCAGACCCGCACCCGGTTAAGGGACAGCCGCTCGCACCGGATGGAGAGGGTGACGGAACCTTCGCATGTATATTTTACCGCATTATTAAGGAGATTGATCAGCACCTGCTTGATACGGATCTCGTCGCCGCAGAGCATGCTGGGAATCGACGAATCCACATGCAGCTTAAATTCCAGCCCTTTCTCCCTGGCCTTGATCCAGATCATGTTGACGATCTCCGAAAAGAGCGCCCCTGTCTCGTAGGAAACATTCACAATCTCCATCTTACCGGATTTGATCTTAGAAAGATCCAGGATATCATTGATCAGCGTCAGCAGCATCTTGCTGGCACCCTGGATATTCCTGGCATTCTCCGCCACATCCTCCGGGATGTCCTCCCGCAGGATAATCTCATTCAACCCGATGATCGTATTGATGGGCGTGCGAATCTCGTGGCTCATACTGGAAAAGAAATGATTCTCTGCCCTGTTAAGCTCCTCAATCTCTTTCTTCTGCCGTTTGGAGATCTCATTTTCCTCTTCATAAAGTTTAGACAGGAACACCAGCAGAACACTGGTCAAAAGCCCTACCAGGACAACGGAATACGCCGAATCAAAAAAGGAACGCTGCTGCGTATTATTTGCAACATACTCCGGAAAATTGAACGCCAGATAATAGCAAAGCAGCGTCTCTGCCACACAGAGCAGGTAGAAGACAATCTTCCGCCTCCCCGCCAAAGTGATGCTGATAAAGATAAAATAGATCACCAGCCACTCTGGCACCCCGCTGTAAAACCCGCCTGCCGTAAAAAAACTCACCGGAAAAAGCACAAGGATCAGCAACGCGATGACCGTTGCCCCTGTGTTGATGCAGTCTTTTTCAATACTGACCTTCACCACCGCTGCCATAAAGATAAGGCTTGCCACCAGCAGCAGCCAGTTTGCCGCACTCTTTCCCATCGGCAGTACAAAAACCGCCGCGATCATACAGCCTCCCGTGGCAATCCGAAACAGACGCTCCCGCAGGCTGATTCTATGGTTAAAAATGAATTCGTACCATTTTTTAATCACGCAATATGTCCTCCTCTCAAGCCGCAGGAAATCCTAAAATCCGGCGACGCTGTCGCAAGTCTCCTGATACATGCGCATAAGCTCCGAGTGGTTTTTGCGGATATAATCCACGTCTTTTTCCTTTCCCGCCCGCTCAAGCGCCTTGGCCCGCTCGGAAAGCTCTTCCGCGCCGATGGTCAGTGCAGTGCTCTTTAACGCATGGACCTTAACCGCATAGTCTTCCCAGTTCTCCGCCTCGTAAAGGGAGATGATCTCCTCTCTCTTCTCCTTGCCGAACCCGTGGAACATCCGCAGCATCTCCAGATAGAAATCCTCTTCCCCGCAGCAGTAATCCAGGCCCATCTGGGCATTGATCCCCACTTCGGAAAGGACATCGAAAGGATTAAACAGCGTCTCTTCTTTCGGCAGATTATCCTCAGCTACCGGCTCCTCGCCGTATTTGATATTGCTCTTCGGCAGCACTCTGCGCAGTACCCGCTCAAGAACCGCCCGCTCGATAGGTTTCGGGATAAACTCGGTAAACCCTTCACTCCTAAACATCTCCCTGGCCCCGCTAATCGTATTTGCCGTCAAAGCGATCACCGGAAGTTCCTTATACATGCCATAGTTGATCTCCCGGATGCGCCTTAATGTCTCCACTCCGTCAAATCCCGGCATCATATGATCAAGGAAGATGATATCATAGGCCGTCTTCCTGCACCGTTCCACTGCCTCTCTTCCGCTGAGGCACGTATCCACCTGTATGCCGTAGCTGCCCAGGACACCTTTTGCAACTACCAGGTTCATCTCCTCATCATCCACGGCAAGGGCGCGCACATCTACACAGTAAAACGGCCTGCGCCCTGCGTTCTGCGCCTCCTCGAAACCGTTCTCCTTCACTTCGCCGTTCAGAAGATTTACAACCGAGAGCGCAAAAAACGGCTTGCGAATCATCATAAGCTTACTGTTCCTGCTCAGCGCATACTCCCGCTCCGCGATCACTACCACCCGGAGCGTCTCCGCCAATTCTTCATAATAGGCGCGGTTCACCTCATATTCGATCTGGGTGATGAACACATGGGTCAGCTTTTGGGTGCGTATAAGCTTCAAAAGTCCTTCAAAGTTATGGGCCTGGTATCCTTCAATCCCAAGTCCTTCCACAAGGTGGAGGATCATCCTGTCGTAAAAGCTCCTGACCTCATCGCAGCTATATCGATCCGGCCGGAAATAACAGGCGATACAGAGCTTTTCCTGAGTCGTGAGCGCCATGCACGGCGTATCGTCTGCCACTCCCTGGGGAATGGTGATATGTGCATGAAGCCCCTGCTTCCCCTTGCTCTCAAAATGGATAAAGCCTCCCATGGAATGGAGAAGTCCCCTGGCAATAGGAATCCCAAGTCCCAAACCGCCGGAGAAACGCCCGCTCCCGGTATCTGCCTGATAGAACTCATCGCAGATCTGCGTAAGCTGGGATTCGGTCATGCCGATACCCGTATCCTGAACATCGATGACCAGATTGATTCCATAGCTTTCCTGCCGGAACTCGATACACACATTAATACCGCCCTCTTCCGTGTATTTAATGGAATTTTCCAAAAGGATCTTTAATACATGGGACACCTTTTCTGCGTCTCCGATAAGAACCGACGGCATCTTCAAGTTCATGTCGAATACCATCTCCAGCTTCTGCCTGCTGCTTGGCATCGCCGTCATCGTGATCACGTCATTGAGCACCGACGTAATCATGTATTCTTCCTTGGCTGGCACAAGAGTGCCGTCCATAATTTCCGTATAGTCCAAAATATTGTTGATCTGGTTGGACAGGCGCTTTCCCGCCAGCTGTATAGAGCGAATATCCTCCTGAATCTCCGGGTAAACGCCTTTTCCCAAAGCAACCTCGCTGATACCGATCACCATATTGATGGGCGTGCGAAGCTCGTGAGAGACATTGGACAGAAAATCTGCGTTCTGCTTTCCCGCCGCCTCAAGCTGCTCCGCCAGGATCTTGTATCTTTCCCTCGCCTCAAGCCTCCGGTTGATCCGGTAACTGGCGATAGCAAGTGCACCCGCCACCACCATGACATCCAGCACGAGGCGGACGATATCCCGGACGCCGATCTCCAGGGTAATGGTGGGGAGCACGATGACGTGGTATGTAAGCTCCGCCACGTACAAGGCGGCTGTCAAATACAACAGCCGCTTTCTGTCCAACATGGAAAAAATAAGAATCATCATACAGGCAACAGCAGGGATGTCAAAGAGACTGCCAGAATGTACCCCAAAGAAAAAGAATTCTACCAATATCACTCCGGCACACAGATTTTCATAAACTGCCTCTGAACCAATCCTTCCGATATGGAGGCTCCACACGCTGAACATCCCAAATACAATCAGCGGGATCATCCACATCTCCCATGACATCACTACCGTAATCAAAGCCAGCATCACGCTGAATACGCTGACGATGCTGGCCAAAAGCAGATATTTACTTGTCTGCCGCTCTGTTCTCATTGTTATTCAAACTCCTTTGCTACCCGTTTTAAAAGCTCCTGCGGCTGAAACGGCTTCTTCAGATAATTGACCGCCCCCAACCTGATGGCACGCATCACATCATCCTCATGTCCCGATGCTGTCAGAAAGATCACCGGAACATCAATCGGATATTCCTTCATCCGCTCAAAGGTCTCTATACCGTTCATATCCGGCATCGCGATATCAAGGAGTACCAGGTCTATCTTCTCATTTCTGAGTAAATAAAGCGCCTTCTCCCCGGAATCCGCAAGAACTATTTCATAATATTTCTCCAGTATCATCTTGGTCCTCATCAGATTCATCGTGTCGTCATCCACTATTAAAATACGTTTCTGCATATAGTTTCCTCCTGTCCGCTCCTGTGGATTATACAAATCCTTTGAGATTTATTTTAAAACAGACTAAAGAGAAAATCAAATAAATTTTAACAGATTCTATATAAAAGTTATTGGCTTAAATCTGATTCCCGGAACAACTATTGCTGCTGCAAATGAAGGACTCGTAAATGCCCAATCCTGAGTAAATGTAAAGTCCTCATCAACAATGCCTTTATCTAATAATAGCTCTCGTTTATTGATAACAAACTTTGATAAAGATGTCGCTACATTATCAGCAATTTTAGAACCTTTCAACACCGCAAAACCTTCTGAAATAGGTTTACCACTCGCCTTGATTCCAGAACGGTCTTGTAAAATGTAAAGAATCTCTTTCTCATCACTTTTTCTCTTTATAGACGGTTCTAAAATTTTATGTCCTAACACTCCTAAAATCAACCGCATATTATCTATGAACTCATCCATTTCTGCACGATCCATTTCAGATATTGTTTCCTTTCGCAGTTGAATTTTCCTCTTTCCACTGCTTCGCTGTTTTTCCAAACAGAACCACATTTAACATATCTGCCTCACTAGCGTATGTATAGGATATCTGTGCAGGTGTTAATTCTGGTGGAATCAAATTTTCTTTAATTGCATCTGTATGTATCCTATAATTCAATTTAGAAATCTCTCTGTTCAAATTCCAATTCAGAGATAATCGACTATTCTCATCTGTCTTTAAACGCCCATATTCTTTCATAATATATAACTGGAACTCAGGCGAAATCCAAGTTGCGAAAGACATAGCAATATCACTATGAGCATATGTCCCGCCATAACGTCCCGCTTTTGAAACAATACCGATAGCATTCATCTGTGTAATCCTCTTTGTCGGTGTCATAACAAAACAATTTAACCCCGCCTCGTTTTTAACCGCCTCGAAATGCACACGGTTAAAATCCGGATTATGCAATTCTTCCCAAACGCCTAAAAATTCTATTGTATTACGATTGCGCATCCAATTTTGAATCACAAATCTTGGGTCATCTTCTGACACGGTTCTGCTACAGACATCTTCAACCAACGGCAAATAAACCTCATAAGCTTTTTGATGTATTTCGACTATCTGCTCTGCAATCTGATAAATCCTTTTATCAATTAAATTACCTCAAAATATTTAAGTGCATCCGTTATCGCTTCTACTTTCTCTTTCGGTGGACGCTTCCTCGGATGTTTTAATTCTTCTACCGCATTAGGAGCATCATACATTGTCAATCCCAAAGACTTCTTTACCTCTGCAATATAGGCAGTATGGTGTTAATATATAAGTGTGGACAAGAAAAGTTGAACAGTTCGTTCCTCGTTGCATTGCTTGCCTACATAAATAGGAGCAACAAGCGAAAATAAATAAGCCTACCTTGATAACTTGACCGGTTAGAGGTAGGCTTATATAGCTATTCATGGAGGCTAACCACTTTGTACCCATAGGGCATAATATGGGCGGCTGCTCCTTTTTCTATAATATAACATTTCTGTATCTGGAAATCAACATTTTTTTGAAATCTTGCGGAGCATCTCACACCATGTTAAAATGCTTAAACGCCGCCATAATCGCTTTTTCTTTCTCCGGCGGGCACTTCGGCACGCGGCTTTTATTTTCGCCCATATAATAATTCAGACGTTTATCAAAGCCGCACTTGTCTTTTATCTGCGCCACATACAAAGACGATACCTTTAAACCATACTCCGATTTTATCCATTCTTTGATTTCCGTATAGGTAGCGCACCCCTTTACATCTTTCAAATATTCGCTGTCTTTCGGCATATAGTCATTGTACACATAAACCGTATCAGCGGTGTTACTATTTCCTACCCAAAAGGACACACGTCTCCACATGGCTCGATTGCTCCAGATTGATGTCAGATTTTAGCGGTCGTTCGCGGGAATTTATCAAAGCGTGTTTTTTCCATAAAACACACCGATTTTTACCCTTGTACGTTCTCGGAAACAGGTCAAAGACCTTGCTCCTACCTATAATGTGCAAATTCACATATTCGCTGACCGCCTCAAGACTTCGCTCTGACGGAACAAGTCCGAAATCCCATCGCCTCAACTTTAGAATTCTTATACGTCAGGCTTTTCTCCAAATTCGAATCTTGCCTTTCCTGCTGCAATAGCAGCAACCGCAACTTCCTCTTCCGTCTTATCAGGAACAACCCATAAGCCCTTTACAAATCTGGAATAGTACTCATCCTCTATAAGCTCCTTGGGAGCTTGAATGCGATAATTGTCAGGATACTTTTCAGACGGCCACTCCCAGACATATTCCAGTATTCCAACGAACTCTCCGATGCGTATGGCGCATAAATTCGGCGACCCAATAAGGACTGAGTACTTTATATTCTCATTATCAAGTCTACGGCAGAATTCTTCGCACTTTTTTATTTCGTCCAAACTCAACGGTTTCCCTTTGATCTCGAACCACCTATTCAAGCTTGGAATATAAAAATCCGGAAGATATCTGGTTCCATCCATTTCGAATCCTTCGATTTCATATTCGTAAGTTAGACCGACTGCATTGAAAAAGACTGCCCAGCGAGCTTCAAGTCGACTGCGAAATCGATGTCCGTCATATTCAGTTTCAATTGCTTTAATATCATTACTCACGGACGAATAAGCCTCCTTCTTCAAATGCAACATAATTACCATCATTCATGTCTTATAAGAACTCTCTTCGTGTCCTTGTATTTTTCACGTAATGACGGAATATTTATATCAGTACTTAATACTTCACGTACGACGCCCCATAGACCATCTTTTTCGTCTGGAAAGCTATCCATATACTGGTTGAATGGAAGCTCCATCACGAACTTTGCCTGATCCTCGATGCCTCTGCCCGGAACACCATAATCCAGTATAGGAGGCATCCCAGTTTCGATATCTTTTCCAAAAATAATGGCTCCTGATGCCGGTGCTCCTCCAAGCAAGGTCATGCTTATCGCAAGATCAATCATTTTATCATCAAGGCTAATCCATGAGTGATCAAAGTACAATCCTTGCCCAAGCACCTCGCCTATACATAGATCAGGTTTGTATCCGATCTCAGACAAGCAAACATATAACGCAGCGCACGAAGCGTGGCAGGCACCCCACCATTGTTTTCTCTCCATGTACCTGTACATGTTTACCAAAACATCCTCGACATCTTCTTTATAGCCGTTCTCTTTAACTGCATATCTTATTTGCTCCGGAACACTCATTGTGTCCTTTCTTAAACAGCAATTCTTATATTTCTTTCCGCTTCCACATGGACACGGATCATTTCTTCCTATCTTCATCATGCGCCCCTTCTTTATTGTTTTATAAACGGCACAATCACATCGTAGAACCTCTTCGTCCAATCAGCGTGGAAGTTAGCCATCTGGAGCCAATCGGTCTCATTCTCGATGCTGACATTATTCAGCTGAATGAATACCTTGGACGATTTGATGTCGTTGCCACGATTCCACTGGAGCGTCGTGCCCAGCGCTGATTCAATTTCTGCTTTATGTGTGTATAGGCTATCGAAGGCAGCCTTGTTTTCTTGCTTATTTCCTCTGCCAAATACGACCTCTGCCCGCGCTGCATCAAAGTTTGCTACGCAGCAAAGATAGAAGCCACCTATACCAAAGAAGCCATTGATCCAGTTATCTCTTGACGGATTAACATTGGAGAAGGAGCCGTCCTCACCGTGCGCCCTCTGTATAATAGGAAGCGCGTATGTCCAGTATTTTCTCCGGAGCTCGTAACGGCTACCCGGTTCATCCTCATTGACTTCGTTTTCATCACGTAGATAAAATACCAAATCTGCCGGATCTTCATCGTACAATTTGAAGAGACGACTCAAGACAGACAGCTTGCTCTGCGTGCTGGTGTTTGTCCACACATAGATACCATCGCCGATCTCAAGCGACTTCGTGAACGCATCCTGATTTGTATTGAAGTGGAGGGCGATGTTCTCCTCCTCCGACATAGCCAGCTTAGTGATAATGGCCTTATCCTCGGCATACAGAATCTGAATAACCTTCTGGAACATCTCAACCCAGCTCGTTACCGGCTGCTCAGTGTTTTTAAAGGTGAACTTCGCAATCAGTCGTCCGGTCAGTTCGCCCTCATCCTCAAGCGTATAAGTGTCAAGCTGCTTTTCTTCCGGTTTGTATTCTGTGACAGGTGCTGCCCAGATTGACAGAGCCCGACCCATGAGATATTCGCTGCGCTCCTCCATCTCCGCCAGCGTCCACTTGTCCTTCTTGGCAATCCAAGTATTCATGCGGATACCACTGTCATCGAAACCATTCTGCATGGTTTTCTTTTCAGTGAAAGAGCTATTGCTGTATTTCGAGTTATAGGCTGTCAGCGTAAGATTTGCCATACGATGCAGCCAAATCTCATGTATCTGCTCATAGTCATCGCCCAGCTCCTTCTGCCACACCGGTGTCAGATGCTGAGGCATAATGTGTTCAATTGAATAAGTGCCGTCGTCACAGTGACGGTATACATCCTTATCCTCCGAAGTGCCGAAGTTCTCAAAACGCTCAAGAATGTAAATCTTATTCTTGCTGTTCATCAGATAAACTGGACGTTCCTCAAATGCCGCCTTAAACTCCACATCGTCCGGGAAGCGGGCACGCTCCTTCTTGGAAAGAAGTGCATACTTGAGCTTCTCGACATAGTTATCCTCTGTACCGTCGTATCGGATGATCTCTCGGTGCAGCATGAGGAAAATTTTATTCAGGGCATTTGTCGGCAGGTCACACATCGTCCTGCGGAACAAGTAATTCTCTGTCGTCAGGAAAATCTCAGTGACCTGTGCCAACGTCAGTTTGTTTTCGTTATATAGGCGCAGCACTTCGAGAAAATACGGCCTTGTTACCGTAGTCTCCAGACGGTTCAGTCGGTCAATACAAGCGTCAAGGGCAGCACTGCCGGAGTTACCATCAAGGAGAATCTGGTACCGTTTTGCATAGGCCAACATCTCGGCAAGGAGTGGTTCCGTTTCGATTTTTCCAAGCTCCACAAAGTCCTTAAAATTGATGTAGATCTTCTTCTGCTGCGGGATGGCCTGCTGCTTCACACTCAGGTAATCCCGGATAAAGGCACTTACATCATACTTCGTGCAGACCTCGATCTTATTCCAGTATTTCTCGTAATAATCCTCCTGCTCCTTAGAAGGCAAACCCATCAATATGAAGTTTCTGATCTTATCACCTTCACTGAGGTCAAGACCAGTCGAGTTCAGGCTCTCAAAAATGAGCTGCGGATTGTCGTCCATATCCAACCGGATGTTTATAATTTCCAGACAGCAGATCGCATCATAAAGCTGATCGATGGTGATTTCCTGTTTCTGAATGCGGTCATAGAAATAATCGTAGTTTACAGTCAGATTGGATTCACGGATATGCTCTGTCGGATCAGAGAACAGCTTCCCAAAAGCAGTCTGGTCATTCTTTACCGGTTTGAGTTTGATACGAGTATCCTCCGGCTTCCACTTGTCCACGAGGTATTCCTCGAAAATTCGCTGTTTCAGATTAGCGGTCTCTGGCACAATGACACCCTTATCAATCAAGTTATACATAGCAAGGAACAACAGCGATACGGTCGTAAGGCGCTGCTGGCCGTCGATAATCAGGAACTCCTCATTGTGGCCGTCCGGATTGTAAACTGAAACAAGGCTGCCGAAAAAGTGACTCTTCCGGTGTCCCTTGATGATCTTTACGAGATCATCATACAGCTGTTTGCAGTTCTCGGTCTTCCAGTCATAATTTCTCTGGTACACCGGGATGACAAACCGCTTGTCAGAGCCCTCCATATATTTAACGAATTTGCATTCCGAACCCTTCATATGTTGTTAGTCCTCCTTCTTAGCTCCGTATGGTGCTGGATCTTCAGCCACCATTGAAACCGGAGGCTCATAATCAAATGAATACACTTTTTCTACGTCGGACTTAGGTGTTGTTGGCTTCTGATATGTTGCATTGAAAATCAAATCCAGTAACCAGTCCTTGAAGGACTGATTCCGGCGACTCCGGGTATCACCCTGATAAGCAGTATAAAGTTCCATTCCACTGGACATATTACGGAGGATTGCCTCCCATGTAGCGCGTTCACTCTCATCGCGAGCATTCTGAATATCCGAGAACTGCATTGCATTCTGATAACGCTCGTCCTTCTTGACCTCTTCGGCGATTTCCTGAATTTGCTTCTTGATTTTGTCTTCATCTGTCCAGTCGCAGTTTCCCCACACATCATGGAACGATTCGAGGATATGAGTAAGCGTATCCAATTCAGGTACTGGAATGCCTATATCCGTCTGAACC
>CATLEM010000041.1 GCA_949916155.1 uncultured Dorea sp.
GAGCAGATGATTCTTTGAAGGCTAAGCGAGGTATTTTCTAGCGATTTTAATGTAAACAAATAAGTGGGAGGGTTATCCCGACATTACCACAAGGAGGTTATTTAGATGAAAAGAGGAAAGAAATATGCAGAGGCTGCAAAGGCTATCGAAAGAGGAAATCTTTATGATGTTGCAGAAGCAGTTTCATTAGTTAAAAAGACCGCAATTGCCAAATTCGATGAGACGATTGAAGCTCATATCAGAACCGGATGTGACGGACGTCATGCTGACCAGCAGATACGCGGCGCTGTAGTATTGCCGCATGGTACTGGTAAGAAGATCCGTATTCTTGTATTTGCCAAGGATGCCAAGGCTGAGGAAGCTAAAGCAGCAGGAGCAGATTATGTCGGAGGAGATGAGCTGATTCCGAAGATCCAGAAAGAAAACTGGTTTGAATTCGACGTAGTAGTTGCTACACCGGATATGATGGGTGTCGTTGGACGTCTGGGACGTGTACTCGGACCAAAAGGACTTATGCCGAACCCGAAGGCCGGTACAGTAACTATGGATGTTACGAAGGCGATCCAGGATATCAAGGCTGGTAAGATTGAGTACAGACTTGATAAGACGAACATTATCCATGTGCCGTTAGGTAAAGCTTCCTTTACCGAAGAACAGATTACGGACAACTTCCAGACGCTGATCGAGGCGGTTATCAAAGCAAGACCTGCAGCAGTAAAGGGTCAGTTCTTGAAGAGCGTGACACTTTCATCTACGATGGGACCGGGAGTTAAGATCAACCCGATGAGGCTTGTATAACCAGAACAGATATATATGAGTATAATTTTGAAATAGCATTCACACTGAGCGGTGGGATGCTATTTCTTTTTGTATTACGTCAGGTAACGGAGCCTGAAAGAGGGGCCGCTGCATCTGGAATACCAGTATTATCAGGCGCTCGCCGGGGCGGGTATCTTAAAAGAGGTGCTTCGGGCAGAAAAGGACAGGGTTGCCGCTGTGGTTATGAGTTGTTTTGACGCCCCCTTTTTATATCCGGCACGGGAGATCAGCAGACGTATGGTGATAACTGCGCCTGGAGAATCCGGCATGAATCTGGCATCGCTTTTGGGCGACCGCTTCTCGGTCATCGTGGGAAGAGACAAGTGGATTCCGCAGATGCGGGAAAATGCATGCAAGTATCGATTTGAAAAAAAGCTTGCTTCTTTCCGGAGCCTTGGAATGGGTGTGCTGGATTTTCATAAGGATGAACGGTGCACGATAAAAAGGCTGAAAGAAGAGATTGGACAGGCGATTGAAAAGGACGGCGCAGAAGCGATCGTACTGGGCTGCAGTATGCAGTTCGGATTTTATAAGGAGCTTCAGGAAGAGTTTGAGGTTCCGGTGATAGATTCTATGGTTGCGGGACTTAAACACGCCGAGTATCTTCTGGAACTTAAAGAAAAGACAGGGTGGACATTCAGCCGGAGAGGACTTTATGAGACTCCTGAACGCGGCGAAATGCGCAGATGGAATCTGGAAGACAAGCTATCCCCTATTTGCGGTAGAGGATAGCTTTTTTCTGCCTATTTACGGTTGCTGTGATTATCTATGAAGAGAAAAACACGTGATATAGTGGTTGACAATCTGTCGTTCATGTGTTATCTTTATCAAGTAACTGCCGAAGACAGTAGGTGCTGAAAAGCGTAAGGGTCAAAACGCCTACCGAGGAAGAGTTAAATTCAGATGTGAATTTATGCCTCTGCGTCTTCCGGCGCAGAGGTTTTTTGGCAGCATACCGAAAATAATATAAGGAGGTGCACCATTCGTGGCAAAAGTTGAATTAAAACAGCCTATCGTACAGGCCATTGCAGATGATGTAAAGGATGCGGCGAGCGTTGTGCTTGTTGATTACCGCGGACTTACTGTTGCGCAGGATACAGCGCTGCGTAAGCAGTTAAGGGAAGCCGGCATCACATACAAGGTTTGTAAGAACACTATGATGAAGAGAGCTTTTGAGGGAACGGATTTTGCGGCTTTAGACGAGTATCTGGAGGGGCCGAGCGCGTTAGCGATTTCCAAGGATGACGCGACAGCTCCGGCAAGGATTCTTGCCAAGTTCGCGAAAGATGCCAAGGCTCTTGAGATGAAAGCCGGTGTTGTTGAAGGCGAAGCTTACGATGCAAAGGGGATGCAGGCGCTGGCAAGTATTCCGTCAAGGGAAGAGCTTCTTTCCAAATTGCTTGGAAGCTTGCAGTCACCGATCACCAATCTTGCCCGCGTTCTCAATCAGATCGCAGAGCAGGGCGGCGCAGAGGCTTGCGAGGGAGCGAAGACAGAAGAGGCTGAGGCTCCGGCTGAGGCGGAAGCAGCAGAAGCTCCTGCAGCAGAGTAAGACACATAACTGTGTACAGATGTATGGGAATGAATTATATTTTATAGGAGGATAATGAAATGGCAAAATTAACAACAGCTGAATTTATTGATGCTATCAAAGAGTTATCAGTATTAGAGTTGAATGAATTAGTAAAAGCATGTGAAGAAGAGTTTGGTGTATCCGCAGCAGCAGGTGTGGTAGTTGCAGCAGCAGGCGGAGAGGCAGCAGCAGAGGAAGAGCAGACAGAGTTCAATGTAGAGTTAGTATCTGCTGGTTCTTCAAAGGTTAAGGTTATCAAGGTTGTTCGTGAGATCACAGGTCTTGGACTTAAAGAGGCTAAGGCTGTAGTTGATGAAGCTCCGAAGGTAGTTAAAGAGGGCGTTTCCAAGGAAGAGGCTGAGGCGATCAAGGCTAAGCTTGAGGCTGAGGGCGCAGAGGTTAACCTTAAATAATTTCATACGGCATAGTGAGAGCTGCTTCATTGTGAGGCGGCTCTTTTTGTGTCTGGTATGGGTTAATACCGGGGGCGGCTGATAGTAAGGCTGATAGACAGGATGCGGAAAATGGCATCTTAAAGTTGTTTTTCGGGTGCCGGACAGATATAATATAAAGTGTTAAAAGTATATTAGGAAAGGCTGAAATAAAGTTATGAAAATCAGTATTCGCAAGATAAGCGAAATTACGGGCTTTTCTCCGGCGACGGTGTCTAATGCGCTGAATCACAAGAGGGGAGTCAACAAGGAGACGGCAGAACAGATTTTAAAGACAGCAGAGGAGTTGGGGTATCATGCAGGAGAGAGGATAAGGAGGATACGGTTTGTCATTTTCAGGAGGAACGGACTCATTATTGACGACAGCCCCTTTCATCCGGCAGTGATAGAAGGCGTGGAAAAGCAGGCGAAACTGATGGGGCTTGAGACACTGTTCTGTTATGTGGATGTCAGTGATCCGGGTTATGGCATGCAGATTCGGGAGATCTTGTCGGATGAAGAGAGTGCGGTGGTGCTTCTCGGAACGGAGATGATGGAGGAAGATTTTGAGCCGTATACCCATGCCCAGAATAAGATCATCCTGTTAGACGGATGGAGCGACCGGTATTTTTTTGACAGCGTGCTTATCAGCAATACGGATTCGGCGGCGAAAGCGGTAGAGTATCTGGTGGAACGGGGGCATAAGGAGATCGGGTATATCAGAGGGGACTTTCGGATACAGGCATTTAAGTACAGAGAGATTGGCTACCGGCGGGTGATGGATGCCCATGGACTGCCGGTAAATCCGGAGTTTATCCCGACGGTTGGAACGAGAGTGGAGACTGCCTACGAGGGGATGAAAAAATATCTGGAAGGGAAACCGTCTCTGCCGTCTGCGTTTTTCGCGGACAATGACACGATCGCCATAGGGGCGATGCAGGCGCTCAAGGAGAGCGGCTATGACATCCCGGAAGACGTGTCCATCATCGGCTTTGACAATATTTCTTACGGCGCGGTGTCGGATCCGCCGCTTACCACGATCAATGTGTATAAGCATGAAATGGGGGCGACGGCGGTGAGAGAGCTGCTTTATTCCATAGAAAATCAGAGCAGGATCAAGACGAAGATACAGGTGTGCACGGACTTTGTGGAGCGGGGAAGCGTGCGGAGAATATAAAAGGATATCATATAAGGGACTGTTTTGGCGGCGAAACAGTCCCTTTTTAAGTGCGGTATTATGGTCGAATTTTGCCGGAAAGGCCTGGCTGTCTTTTGTCTCTCGGATCTTCTTATTGAATCATGTGAAAAAGAAAGCATTTACAAAAATGTTTATATAAATTTTCATATAAACATTTACCAAAACACGATAAAGATATGAATAAAATGTAAATGCAAGATAAATGAATTGTAAATTATAGACAAAAACAAGGAGAAAAAACTATGAATAATAAACAAAATATAAATAAAAGCAAAGAAAATGTATAAAAACTGTTGAAATATTTATATAAATGTTTATAATATGAATCATACAGAGAAAACAAAAAATCAAAAGGCGGTGGAAAAGTGAAAGTCAGTATAAAGAAGATAAGCCAGATGACGGGTTTTTCTCCGGCGACTGTATCCAACGCTTTGAACCGCAAAAAAGGTGTCAACAGTGAGACGTCGGAAAAGATATTTAAGGCGGCGGAAGAGCTTGGCTACCACCCGGAAAAGGTGATCACAAAGATCAAGTTTGTCACCTACCGCAAGAACGGACGGATCATCGACAACAACCAGTTTTTCCCGGCGATGATCGAGGGAGTAGAGAAGCAGGCAAAGGATCTGGGGTATGAGACGATCTTCAGCAGGCTTAACTGCGAGGACGAGAGCTTTGCGGAGAGGCTCTCGGAGGTGTTGGAAGATACAGGCTCTCTGATGATCCTTCTGGGGGCGGAGATGTTAGATGAGGATTTTGCCCCGTTCAGGGACTACAAGGGGCATATGGTACTCCTTGACGGATGGTCTGAGGATATGAGCTTTGACGGAGTGCTGATCAATAATACGGATTCCGTGTGCCACGCGATGGAGTACCTGGTGGAAAGAGGTCACAGAAAGATCGGTTACCTTAAGGGAGACTACCGGATCAAGGCATTTCGCTACCGGGAATACGGATATATCCGGGTGCTTGAAAAATACGGGCTTCCTGTTAAGGAGGAGTATCAGGTTACGATAGGCACCCAGCTTGAGACAGCTTATGAGGATATGAAAAAGTATCTGGAGGGGAATCCAAAGCTGCCTACGGCATATTTTGCGGACAATGACATCATCGCGCTGGGAGCGATGCGGGCTTTGCAGGAGAAGGGCGTGCGGATCCCGGAGGATGTCTCCATTGTAGGATTTGACGACATTCCCTTCGGGGCAGTGTCAACGCCGGAGCTTACCACTATCCATGTGTACAAGCAGGAGCTTGGCAAAGCGGCGGTGAGAAGGGTTCTCGACCATGTCCGGTATCCGGGCAGGCACGAGAAGATGAAGATCCAGATCTGCACAAAATTTATTGAGCGCGGCAGTGTGAAGGATCTGTCTGTACCGGACAATAAAAAAGGGGAGAACAGCAGCAAGGAGAAACCGGTATAAGAATCTGTATGAGAAATCTAAGTGCATCGGACAGACGCATACGAAAAAACAGCGGTATGTCCGGAAGATGTACTGGATGATAGATCAGCGTACCATCCCGGTGCGCCGTCTGAAACAAAAAAGGAGGAAGATAAAATGGCAACTATCAAACTGGGATATGCACCGACAAGAAGAAGTATCTTCAGCGCGCCGGACGCAATCAAGTACAGAGGGCTTACCGCCGACAGGCTCAGAGAGCTGGATATCGATTTTGTAGATATCGACGACATCAACGAGGAAGGCCTTCTGTATAACGACGAAGACATGAAGAAGATCGCAGCGAAGTTTAAGGCAGAAGGGATCGACGGCCTGTTCCTTCCCCACTGCAACTTCGGGACCGAGTACCTTTGCGCGAGGCTGGCAAAAGAGCTTGGCGTTCCGGTTCTTTTGTGGGGGCCTCTTGACGAGAGGCCGGAAGCTGACGGGACAAGGCTTCGGGATACGCAGTGCGGTCTTTTTGCTACCGGAAAGGTGCTGAGAAGATTCCGGGTGCCATTTACCTATATGACCAACTGCAGGCTCAGTGACCCGGTATTCGAGCGTGGATTAAGAGATTTCCTGGCAGTGTGCAATGTGGTGAAGACCTTTAAAAATATCCGTATCCTGCAGATCTCCACAAGGCCCTTTGACTTCTGGACGACCATGTGCAACGAGGGTGAACTTCTTGAGAAGTTCAATATCCAGCTCTCCCCGATTCCGATGACAGAGCTGACGGAAGAGATGAAAGCAGTGAAGGCAGAGGGGAAGAAGCTTGCTGATATGATCTCCTATATCAGGGAAAATATGGAAGTGAAGATCAAGGATAACGAAGTGGAAAATGTAGCGGCCCTGGCGGCAGCCATGGAGCGATTAGTAGAAAAATACGGCTGCAAGGCGGCGGCGATCCAGTGCTGGAACGCGCTCCAGACAGAGATTGGCATCATGCCCTGCGCGGCCAACGCGATTCTCAATGAGAAAGGGATCCCGGTTGTCTGTGAGACGGACATCCACGGCGCTATCACCGCGCTTCTCGTAGAGGCGGCAGGCATGGACGAGACGAGAGGATTCTTTGCGGACTGGACCATCCGCCACCCGGATATCGAAAACGGCGAGCTTTTGCAGCACTGCGGGCCTTGGCCGATCTCCGTGGCGAAGGAAAAGCCGGAGCTTACATATCCTTTAGCTTTCGACCATCCGGGAAGCCTTACCGCGGAGGCAAAGCACGGCGATGTAACTCTCTGCCGCTTTGACGGGGACAACGGCGAGTATTCCCTTCTTCTCGGAAATGCGAAGGGCGTTGACGGGCCGAAGGGCATGGGCACCTATCTCTGGGTAGAGGTGGAGAACATCAAGCGCTTAGAGGCGAAGATCGTGGAAGGCCCGTACATCCACCACTGCGTAGGCATCCACAAGGATGTTGTGCCGGTGCTCTATGAGGCATGTAAATACATTGGCGTGAAGCCGGACCTTTATGACCCAATCGAAGAAGACGTGAAAGCATATTTAAGAGGAGAATGATCTTATGGAAAATTTAAAAGCATTGGCTTATGAGCTTAGAGAAAATGTCATCGACATGATCGTGGAAGGCAAGGCCGGACATATCGGCGGCGACATGAGCGTTATGGAGATTTTGACGGAAGTTTATTTTGACCAGATGAATATCAGCCCGGAAAATCAGGACGATCCGGACAGGGACAAGTTCATCATGAGTAAAGGCCATTCCGTGGAGGCGTACTACGCGGTGCTGGCGGCAAAAGGATTTTTTGATATCAAGGATGTGGTAGCGACATTCAGTAAATTCGGTTCCCAGTTTATCGGCCACCCGAACAACAAGCTGCCGGGTATCGAGATGAATTCCGGTTCCTTAGGACACGGCCTTCCGGTGAGCGTAGGCATGGCGCTGGCAGGAAAGATGGACAAAAAAGATTACCGGGTATACACGGTAATGGGCGACGGCGAACTCGCAGAAGGGACTGTGTGGGAAGGAGCTATGGCGGCAAGCCACTATAAGCTTGATAATCTCTGCGCAGTCGTAGACCGGAACCGCTTACAGATCTCCGGAAACACCGAGGATGTGATGGCACACGACGACCTTCATGAGAGATGGGCGTCTTTCGGCTGGCATGTGATCGACGTGGCGGACGGCAACGATATCGGCCAGTTAAAGGCAGCGTTCGACGCGGCAAAAGAAGTAAAGGGAAAACCGACGGTACTGATCGCCAACACGGTAAAAGGCAAGGGATCGTCCGTGATGGAAAATAAAGCAAACTGGCATCACAAAGTCCCGAACGCAGAGGAATTAGAGCAGATCAGAAAAGACCTTGCAGAGAGAAAGGAGGCGGCTCTTCATGGCTAAGATTGCAAACAAACAGGTGATATGTGACATATTGGTAGAGGCAGGAAAAAAGGATAAGGACATCGTAGCGCTGTGCAGCGATTCCAGAGGGAGCGCGTCCTTCACCGGATTTGCAAATGAACTGCCGGAGCAGTTCGTGGAGACGGGGATCGCGGAGCAGAACTTAGTCAGCATCTCCGCCGGACTTGCAAAATGCGGGAAGAAGCCTTACGCGGCATCCCCGGCATGTTTCCTCACTACAAGAAGCTACGAGCAGTGCAAGGTCGACGTTGCCTACTCTAACACGAACGTAAAGCTGATCGGTATCAGCGGCGGCGTAAGCTACGGTGCGCTGGGCATGAGCCACCACTCCGCACAGGACATCGCGGCCATGTCTGCGGTTCCGAATATGAGGGTGTACCTGCCAAGCGACCATTTCCAGACTGAGTGTTTGATGAAAGAGTTGATCGCGGACGACAAACCGGCGTACATCCGCGTGGGAAGAAATGCGGTGGACGATGTGTACGAGGAGGGCAATGTGCCTTTCCAGATGGACAAAGCTACCGTGGTCTGTGAGGGAAGTGACGCAGCCATCATCGCCTGCGGCGAGATGGTAAAACCGGCAAAAGACGCGGCTGAGCTTTTGAAGGCAGAAGGGATCAGCGTGGGAGTCGTGGATATGTACTGTGTAAAACCGCTGGATACCGAAGCGATCGTAAAGGCAGCGTCAGGCGCGAAAGCCGTAGTCACGGTAGAAGAGCATGCGCCCTTTGGCGGACTTGGCTCCATGGTCAGCCAGGTGGTAGGAAGCGAGTGCCCGAGGAAAGTCATCAACATGGCGCTGCCGGACGCACCGGTGATCACCGGGACATCCAAAGAGGTGTTCGACTATTACAAGCTGAACGCAGAAGGCATCGCGCAGAAGGTACGGGAGGCGTTAAAGTAGTGATATTGGCAGGGAGAACCTGTTGATATAGAGCATTAATACTTACAAAAAACATAAGGAGGAACGAAGAATGAAAGGTTTCAAAAAAGTATTAGCTATGTTACTCGCAGTAGCAATGGTAGCAGCGATGGTTATGGGCTGCAGCTCCGGCGGCGGAGACGCTGAGGAAGAAAAGACAGAAGAGAAGACAGAGGCAGAGGCACCGGAGGGAGAAGAAGAGAGCGGTTCTGACGAAGTATTGAAGGGCGGCGGCTCCAACATCATGTATGTAATCACACCATCCGTATCCAACCCGGCATTCAAGGCTGAGGCTGACACAGCTACAGCTAAGGCAAAAGAGCTCGGATACGAGGTTAAGGCAGTGTCCCACGATGATGACCCGACAAAGCAGACAGAGTTGTTTGACAGCGCTATCGCAGACAAGGCAGCAGCGATCATCTGTGACAACGCAGGCGCGGACGCAACTGTTGAGGCTGTTAAGAAGGCAAGGGACGCTGGTATCCCGACATTCCTTATTGACCGTGAGATCAACGCAGAGGGTGTTGCGATCTCCCAGATCGTAGCAAACAATTACCAGGGTGCAAAGGCTATCGCTGAGAAGTTCGTTGAGGCTATGGGTGAAAAAGGAAAATACGTTGAGCTGTTAGGAAAAGAGTCCGATACAAACGCAGGCGTACGTTCATCCGCATTCCATGAAGTTGTTGACCAGTATCCTGACATGGAGATGGTAGCCCAGCAGACAGCTAACTGGGAGAAGACAGAAGCTTACGACAAGATGGAAGCTATGCTTCAGGCTAACCCGGACATCGAAGGCGTTATGTGCGGCAACGACACCATGTTAGAGGGTGTATGCGCAGCACTTCAGGCAGCAAAGAAGAATCTTCCGGTTATCGGTGTTGACGGTTCTGACGAGGCAGCAGCTCTCATCAAATCCGGAGACGCTACAGGAACAGCGCTTCAGCAGTTCGCGGTAATCGCTGAGACAGCAGTTGTACAGGCTGACAAGTACTTAAAAGAAGGTTCAACAGGAGCAGATGAGAAACAGCTTATCGACTGTATCGCCATCACATCTGAGAACGTTGACAAATTATCAGGCTTTGTATTCACAGAGTAATCTGGGGATAGGAAATAGCTGGCAGGACAGTTAGTTTACGGAGGGCGCGCTTTCGCGGCGCGTCCTCTGTGTGATATCGGAAGGTATCAGGACTCTTTATGTAGAAAGTATCAATGATTTTGGAAAATAAATATCCGGGAGAAGGATATTTAAAAATAAAAGATATAAAGGAGGCAGCTATGAAAAAACGTGCAATAGCTCTTGGACTGGCCCTAGCGCTCTCGGCATCCGCAACTCTCACGGGATGCGGGATCGTGAAGGTCGTAAAAATCGGTGAAGAGGGAAAGTATACCGGAAATGTGGAATTTAACGCAGGTGACGACGTTGCCGCCATCTGGGAGGCTTCCGCGCTGCCGGAGATGAATGAGACGGCGGTCGATTTAACTGAATTTCTCACTCAGTCAAACGGGGATCTGACAGCGCTGGCAGAAGATTACGGCAAATATTCCATGGGTGATTCAGGGGAATTGAGCTATGTAGTAAAAGGAGCGGGAACCGTAGAGGAAGTAAACACCGAGTCACAGGCAGGTTTCATGACCGTAAAGCTTGACGGATACGCCGGTTCCGAGGCAGTGAAGATCCAGATCGGGCCTGTATACAAAGGCTCTTCCATCCGCGACTGCTTAAGCTTTATCAAGTTCGGCGACTACAAGAACCAGGAAGAGTGGGCGGCAGTGTCACAGAGCATCAACAAGGTAGTGGCAGAGGATGTGGTAGCGCCGGCTGACCCGGCATCCTTACAGGGAAAGACTGTTTCATTTGTAGGGGCATTTACCGTATCTTCCGGAAGTACGGACGTGCTGATCACACCGGTTGTGCTGGAGGCGCAGTAGGAACGTTGAAATCAAAAAGGAGATAACAGACTATGGGTGAAGGATATAAATGCAGGGAGGGTGTATTTCTCCATGCGGAAAAGATAAGTAAGATCTATCCTGGTACAAAAGCGCTCGATGAAGTATCCTTTGACTTGCTTAAGGGCAAGGTAAATGTACTGATCGGAGAGAACGGCGCCGGAAAATCTACCCTGATGAAGATGATCGCCGGGATCGAACAGCCGAATGAGGGCAAGATGTATATCGGAGAAGAGGAAGTGTATTTTAAAGATACCACCGAGGCGAGAAAGCACGGGATCGGTATCATCCACCAGGAGCTGAGCCTGTTCCCGAATCTGAATGTGTACCAGAACATTTACATGAATAAAGAAAAGACGAAGGGGAAATTCGCGCTTGACAATAAGCAGCATATGGAAGGTGCGAAGGCGGTTCTTGAGCGGTTAGAGCATCCCCTTGACTTAAACCAGAAAGTCGGGGAACTTCGCGTAGGGCAGCAGCAGATGATCGAGATCGCGAGAAATCTTGTGGAAGATGACCTTAAGGTTCTCATCATGGATGAGCCTACGTCTTCCCTGAGCCAGCAGGAGGTTAAAGTCCTCTTTAAGATCATGCGGGAGCTTACGGCGGCAGGCATCTCCATCGTATACATTTCCCACAGGCTTGAGGAGATCATGGAGATCGGCGACCATGTGACAATCCTCAGGGACGGCAAGTATGTTGCGGACGCGGACGTAAAGGATATCGATGTCTCCTGGATCGTACACCAGATGACCGGCGGAGCCAAATCCTATCCGACAAGAGACCGGGAGGTTGACTGGTCTAAAGTGGAGAACGTGTTGGAGGTAAGAGACCTCTGCCTTCCAAAAGCTGGCGGCGGCTACCTTGTGGACCATCTTGACTTTGACTTAAAGAAAGGGGAGGTTCTTGGAATCTACGGATTGATGGGCGCGGGAAGAAGCGAAGTGTTCGAGTGCCTGATGGGCCTGCACCCGGAGCATACCGGAAATGTTGTGATGGAAGGGAAGGAACTTAATATCAAGTCCATCAAACAGCAGATCGACAATGGATTCGCGCTGATCCCGGAGGATAGGCAGGCGCAGGGGCTTGTGCAGACCTTGGATATCGAGAAGAACTGTTCTCTGTCGGCGCTGACCAGATATAAGAAGGGGCCGTTCCTCGACGCCAGGCTTGAGGGCGAGAAGGTAGACGGGCAGATCAAGGATATACATATTAAAGTAGCGGATAAGAAACTGCCGATTCTTTCCTTATCAGGCGGTAATCAGCAGAAGGTGGTAATCGGAAAAGGTATCCTGACAACGCCTAAGATCCTGCTTATGGACGAGCCGAGCCGCGGTATCGATATCGGCGCGAAGACAGAGGTTTTCGAGATCATTAACAAGTACGCGGAGGAAGGGCTTTCGATCATCGTGATCTCTTCGGAACTCCAGGAGATCGTGGCGATCTCAGACCGTATCATCGTCCTGTCCAACGGGATAAAGACCGGGGAGTTCTACGGCGACGAGATCCAGCAGGATACACTGGTACTGGCATCTTATAAGGGCCATCATTAAGAGTAAAAGGAGAGTTAAATTATGGCAGCGAAACAAAATTCTGGAAATAATAAATTGGCGATGACCATATTAAAAGGTCGTACGTTTATTGTATTGATCATTCTGCTTATTTTCTTCAGTATCACGGCAGACAACTTTATGAGCGCCGGAGCGCTTCTTACGGTTGCAAAGCACGTAGCTCTGTACGGAATCCTTGCAATCGGTATGACCTACGTTATCATCACAGGCGGTATTGACCTTTCTGTCGGTTCAGTGGCAGGTCTTGCAGGCATGATTGCGGGCGGACTGATCCAGGAGGGCTTAACCCTTAAAATGTTCGGCGTGACGCTTTATTTCAGCGTTCCCATGATCGTCTTGATCACAGTCCTCTTAGGAGCGCTGATGGGTATGCTCAACGGTATCGTTATCACGAAATTCAACGTAGCCCCGTTCATCGCGACGCTGGGTACGATGTACATCTGGCGCGGATTCGCGAATATCCGTTCCAACGGCGCTACCTTCTCCGAGCTTGCCGGAAGCGAAGGGCTTGGCAACACAGGCTTTGAGGTGTTCGGACGTAACCTTGGCGGGACAGCGATTCCCTGCGGCGTTCTGATCCTTGCGATCATCGCGGTAGTGGCTGGCCTTATCCTTAAGAAAACGCCCTTTGGCTGGCACGTCCTTTCCATCGGCGGCAATGAAAAGGCATCCAAGCTTTCCGGTATCAAGGTTGACCGGGTGAAGATCTGGGTGTATGCATTCTCCGGGTTCTGTTCAGCGGTTGTCGGTATCATCGCGACCTCACAGCTCGTGTCCGCGACACCAAAGACCGGTGAATCCTGGGAAATGAACGCCATCGCGGCATCTGTCCTGGGCGGAACATCCATGGCTGTCGGCGTGGGAACTGTCGGCGGAACGATTGTCGGCGCGTTCGTTATCGGCGTCATCAATGATGGTATGACGATGTGCGGTGTCACAGAGTTCTGGCAGAAGATCATCAGAGGACTTGTGATCATCATCGCAGTAATCATTGACCAGGTACAGAGAAATCTGCAGGCGAAGATGGCATTGCAGGCACGCAACGAGAACAAGTAAGAGTGCTGAGCAGCCCGGTCAGATTGATATTCCTACGGAACCCACGCTTTCGCTCGGGAAAAAACGTAACAGTACTAGGTTCAACGCATATGTCAGTCTCGGTGAACCTCGCCTGGCCTATGTGTTTCACCAAGTGCTGACGTTTTTTACGGGATTCCTTTAGGAACATCAATTCAGCCGGACTGCGCTCTAGGTTGTGGATTTTAGCGAGTTGAGTTTGTTTGGGATGGTTGTATCTGCTTGAGAGGTTGTGGATTTTAGGCGGGGTGAGTTTGTTGAGGACGTTGGTTAATTGTGAAACTCTAATTTGCCGGCGCCGAATTGTGCTGCTTGTATATTCCATAAGCAGACCTTAGGTTACCGTCGGTACTTAGCTGCCGTATTTTGGCAGCTTATGTACCGCTACGGTAAACTTGGAGCGGGAGCGTGTCTGTGTTGGAATATACAAGCAGCACAATGACCTGAGTAAACACCTGAGTTTCGCACCCTCCTATTGGTGGATTTTTAGAAAGGATGTGTTTTTAATGAAGAAGAGAGGGATTATCAATGCTCAGTTGGCGGGGCTTATTGCCGGGTTGGGGCATAAGGATCTGTTTATGATCGCGGACGGGGGGATGCCTGTGCCGAAGGGCGTGGAGATCGTGGATCTGGCGCTTTGCGGAGGGGTTCCGACGTTTCGTCAGGTGATGGACGCGGTTCTTGACGAAGCTCAGGTGGAAGGGTATACTTTGGCTGAGGAGATCGTGGAGAACAATCCGGAGCTTCTTTCTTATATCAGGGAAAAGCTTGACGGGGTGGAGTCGGAGATGATCTCCCATGAAGAGCTTAAGAACAGGTCGGCGCGGCTTAAGTTTGTGATCCGGACGGGGGAATTTACGCCTTATCCGAATATTATGCTGAGAGCCGGGGTTGCGTTTTAAGTGTATGAATTTGGCAGGAGGGCTTTGATGATGAAAGTGTTGAATTTTGGGTCTTTGAACCTGGATTACGTGTATTCTGTTGACCATATGGTGATGCCGGGGGAGACTCTTTGCTCTTCGGGGATGAATGTGTTCTGCGGCGGCAAGGGGCTGAATCAGTCTATTGCCCTTGCGAAAGCCGGAGTGGACGTGTACCATGCCGGAATGATCGGTGAGGAGGGCGGTATCCTCCTTGAGGCGTGCCGGGAGGGCGGCGTAAATGCGGACTTTATTCGGACGATCCCGGAAAAGTGCGGGCACACGATCATCCAGGTGGATAAGGATGGGCAGAACTGCATCCTTCTGTACGGCGGCGCCAACAGGAGCATCACGAAAGAATTTGTGGATGAGGTGCTTGGAAATTTTGAGAGAGGGGATATCCTTCTTTTGCAGAATGAGGTAAATCTCCTGGATTATATCATCGACCGGGCGTATGAGCGGGGGATGATGATTATCCTGAATCCGTCGCCTTACGACAGCGCGCTTGAGACTTGCGACTTTGGGAAGATTTCCATGTTCCTGTTAAATGAGATCGAAGGCGGCCAGGTGACGGGCGAGACAGAGACGGACAGGATCCTTGACAGATTAAAAGAGCTTTACCCGGAGGCGAAGGTAGTTCTGACGCTGGGTGGCGACGGTTCCGTTTACCAGTACAAGGACGAGCAGTACCGCCAGGGAATCTATAAGGTAAAGGCAGTGGATACGACGGCGGCCGGGGATACATTTACCGGGTACTTTATCTCGTCCGTCATTGACGGCATGGCGGTTTCTGAGGGGTTGTCCCTGGCGGCAAAGGCATCGGCGATCGCGGTGTCCAGAGAAGGAGCGACGGCATCCATTCCCCTTAAGGAAGAAGTGCTTAACGCAGATCTGTAACATAAGAGGGCAGAAAGATAGAGGAATATGGCAATGGCAGAGAGATATATCATAAGTATAGACCAGAGTACGCAGGGGACGAAGGCGCTTTTGTTCGACGAGAGCGGGAGTCTTATCAGGCGCACGGATAAGCCCCACCGGCAGATAGTAAATGAAAAGGGATGGGTTTCCCACGATCCGTCTGAGATTTATGAAAATGTCATCGAGGTTGTGCGGATGCTGACAGACGGCATCGACAAGTCCAAAGTGGCAGGTATCGGCATCAGCAACCAGCGGGAGACTTCGCTGGCGTGGGACCGCGTAAGCGGCGAGCCGATGGGAAATGCGATCGTGTGGCAGTGTGCCAGGGCGGTTTCCATCTGTGAGCGGGTGGAAAGAAAAGGCGAGGAGGAAAATATCCGCAGGAAAACAGGGATGAACCTGTCCCCTTATTTTCCGGCGTCCAAGATCGCGTGGATCCTGGAAAATGTGGAGGGCGCGAAGAGAAAGGCGGAGCAAGGCTTGATCTGCCACGGCACGATTGATAGCTGGCTTGTCTACAAGCTGACCGGAGGAAAAGCGTACAAGACAGATTACTCCAACGCTTCCCGCACACAGCTTTTCAATATCTTTGAACTTAAGTGGGATGAGGAGATCTGTAAGCTGTTTGGTATCGACGTAAAAAATATGGCGCAGGTGTGCGATTCGGATGCGGACTTTGGCGAGACGGATATTGAAGGCGTGCTACCCCATCCCGTGCCGATTCACGGCGTGCTGGGAGATTCCCACGGGTCTCTTTTCGGCCAGGGATGCCTGGAGAGCGGCATGACGAAAGCCACCTACGGCACAGGCTCCTCCATCATGATGAATATCGGGGAGAAGCCGGTGCTCAGCACTCACGGCGTAGTCACCTCCCTTGCATGGAGCATGGGCGGCAGAGTAAATTATGTGCTGGAAGGGAACTTAAATTATACGGGAGCAGTCATCACCTGGCTTAAGGATGATT
>CATLEM010000042.1 GCA_949916155.1 uncultured Dorea sp.
TGGAAAAGTATTGTACCAGAATGGAGAAGGGCTGGAGCTTAAAGATGGGAAACTGACGGTTTCAAAAGCCACAGCAGTGTTTGTACAGGAGATACGAGAATAATTGTCTAATCGATACAGAAGGGATATCGTCTGACAGGCGTTATCCCTTCTTCTTAATGCATAAAACGCATTTCTTATTTTTATTCATTTGAGAGTACGAAAGATTCGTATGGTTTCAGAATAATATCCGCATCATTATATGTATTTTCCATATTGGAAATCAGGCACGGGCTTCCGATGAATTCCTCCGGTATGGTAAAGCTTGTGTTCTGTTCAGAGAAATTGCATACTACAAGCAGTTTTTCTTTGTCTGATGTGCGGGTATATACATAAAGCTCTTTGCTGTCTTCTAAAAGAAGCTCATATTTTCCATATACGATAACCGGGTGCAGCTTTCTAAGTGCGATCAGTTTTTTATAGTAATGGAAAACGGAATCCGGATTAGCGGTTTCTTCTTTTGCATTAATTTCTTTATAGTTTGGATTCACGGCAATCCACGGCGTTCCGGCTGTAAATCCGGCTTCCTCACTGTCGTCCCACTGCATGGGAGTTCTTGCGTTGTCCCGGCTTCTGAACAGGAGGCAGGGCCAGAAATCTTCGTGAGAAACTCCTGCGCTTTCGCACCATTCGCTGTAGGCATTGATACTTTCAATGTCTCTGAAATCCGAAGGCTTCTCAAATGGATAATTTGTCATGCCAAGCTCTTCTCCCTGATAGATGTAAGGCGTTCCCTGCATCATATGCAGGCAGGTCGCTAACATTTTTGCAGAGACTTCACGGTATTTTGGAGTATCATTTCCAAAGCGGGAAACGGCTCTTGGCTGGTCGTGGTTATCCCAGAACAGGCTGTTCCATGCTTCGCCGTAAAGCTCGGTCTGCCAGCGTGACATGATTTTTTTAAGTTCGGTGAGAGGAAGTTTCTCATCTGTCCATTTGCCGTATTTGCCAGGAGTATCTACGAGTTCAAACTGAAATACCATGTTAAGCTCTTTTGTGTCCTCGCCGGCGTACTGCTTCGCAAGCTCGGTTGTGACGCCCGGCGTCTCGCCGACAGTCATGATATCGTATTTCGACAGCACTTTTTCGTTCATTTCCCGAAGGTATCTGTGAATATTTGGTCCGTGTACGCAGTAGGGGCTGTAATCACCGTAAAAGCCGGTCACTTTTCCATCAGGCATCTCTTTTGTCTTGGAGATCATGCTGATCACATCCATACGGAAGCCGTCGATACCTTTGTCGCACCACCAGGTCATCATGTCAAAGACATTTTTTCTGACTTTGGGGTTATCCCAGTTAAGGTCCGGCTGCTTTTTGGAAAACAGGTGCAGATAGTACATTTTCGTTGTCTCGTCGTACTGCCATGCAGGGCCGCCGAAGCAAGACCCCCAGTTGTTCGGGGGCTGAGTATCATCCTTGCCTTCGCGCCAGATATAATAATCCCGGTAGTCGTTATCTGCTGAGCTTTTACTCTCCATAAACCATTTATGTTCGTCGGAAGTATGATTGACAACCAGATCCATAACAATGCGCAGTCCTCTTTGATGTGCTTCATGGAGGAGTTCGTCGAAATCTTCCATCGTTCCGAATTCGTCCATAATTGCCTGATAATCGCTGATATCATAGCCGTTGTCATCATTGGGGGATTTATATATAGGGGAGAGCCAGATGACGTCAACTCCCAGATATTTCAGATAATCCAGACGGCTGGTGATTCCTTTTAGATCACCGATGCCGTCGCCGTTGCTGTCCATAAAACTTCTTGGGTAGATCTGATAGATCACCGCTTCTTTCCACCATGTCTGTTTCATAATAAGTCAGTCCTTTCTGTATTGATGTGTCGGCTGTACTGCTTTGACTGAGAGTACAGTTTTGTTGTTTCCCTGATGTTACATTTCCAGTATCAATACCTGATAGCCGTGTAAAGAAAGGATAAGCTCTTCCTGTGTAAGATCAGGATAATTGATCAGCAGGATACGCCTGTATGGAGCGGGAAGCGTGACAGATTGTTCTTCCTTCTGGTAATTTCCGATAATAAGCAGAGTCTTTTCACCTTTGCGGCAGTATGCCATCAGATTGTGCCGATCCTCCCAGACAGGCTCAAGGGTTCCGTACACGATAGTTTCCCTGTATTCCGGGTTCTTGCGCAGGGCAATGAGTTTTTTATAGAAGTTTCGTACGGAATCAGGATCATTTAGCTGTGCGGCAACGTTGATTTCGGTGTAGTTCGGGTTCGCTTTAAGCCAGGGGGTACCAGCCGTGAATCCGGCGTTTCTTTCATCAGACCATTGCATCGGCGTTCTGGCGTTATCCCGGCTGAATTTTGATACGGCTTTTAATGCTTCTTCGGGGGACAGACCTGCCTTTAACGCAACCCGGTACTCATCCTGTGTACTGATATCATCAACCTCATCAATAGAAGAAAATACCGTATTTTCCATGCCGATCTCCTGGCCCTGATAGATAAAAGGAAGTCCCCGGAGCATAAAATTAAGGGCAGCAAGAAGCTTTTTGCTCTGTACGCAGCACTCGCCCTCCGGGATATAGCGGCTGACGCCGCGGGGCTCGTCATGGTTCTCGATGATATTCGAGAGAAAACCGATATTTCCGACTTTCGCCTGAGACTCAAAACAACATCTTTTGTAGTCGTCCGGCGTAATAGGGGCTGCATCGTACCATCCCTTTTCGCTGGAGCCGAAAATCGTCTCATTAAAATCAAACATACTGGAAAAATATCCGTTTTCCCCGATGAAATCAGAAATCTCTTCCGGTTTTTCATTAAAGACCTCGCCGACGGAGAAAGCGTCATAGTTTTTGAATGTCCGATCTCTCATCTCGCCTAAAAATTCTCCGATACCGCGAGCTTCTTTTAACATTGCCTGAACGCTGCACAGTCCGT
This sequence comes from uncultured Dorea sp., assembly GCA_949916155.1. Lineage (GTDB taxonomy): Bacteria > Bacillota > Clostridia > Lachnospirales > Lachnospiraceae > MD308. Next base: position 2,939 of record CATLEM010000042.1, read on the forward strand.
CGTCACGGTCTGGCTCATAGCTTTTAAAGGGAAGCGCTTTTTTGATATTAATGATAGCGTCGATCCTGAAGCCGCCCAGACCTTTATCCAGCCACCAGTTTATGTTTTTATAGACCTCTTCTCTGAGTTCCGGATTTTCCCAGTTAAGATCCGGCTGTTTTTTGTGGAATACATGCAGGTATTGCTTATCTGTCCCCGGAAGGTCCTCCCACACAGGACCGCCGAAGTAAGAGCGCCAGTTGGTGGGAAGTTCTCCGTCTTTCTTGTCTCTTAAATAGAAGAAATTACCGTATTTCCCATCCGGATCTTCGCAGGCTTTTTTAAACCATTCGTGTTCGTCGGAACAATGGTTTACCACCAGATCCATCAGTATGTACATATCCCGTTTTTTTGCCTCGGAAAGCAGCGTATCCATATCCTCCATCGTACCGAAGCGGGGATCGATATTGTAGTAATCCGAGATATCGTAGCCTTCGTCAGCTAAAGGCGAACAATAGCACGGGGACAGCCAGACGATGTCTATGCCAAGATCTTTAAGATAGTCCAGCTTACTGGTGATACCGGGAATATCTCCGACGCCGTCTCCGTTGGAATCATAAAAGCTTTTCGGATAGATTTGATAAGCCACTTTATCGTGCCACCATTTTTTTGTTATTTCATGTGCCATAATCTGTACCTCCGATTTCTGTAAGCCATGTGCGCGTCTCAGGAAAAGGACGCAAAGCTTACAATAATTATCTTACGTCAATTATAGTAAATTTTTTATGGAATGTCTTATGTTTCTCTGATTAAAAATTACGAAATATTGACTTTTTTATGTTGCTATTGAACTTGCTTGCGATATTTTAAAGGCGTAGTATCCGTGTACTTTTTAAATGAACGGAGAAAATTTCCGAGATTATTGTATCCACATTCCAGACAGACATCGGTTATGGGCAGATCCGTATTCTTAAGCAGACGAAGGGACTGCTTGAGCCGGTAATCGTTCAGATACTCCATGGGAGAGCGTCCGATGGATTTCTTGAAGAAACGGCAGAAGTATTGGGGATTCATATTAACCTGATCTGCCAGATCCTGAATATATATTTTATCTTTATAATTTTCTTTTATATAAGTGAGGACTGTCTTGATCTCCTCTACGCGTTTGTTGTGATTGTTTCCTATAGGCATGAAAAGCCGGCTGCCGGAAAGGACGGCAAGGATGCGCAGCAGAGAGGACTTGATAAGCAGCTGGTTTGTCAGGTCGTCCGTGACAGCCCCGTACTTTAGAGGAACTTCTCCGTCTAAAGGCTGTCCGAATGAACGCATTGTCTCAAAAAAAGCGTCACGGACAGGGATAAATTCTTTTTGACCGGGCAGAAGGCAGCGGGGGAATAATAGGGTTTTATTTTGTACAGGCTGGATCAATTGTGACTGGATCGCATCGTAAGAGCCAAAGTTTAAGATATCTAATGAAAAGACGATGGCGTCCTCTCCGGAACTTACTTCATTCTCTGTAAAAATGCTGTGAAGTTCGCCGGGATTGATGAAGTAGATTGCCTCTGTGCGGACAAAAAATTGTTCCATATTGATCTCCAGGCGGAAATCGCCGCCAAAAAAATACAGGATTTCAACCTCTTCATGCCAGTGATGCTTGACAAGTGTGCCATTCCCGAGAGGGCGTGTCTGGTAGATGGCGCAGGGAAAGGACTTCGTACCGTGAAAGCGGATTTCTTTTAAAGTGGATAAATTTGCCTGCTGCATAGGGTTCTCCTCTAAATAAAAATAATGATAAAATGACTTTTTATATATGCTTCCTTATTATAAATCCGGAAGATGGTTTTTTCAATATCGATTATATTTTTATCAAGCTACTTGACATCACAGAGTAGCTGAATTATACTGTAAGAAATCTACTATGTATCATATAGTAGGTTAAGAGGAAGGGGTGAGGAATTGGAGGAATCACAGCTTTTGCGGGGGATTTTAGAAGGATGCGTTCTGGCAGTTATCGCGGAGGGAGAGACTTACGGCTATGAAATCTTAGCAAGGCTTGAAACCTGCGGGTTTGAAACTCTGCTGGAAGGGACTTTGTATCCGGTTCTGACAAGGCTTGAAAAAAAGGGGCTGATTGCCTGCCGGAGAGCCAAATCACCCTATGGGCCTGTTCGGAAGTATTATTCTGTTACGGAATCCGGAGAAAAGGCGCTTGATAGTTTTAAAGCGAATTATAAAAAGATCACGGCTGCGGCTGATACGGTTTTGAAGGGGGAATAGAGGGATGAAAGACAGTTATGTATTTTACACGGATAAATTAGGCAAAAAATATCTGGATGTGTTTGAACAGATAGAGATGTATGTTCAGAGTCAGAATGTGGACGATCATACGAAAGAGGAGCGGATGGGGGAATTGCTGGATATATTTTTAAGCGCTGAAAAGATGGGAAAGCCGGTTCATAAAATTACGGGAAATGATCTGGAACAGTTCTGTGAGACTTTCTGCTCGGATTTTGGTGTAAAGAACCGGATATTATTTGTGCTGGACTGGATGAAATCTATTGCGAAGGTTTTAGTTTTTGTATCTGTCCTTGATCTTTTGTTCCCTGAATCTGCTGAGGTGTCTGGAAGCGGCGCCAGCGCGTGGGAGCATTTCAGCAGCTTGAATATATCCGGGTATTTTATCGGTATTTTCACGGCGGGAGTATTGGCGATGATACTGAATATCGTGCTGCGGCGTATTATGTTTAAAAAGAAACAGATTTCCATGAAAATACTAAAAGCGGCGTCGGCCTTAACGGCGGTTCTCGGATTTGTGATCATCTTTTACTTTATGGAGCTTAACAGTCTGCGGCTTTTTAACTGCCCTGTCTGGCTTGTGCTCGGGATTTCAGGCGTCTATCTGTGCCTTCATTATCTGCTGCGGGGCAGGCATATGAAAAGGGAAAAAGTGAAGTTTTTTGATCTGGTGCAGGAAGAGAGCCATAAAGAATTTGCAGAAGAGATGGAGAAAAAATATGAAAAGGCGAGAAAAAAGAACCTGAAAAAAGGTAAAGGAGAGCTGTCTGTCGGGACGTTTCTCGAAAAAGAAGAAAAAGACTGTAACCGGACAGAAAAAATGAAATGTTTTTATTATATTCTGCCGCTTATCGTAATAGGGAGCGCATTTTTGACAACATGGAAGATAGATGGATTTGACGGTGTTACGGACGCGATGATATTTATTGCTATTAATCTGGTAATTCAGTATACATTAATGACAGGAATCTGGAAAATTACCTGGATAGGCGTGAAAGAGAGGCGGGAGTGGATCAGAAAAAAGCGGGACGAGATCGAGAGGGGCGTATGATTTCGCAAAGCAATGTTTTTCTGTCTGGAATTCTGTGCTTTTTTGAAAAGGATACTTGTGTTAATATATATATATCAGAAAAGCTTTCTTATACAGACTTTCTTGCGTGGATGAAGTTTTTCAGTGGGAAGACGAAGAAGGAGTTTGAGGATATGGCAAAGACGAATGAATATATGGAAGAGGCATATTCGGCACTGCTTGAACTAAGCGCGGACGACAGGAAACGGCTGGAGTATGAAGCGAGGGAGAAGGCGCTTAAGGACTATAACAGCCAGATGGAAAGTGCGTTTAAGAGGGGAAAAGAGCAGGGAGAACGCTGTGGAGAGAAACGAGGAATTGAAAAAACGCGCAAAATTTTCCGGCTGCATATGCAGGGGAAGGGACCGGAGGAAATTGCCGGGATATGTGAGATGGCCGTGCAGGAAGTAGAATGGGTGCTTTCTGAAGAATAATATGGTTGAGGCAGGAGGATTATATGGGAGAGCAGTTGACGAAAAGCGACGTGCAGAAGATAAAGGAAGAGATTGAGTACCGGAAGCTGGTGGTGCGAAAAAAAGAACTTGAAGCGGTAAAAGAGGCGAGGGCGCAGGGGGACTTAAGTGAGAATTTTGAGTACAAGGCGGCCAAGCAGGATAAAAACCGCAATGAAAGCCGGATCCGTTATCTGGAGAAGATGTTGAAACATGCACGGATTATATCTGACGAATCAGGGGATGATGAGGTCGGTATTAATAATACAGTAACGGTATATTTTGAAGATGATGATGAGACGGAAAAGTACCGCCTTGTGACCAGTGTGAGGGGCAATTCGATGCAGGGACTTATCAGTATTGAATCGCCGGTGGGAAAGGCGATACGGGGAAAAAGAGCCGGGGACCGGGTATTCGTAAAGACGAATGGGGACGACGGATATTATATCGTGATCAAAGACATTGATAAAACAACGGATGATTCGGCAGATACTTTGCGGAAGTATTAATAGAAAGAGGCCCAAGGCGCTGTGCCGGAAGGAGAAAAAATGCTTGGAGATACAAAAGGAAGAAAAATTGATAAATACACAGCAGATTACGTGGTTTTTGATCTGGAGACGACAGGGATCAACTGCATGACAGATCAAGTTATAGAGATTTCGGCGGTAAAAGTGCAGGGGAAAAAGGTGGTGGACGAGTTTTCTGCGCTGGTTAATCCAAAGATGAAGATTCCGTACCGGGCGTCTCAGGTCAATCATATCTATGATGACATGGTAGAGGATGCGCCGGTATTTGAAGAAGTTTTAGCGGATTTTAACGCATTTGCCGGAGAAATGGTTCTGGTAGGGCATAATATTCACAGTTTTGATATGAAGTTTATCCAAAGGGATGCGTATACTTACTGGGGAAAGTCATTTGTGAATGATTACATAGATACATTGGCACTGGCGAGACAGTGCCTGCCGCAGCTTTCTAACCATAAGCTTACAGCTCTGGCGAAGCATTATCAAATTTCGGTGAATGGAGCGCACCGCGCTTTGGCTGACTGCCGGATGAATCAGAAAGTATTTGAAAATCTGGGAAGGGATCTTGAGACGCCGGATATCAGAAAAGCCCTGAAGATCTGTCCGAGATGCGGACAGTTTATGAGGAAACGGAGCGGAAGATTCGGTGAATTTTGGGGTTGCAGCGGCTATCCGGGCTGCAGGTATACGGAAAATATTTAGAAACGTTACTATATATTGCAAAACAGATAACAGGCAGTCACATCTTATGGGCATGCGACTGCCTGTTTTTTATATGATAGAGATAAATGTTAAATCATATCATAACGTTTTACATAGTGCGGATCGCCCTCATCAGCAGCGACCTCTTTTACTTTGGTCAGCTTTGCGTTGCGGTCGATGACAAGATTCTCGGCATGAATTCCTGCGCCGATAGTTACATCGGACAGGATTACACAGTTTTTCACTACAGCTCCTTCCTTGATCGTACAACCTCGTCCGATAACAGAGTTCTCAACTGTACCTTCAATCAGACAGCCGTTGGAGATAACAGAATTCTTCGCACTTCCGTCCTCTGAATAATGAGTAGGGCTTGAATCATTGGTTCTTGTGTAGATTGGCCAGTTTGATTCGAACAAAGAAGTTGCAGTACTGTAATCAGTCAGTTCAATATTGGCATTGTAATAACCTTTGAAATCTGTAATAGCCGCAAAGTAGCCACGGTGCGATGCTCCGCGTATATCTAAAGAACCGTTTTCGCCGCATTCACTGCTGACGATATCGGAAAGCGTATACAGTGAGGAAGTCTTTTTTGCCTGCTTGATCAGGTCGATGAAAAGATCTTTCCTCATTACATATGTATCCATAAAAATGTTGCGGTTCTTGGCATTGCCACGGTTTTTCTCAATGGAGAGAACACCTTTCTGTTTGTTTAAGTTCAATATATCACAGTTCACATATGCATCTTTGGCATTATCAACAGAATGATATAAAAGTGTGATATCTGCGCCGGATTCAATATGCGTATTGAGCAGAGAACGGAAATCCTGTTTGTATACCATATAGCTTGGAGCGATGATGACATATGGCTGATTCGCATGTGCAATGCTCTCGAGATTCTCCATGTATGCTGCAATGTCATTATTATACATATCATGGTCGATCATACTGCCGGCAAACAGCATGTGGAGTTTACCTCTCTTGGAGTTGATGTTATAATGACGTCCCGAACCAAGATGTTCGATCAGTGAACGGGGTTTTGCGTTCAGATATACCTGAATGTGATCCATGCCGCTGTTACTCATGTTGGAAATCGGGAAGTCCACGATGCGGTATCTTCCGAGGAATGAAAATGCTGCAATCGGGCGGTAATCATGAAGACCCTCTACCCAGATATGATTTCCGGCAAAACTTACAATTCCTAATGCATCACACATATTACTCTACCCCCTTTACACGTTTTGCAACAAGTTCGATGTGTTCGCTGTTGGCGCTTCCGACTTTTGCACCCTTGCCGATCCTGACATCATTTGCAACAAGAGCACGCTTGACAACAGCGCCTTCTTCAACTTCAACACCCGGCATCAGTACGCTGTCGATGATCTTCGCGCCTTTGCCGACCTTTGCACCGGTAAACAAAACAGAATTCTTAACTTCTCCGTCAACAACACAGCCCTGGGTGATGTAAGCGCGCTTTATATCTGCATCCGGTCCGAGATACTGCGGCAGTGTCGTGGTGTCTTCCGTATAGATCTTCCAGGTCGGGTCACTCAGATCCAGATCATTGTCTGAATCTAAAAGATCCATATTAGCTTCCCAAAGGGAATCGATAGTTCCTACATCCTTCCAGTAGCCCTTGAACTTGTAAGCAACAAGTTTGCGGTTATCAGCTAAAAGGGCAGGAATGATATCCTTGCCAAAGTCATGATTTGAATCCGCGTTTTTCATATCCGCAATCAGCATTTTGCGAAGTGTCTTCCAGCTGAATATGTAGATACCCATGGAGGCAAGATTGCTCTTCGGATGCTCCGGTTTTTCTTCAAATTCTACGATACATCCGTTTTCATCCGTGTTCATGATACCAAAACGGCTTGCCTCTTTTTTCGGTACTTCAATAACCGCGATCGTAGCATCTGCGTTACATTCATTATGGTGAGCAAGCATCTTGGCATAATTCATCTTATAGATATGGTCTCCGGACAGAACGAGTAAGTAGTCCGGGGAATAGGAATCGATAAAATCAATATTCTGTGAAATGGCATCTGCAGTTCCGCGGTAAACGTCCAGATTCGCATCGGCTTTTTCTCTCGGCGGCAAAACAAATACGCCGCTGTCTCTGGCATCGAGACCCCAGCGTCCTCCTGCTGCTACGTAACTGTTCAGAAGTACGGATTCATATTGGGTGAGAACACCTACAACATCGATTCCGCTGTTAGCGCAGTTACTGAGAGGAAAGTCTACAATACGATACTTTCCACCATATGAAACGGCCGGCTTGGCTACTTTATTAGTCAACTCATGAAGACGGCTGCCACGACCGCCGGCCAAAATCATTGCTAGCATGTTATTTTGTTTCATAATGAGTCCTCTCTTTCATTGATGTTGATTTATATTATACAATTATTTCGTGACATTTTCCACGTTTTTAGACAAAAAAACCATTTTTTATGTAAAAATATCATATAAAAATGCCAAAGTGCTAAAAATATTGATTTATATTAAGGAAAATTGATGTATTTTAATGGTATTAAAAGTATGTACAATATTTATATTCCGTACAAAGAGAAAAAATGCCCCTGGAACTGAGGAAATTAATCATGAATTAATTTCCTATTCCGTGATATTTTGTAGTATAATATTTTAAAATACAACGGAAGAAGATTGTTTTTGTCCGGAAACTGATAATTTAGGTACACTTAAGGGAGGTATTTGTATGAAAACTCACAAAATTATTACGATCGGAAGGCAATTCGGAAGCGGAGGACATGAGATCGGGAATCTGCTGGCAACGCGGCTGGATATTCCCCTCTATGATAATAATCTGGTGAGGATGGTAGCCAAAAAGCTTGATATCCGCGAGGAGACGGCGCGGGCTGTAGATGAGACGACTCTTAACAGTTTTCTTGCGGGATATGTTCTCGCACCGATAGAATACTCAAGAGATGCAGACAATATAGAGGCGATCCAGCCGCTTAACGAACAGGTCTATGAGCTCCAGACAGAGATTATCCGTAAACTGGCTGACCGCGGTCCCTGTGTGATCGTGGGACGATGTGCAGATCAGGTGCTTAAAGATCATGAAAATTGTATTGATGTATTTATCTGCGCGGATATGGAAGACCGCGTCAGGAGGATCGCAAAGCGGTATGACATGTCTGAGCGGAAAGCGGCGGATAAGATTACGAAAGTTGACAGAGAGCGCAGATACTATTATGAATCTCATACCGGGCTTGAGTGGGGGAGCAAAGAGACCTACCAGATCGTACTGAATGCCAGCAGGCTTGGTATTGAAAGAATGGTGGATGTGCTTGAGATGATCTATAAAGCATAGAGCGGTTGGAAGGTTAATTGTATATGGGACTTTTATCGGATATTATTCTTGACACTGGGGTAGACTGTCTGAAGATGCTGCCATTTTTATTTACTGCATTTCTTCTTATCGAGGCATTGGAACATTACTCTGAGAATCTGGCAGGCAGAGTGTTCCGGAAGATGGGAAGAAAGGGGCCGGTCGTGGGAGCGCTTGTGGGATGTGTGCCTCAGTGCGGTTTTTCAGTGATGGCTGCGAATCTGTATGCAGGAGGAGTTATCTCGCTCGGTACATTGATGGCAGTATTCCTTGCAACATCGGACGAAGCGGTATTGATCATCCTGAGTGATCCGGACAGGTTTAAAGAGGTAGGAGCACTTCTTTTGGCAAAGGTTCTGATCGGTATCACGGCGGGATACTTTACGGATATGTTTTTGAAGGACAGGACGCCGGTGAGCAGAAGCTGTGACAGGATTGCAGGGAATTGCGGCTGTCACGAAGAATCAGAAGGTATGCTGACGGCTGCGTGGCGCCACACAGTAAAGATATTTTTATATTTGCTTGTCTTTACCGGTGTTTTGAATTTCTGTATCCAGTTTTTGGGAATCGAGCGTTTGTCGGCCGTATTTCTGGGAGATACAGTTTTACAGCCGGTGATAGCGGCAGTGATTGGATTTATCCCAAACTGTGCGGCATCGGTGATCTTAATACAGCTTTACCTGAACGGAGCCATATCATTTGCATCTGTAATTTCCGGACTTTGTGCTGGTACAGGAGTGGGCCTTATTGTATTGTGCAGGGTAAATAATCACAAAAAAGAAAATGCTAAAATTGCCGGATTATTGTTTATTTTTGCAGTTACGGCGGGAACTGTACTGGAGTCTATGGAAATATTCATAGGATTTTAAGCGGGAATATAACGTTTTTAGGGCAAAACAATGGGATTTTTTCAAAGAATTGCATTTTTTCAAGGATATGTTATAATGTGCACGAAGACAAAAAGGGTTTATGGGACTAGGAGGAATTATTATGGCCACAAAGAAAACAACCAAAGCAGCTGCTGAGACAGTTCAGACAACGGAAAAAGCAGTATCAGAGAAAGCACCGGCAGTCAGGGAAGCATCTGCAAAGAGTTCTGCAGATAATAAAGCAGCAGAGAAAAAAGTACCCGTAGATAACAAAGCAACAGAACCGAAGAAGACAGAAGTGAAGCCGGCAGCGAAGAAGACTGCAAAGCCTGCACCTGCAAAGAAACCGGCGGCTAAAAAAGAGATAAAGGTAAAGACAGTTGTTGAGTATTATGGAAAGCAGGTAGAAGAGAAAGATATTATTGCGGATGTAAAAAAAGCGTGGACAAAGACCGGAAATAAGGTGGGAGATATTAAGAGTATGGAGCTTTATATAAAGCCGGAGGAAGCAGCGGTTTATTATGTGATCAATAAGACAGAGACCGGTGCAGTAACATTCTAAAATATCTGACAGAGAAAGTATTTGTACGGGAAGAGAGATATCGCAATATGCAAAAGATGGGTGTCATTTATGGAATATATTTGATGCCTGTCTTTTTTGCTTGCCTTTATGAGGATTGTGAGATAAGATGATATAAGGGGAAGAAATTACAGGAAACAAAGGAGAAGGAAGTATGGATAATTTACAGAGTATAACGGAAGCGGCCAAAGCGATCGGGGGTGCAGACGGGCCGACAGCAATATTTCTGGCGGGAAAGCTTGGAGAACTTGGTATGGGTGTTATGATAGCATCAATTGCCGTTGGTCTGCTGCTTTGTTTTTTGGGACTGAAACTGATAAAGATCATCTCGGCATTGATGGGGTTTTGCATTGGCGCTGCAGCCGGGACAGTTATCAGCAGTATAGCGAATGTTACAGGATACACAAGGATAATCATTATTTTTGCTTGTGCAGTTGTTTTGGCGGCATTAATATTTTTCCTGTACAGAGTCGCGGTATTTCTTATGGCATTTACAGCTGTAGTGTCAGCGGTGCTTGCGGTGTTTGGCACCAGTGAGAAGACATATGTGCTTGCGGCACTTGGAGCGGCAGCTGTTATTGGCATAATTGCGATGATATTTGCAGAACCTGGGGCTGTCATCGTTACGTCGCTGAGCGGCGGAGCGTCGGCGGGACTAGGTATTGCATCACTGGCGGGTTTTGCGGGCAATCCTCTTATCTGTCTTGGAATAGCAGCTGCGCTGGCGGTGCCTGGTATGATCGTACAGTTTATCATGTATTCAAAGAGGGAGGGAAAGACAGAGAGGAAAAATATAAAATGGAGAAAGAAAAAAGATTTTATGGAATCTGAGGTTGAGAAGGCAAGGATGCTTCTTGACGATGATGACGAAGAAGATATGGATGATTAACCGGATGTTATTGTATTTTGAACAAAAGGCGGCATAATATTAAAACCGGAAGATAAATTGTGAAGGAGGGCTGATCATGAAACTTGATATGCACTGTCACGTAAAAGAAGGATCGATAGACAGTAAAGTTGGCCTTGATGATTATATCACGAAGCTGAAGGAGAATGGCTTTGACGGGATGCTTATTACAGACCACGATACTTATAAAGGATACAGATACTGGAAATATCATATGAAGGGCAAACTCCATGAGGATTTTGTCGTGCTTAAGGGGATTGAATATGATACCTGTGATGCAGGCCATATCATCTGTATCATGCCGGAGGGAGTAAGAATGCGCCTTCTGGAGATCAGAGGACTGCCGGTAGCTGTATTGATCGATTTTGTACACCGGCATGGAGGTATTCTGGGGCCGGCTCATCCTTGCGGAGAGAAATATATGAGTTTTGCCCATACGAAGAGATATTATCATTCGCCGGAAGTGATAAAAAGATTCGATTTCATCGAGACATTTAACGCCTGTGAGCCGGTACATTCCAATGAGGGAGCTCTACAGTTGGCAGATAGATATAAAAAGCCCGGGATTGCCGGGAGTGATTCCCATAAGTTAGAATGTGTCGGGAAGGCATATACGATCTTGCCGGAGCCGGTCACCTGTGAGACAGAACTGATCTCACTGATCCGAAGAAAAGTACCGATCGAGACAGGCGGAACACTTTACACAAAAACCACGAAAGAGCGGATCGGAAAGGCAAGTAAGATACTGCCCTATTCTTTCTGGTTTTATAATAAGAGCGGTGCGCTTTTGAAATGGAGAAAGCGCAGGCTCAAAGGCGAAGTGGAGAATCCGATCGATCCGATCGATCCGATAGAATTTGAATATCTGCAGCACAGAAAGCTGCCGTAAGTATATGACGTAAAAAAGATGTGCAGGAATGACAGAGGTCAGAAAGAACCATGTCAGTTCCTGCACATTTTTTTGCTGTATAGACAGATTAAAACAGAAGAGCGGCATGGTATATGATCACACTCATTATCCATGCGACAGCAAGCTGGTATAAGATGATTCCCAAAGTTTTTTTCACGCTCTGAAGTTCACGGTGCATGGTTGCTATGGAGGCAGTACAAGGCACATAGAGCAGACAGAATACCATCAGGGCAAGGCCATTGGCAGCACCGAAACCAAGAGAAGCAAGGGCAGATACCATAGAATCCATGCCCGAAGCGGAAGTGATATTCTGGATGCCGAACAGTACACTGCAGCTTGAAACAACGACTTCTTTTGCTGCGATTCCCGCAATCAGCGCAACGACGATCTGCCAGTATCCAAGTCCCGCAGGTTTAAACAACGGGGCGATCACCTTCCCGATCAGAGAGCCGAAACTCTGGCTGATATCTGTAACGTATCCTGCCGGACCGAAATTTAAGATAACCCACATGATGACGGAAGCGATAAAGATGACAGTTCCGGCTTTGCTCAGATAATCCTTGACTTTTTCCCAGACATAGATAGCGATGGTATGTATATTCGGCGATTTATATTCCGGAAGTTCGATCAACAGTGCATGTTCAGCCTTACTTCCGTCTATTTTGGATAGTATGTATGCAGTTGCGATGGCAATGATTATCCCCAGAAGATAGAGGGCATAGCATACGAACATCGCATTTCTTCCGAAAAACATGGAAGAAAACAGCACATAGACTGGAAGTCTGGCGCTGCAGGACATAAAAGGGGTGATCAGGATCGTCTTAAAACGGTCTTTTGGCTGTTCTAATGCACGAGAAGCCATAAGGGCAGGCACCGTACACCCGAATCCCAACAGGAGCGGGAGGAAGGCGCGCCCCGACAGGCCCAGGCGGCTCATGATATCGTCCATGACAAAAGCGACCCGTGCCATATACCCGCTGTCTTCTAAAATTGCAAGGGCAAGGAAAAGGATAAATATATTCGGCAGAAAGGTAAGGATTCCGCCGACACCCGCTATGATTCCGTCAAGGATCAGAGAGGAAAGCATCTGATCTGTATGTACTGCCGAAAGTCCTTCCGCCACAAAAGCAGAAAAAATTTCCAGTCCGATCTCAAAATATCCTTTCAGCCAGTCGCCGATGGTGAAAGTCAGGAAGAATACAAGAGCCATGATCATTAGAAAAACAGGCAGACCGAGAAAACGGCTTGTCAGACACCGGTCTATCCTGTCAGTGGAAGCTTCTTTTTCTGATTTGTTGACAAGTGTTTCTGAGA
>CATLEM010000043.1 GCA_949916155.1 uncultured Dorea sp.
GTGTTAGTGTAGGAAGTCGTGGCTCCTTTTTTTACCGTCTTGACCGTCACATACTTCTTCTTCGATGAATTATATCGCTGAATCTGATAGCCGCTTGCACCTGATATCTTCTTCCACTTCAGCTTGATCTTGCTTTTTGAAGCTGCCGACGCACTCAGAGAAGGCTTTCCGATAACCGTCACATAGGTCTTTTTAATATATCCCGTCTTGGTCTTTCCGCTGATCTTAATGGATATACGATACCAGCTTCCGATCGTTCCGGTTATGGATACGCTCGTATTGATTCCCAGTGTCTTAAGCTTCTTATAGGATGTATCCGGTCCGGAACGGACGACGATCCCTGTTCCGTTAGTCTTCCCGGTCTTTGAAACGGACTGGACAGACTGGACAGGCTGCGCTGACTCTGTCGTTGCACTGACGGCCGCCGCACTGGAGATTGCTGTCTGACCATTTTTCTTTTTGTAGGATTTTACCTTATATTGATAAGTCGTGCCCGCACTTCTTCCGGTATCCGTATAAGAAACCGTACTGTTGCTTTCTATTTTCTTGATTCTTTCATATTTTCCGGTGGATGTATTATAGCGGTAGATCAGATATCCAGTTGCACCCGCCACCTTATCCCATGACAGCTTCACTGCATCAGAGCCTGAAGCCTTTGCCGACACCTTAGGTACTGCGGGAGCTGCCAGAGTATCTGATCCGGGCAGCGACACACCGCCTGTTCCGAACGAAACATTCGTCCCCGGTTTGATATACCAGAAGTTCATGTCTACATTCCCCGAGATGCCGGATACACTTCCCGTAGAAGTATACTGCCAAAAGTCGTAGTCTCCTGCGTAGTCCGTCTTTGTCGTATAATGTGCCAGCCACGCCGGATACTTTGAAGTGATCTCCGATGCATACAGATCGGAGCTGAACATGCTCTTGTTCGCATATACAAGCGGAGTATATCCTGCCTGTTTAACCCTGTCGCAGAATGCCAGGCAGATATCCGTACGCTCTCTCTTCGTTAATTTTGTCTTACTCGACAGACGCCCTCCGGAATAGTACTCAAAATCAAACACTAACGGCATCGTAATATTGTATCCCTGTACTGTCTGTAAAAGATAGTCCGCCTCTTCTACGGCTTCTTCTACTGTGATCGCCTGCGAAAATATGTAGGCGCCGATTTTTACTCCGGCATTATTTGCATTGACCATATTCGCGGGCGCTGTGGGGTCTTTCGCTAGTTTTCCGGTTTCCGTTCCTCTGTAGGATGTCCGAATAAAGGCAAACTCTATCCCTGCATTTCTGACAGCTGTCCAGTTGATCGTATTATTCCACTTTGACACGTCGATTCCCTGCTTAATCGTATATCCGGCGAATCTGCTGTTGTGAGTAATCTTTGACGCAGCCCTCGTCTGTATCCCGCCGGCATAAAACTCCGCCGGTATCTCCTGACCGCTGAGCCTTCCCCGTCCCGGGTCATCCAAATCAGTACCTGTCAGATCTTCATCCTGCAGATCTTCTGTATCACTGGCAGCCTCTTCCAGGTTTTTCTGCGGCTCAGATTCAGAATCCATCTGTACTTCTTCTGTGACTGCCGGACGGTCATCCTGATTTTCCAAATCTTCAGCTAACGCCGTCTCTGGAAATACTGTGATCACCATACTCAGAATTAACAATGCTGCAATAAATCTGTATTTTCTGTTCATATTTATCTACCCCTTACTTTATACTTTTGTTACTGCTTACTCCATTCACAGCAACACATCTTCTTCCGTCATCTGCCATCTTATATAACAAAGATTAAACCCATATTAAATTCCCGAAAAATACATTTTTTTCCATCGTACGGCGGCATGTTTTTTGTCGATAGACGCACAGGTGATAATTATTCCTGCACACGCTCCAGATAATCCCTGATATTATCCAGTGATTTTCTTCCAAGAAGATCATATGCCTGAGAGGTCATCCCCGATGATGCCCCCATGCAGATCACATTCTCCCTCTCCCTCGTCTCCCTGGACATATCGCCGAGAGCCTCTGTCATATCGCAGCAGAACAGATTGCCCGGCTGCCGGATCCATTCCTCTAAAGCGTCCATATCCGCTGCAGGGCCTATGGATGTATTGAACATGATCTTTCCGCTGCCGAACAATTCAAGCTCCTCTTTATGAAGAAGGATCGTATTTTTGTTCAGGCAGGTGAACACCACCTCACTGTCCCGGAGCAACTCCGGCAATGGCTTGTAATAGATCCCCTGCTTTTCCCGCTCAGGCTTTACGCTCCTGGCAAAGTAGGAAACCTCTGCCCCAAAAAAATGAAGCGCATCTGCGATCAGGCCGCCTGAATCGCCTATGCCGATCATACCCACTTTGAGTCCGGTGATCTCCCGCATCTTCTCCCCCCTGAGAGGCAGACCGTAACCGTGCAGTATCTGGATAAGCTGACAGACCGCATATTCTGCCACGCCTCTGTCCCCGTAGTTTCGTACACCCTTCACTGTGATCCCTCTCGTCCGCGCAAATGCGATATCCACATTGGCGCTCTCCTCCGAGTACAGACTGCATATCATACCTACATATTCAAGGCGGGGCGCTTTTTTTAAGACCTCTTCGCCCATCCGGGTGGCAAATCCTACCAGTACCGCATCGGCATCTTTGATCCTGTCGGCAAAATCGTCTTCATCCTTCGGCTCTTCGCTATAAAATATTACCTTATCGGCATATTCCTTCAATTCCTCCCTTGCCCATCCCACAAGGTTCACCGGAGCCGCCGCCACCAGCTTGTTAAATTTCTTCATCTCTAACTCCTCCTGCACAAAATCTCCTGATCTCTTCTTCGCTACCTTTCAAAGAACCCTGGACCATCTCCGGCTTTCCTCCTCCTCTGCCGGAAAATGCTTCATTAAGCTTCCTACACATCGGCCGCACATCTTCCCCGCGGCTTCCGATCACATAACGGTATCCGTCCTCCTTCGTCCCAGCAAATACCGCGCACACCTTCGCCCCCCGCGAAAGGAGCTGGTTCATCAGCTCTCTCGGCGCATTTCCCGAAAGTTCGCCGTCAAATACCGTGACGATCTCTCCCGTCACGTCAATCTCCGCTGCCCGGTATCTGATCATCTTCTGCATCAGTGCAGCCATCTTTCCTTTAAGTGAGAGCTGCTCGCTCTTCAGATGCTCCACCGCATGGGCGATGTCCGCCTCTTTCGCACACAGAGAGGATGAGATTGCTTTGGTATTCTCATCCTTCCTGTCATAGTCAGAGAGAGCACGGTATCCGCAGAGCATACTTATCCGCTCACCGCCCTTGTAATTCATCATATTCACCAGCTTGATCAGGCCGATCTCACCGGTTTTTTTCACATGAGGCGCACAGCAGGCGCACACATCGTATCCCGACACCGTGACGATGCGCACCTGTCCTTCGATCTCGATCTTACTGCGGTAATCCAGCGTTTTTAACTCCTCTTTGGACGGATAAGTTACCTCGATATCCACATTTTCAAAAACAGCTCCATTGGCCTCCCGCTCGATCTCTTTTAACTGCTCCTTCGTGATCGGCCCGTCAAAATCCAGCGTACAGTATTCGTCTCCCAGATGAAAGCCTACATTATGATAACCGAACCGCCTGTGGACGATCCCCGAGATGATATGCTCGCCCGAATGTTGCTGCATCCTTTCGAAACGCTTTTCCCAGTTAATCCTTCCCTGTACCCTTTTCCCTTCCGGGAGCGGCTCCTTCGTCATGTGATATACGACACCCTCTTTTTCCCGGACATCAGATACTTCCGCGCCGCCAAGCATCCCTGTATCTGCATACTGGCCTCCGCCTTCCGGGAAAAATGCCGTCCGGTCAAGAACGATCCTGTACCCCTCCCCGTCCGGCAGACAGGCACGGACTTCTGCGTCAAACTCTTTTAAATGGCTGTCCTCATAGAACAGCTTCACTGTCTCTTCCATATTCTCCACACCTCTTCAACAGTTCCTTACATCCGCTCCGGCGCTTCAAATCCCAGTACATCAATGCATGCCTCCAATATTTCCTTCACCAGGATAAGCAGCGCTATATAGCTTTCTTTCTTCTTTGTATCTTCCTCGGCAAGGATCTTCGTCTCGTGATAGAACCGGTTAAACGCATTGGCCAGATCATAGATATAAGCGCAGATCTTGTGAGGCGCAAGCTCCTCGTAGGCTGCTGCCATCACTTCATTATATCTGGCTGCTTCGAGCATCAGCGCCTTCTCACCGTCACTGTCCGCTCCGGTGATCTTAAGGCCGTCAGATTCATTGCCCTCTGCCGTATATTTGCCCAGAATAGATTTGATGCGCACGATCGTATATAAAATATACGGCCCCGTATTCCCTTCAAAAGAAGTGAACCGGTCCACATCAAACACATAATCTTTGGATGCCTGATTTGACAGATCCCCGTACTTGATAGCCGCCAGCCCCACCATCTTTGCCGTAGCACGCGCCTCTGCCTCTTCCACTGTACGGTTGTCCGTAATCTTTTTATACATCTCTTCTCCGATGTCTGCGATCAGATTCTCCAGGCGCATGATGCCGCCCTCTCTTGTCTTAAACGGCCTGCCGTCCTTTCCATTCATCGTTCCGAATCCAAGAAAAGAAAGCTCCGTCCCTCCTGGCACGATCCCGGTCTTTTTAGCCGCACGGAACACCTGCTCAAAATGAAGCTCCTGGCGCTTATCCGCGACATAGATCACTTTGTCCGGTCCGTAATCCCTCTGGCGCTGCACTAAAGTAGCAAGATCCGTCGTACCGTAAAGAGACGCCCCGTCTGACTTCTGGATCATACACGGCGGTATCTCCTTTGTGTCAGATTCCTCCTGTACATCGATCACAAGCGCTCCCTGGTCAACATGGGCAAAGCCATCCGCCTTAAGCCGCGCGATCATATCCGGGATATCGCTCTGCGCGTCAGACTCGCCTTTCCAAAGGTCGAACTTTACATTCAGATTATCGTAATTCTTCTTAAGATCGGCAACCGATACCTTCATAATGTGCTCCCAGACTGCCGTATAGCCCTTATGGCCGTTCTGAAGCAGATAAGTGGCATGAAGGGCGTTTTCCCGGTATGCCTCATCCTCCTTTGCCTTAGTGCTGGCCGTCGGATAGATCTCTTCCAGTTCACTGATGGTAAAAGGCGCTTCTTCAGGATATTCCCCTTCAAACGCTTCATCAAAATAAGGAAGCTCTGGCTTGCGCTCTCTGAGCTCTGTGATGATCAGCCCCATCTGATAGCCCCAGTCACCGAGGTGGATATCTCCGAGCACCTTATGTCCCATCTTCTTTGCGATACGCTTCACACTCTCTCCGATGATCGCCGAACGAAGATGCCCCACATGAAGCGGCTTTGCCACATTCGGTCCACCGTAATCCACCATGATCATCTGGGGATCGTCCGCTTTCCCGATGCCAAGTTCTTTCGCCGCGCGCATCTCGTTCAGATAAGCCGCCGCCGCATCCCTGTCAAGTTTAATATTGATAAAGCCCGGTTTCACTGCCCCGATCTCACCGATGTATGCCCTCTCTGTAAGATTGGCGATCACATCCTCCGCGATCATAAAAGGCGCTTTGTGATACGCCTTCGCTCCCGCCATCGCCCCGTTGCACTGATACTCGCACAGATCCGGGCGGTTAGAGACTGTAACCTTTGACAGGCTCCTGTCATACCCCGCCTTCTCAAAAGCGGCGCCCAGTTCGTCTTCTATAAAATCTATAATCTTGTTCATGGCTACTCCTCCTGATTTGATTTTTCCTTTCAATCTCTTTATGGTAGTATATTTTTCAAAAAAAGTCCATAGTATTATTGCCAAATATTACATCTCATGCTATTATATCAGTAACAATTACTATTATTAGATATCCTCAGAAAGGAGAATGTACTTATGAATAAAAATGTGTTCCGCAACCTATCCTATGGAGTATATGTAGTTTCCACGCTGGACGGAGAAAGAAATACCGGCTGCGTTGCCAACAGCATCATGCAGATCACCTCATCTCCGGCCACTATCGCAGTCAGCATGAACCATGATAACTACACGAATTCCTGCATCCAGGCATCCAAAAGATTTGCCGTATCTATCTTGTCCGAGGCCTCTTCCCCTTCCCTGATCGGGCAGTTCGGGTTCCAGTCAGGAAAGGACACGGACAAGTTCGAAGGCATAGCATACAGCGTAAAGGAAGAGCTTCCCGTATTAGACGACTGCTGCGGCTACATCATCTGCAAAGTCATTGATAAGATGGAGACTTCCACCCACACAGTATTCTTAGGCGAAGTCCTCGAGGGGGACAACATCGGCAGCACACCGGCTATGACTTATGCCTACTATCACAATGTCGTCAAGGGAAAGAGTCCCAAAAATGCACCTACCTATATTGCCGAAGATGACCTTTCCGCGAAAGATATTTCTTCCAAAGAGGCTGATCCCGCAAAAGAGGAATCTTCTTCCAGATGGGTCTGCGGGATCTGCGGCTATGTCTATGAAGGCGGGACGCCGTTCGAAGAACTGCCGGACACTTACACATGCCCGGTATGCCGGCAGAGCAAAGACAAGTTTGTCAAAAAATAAATGATTACAGATAAAGGAGATACGCAGATGAAAATAGGTTCACATGTAGGAATGAGCGGCAGGGAGATGCTCCTTGGCTCCGCAAAAGAAGCAGTTTCATACGGCGCTGACACATTCATGTTCTATACCGGAGCACCCCAAAATACACGCAGAAAGGATGTCTCAGAGCTGAATATCGACGCTGCGTGGGCATATATGGAAAATCACGATATTCACGAGATCGTAGTGCACGCCCCATATATCATTAATCTTGGAAATGCAGTCAAGCCTGAGACCTACGAGCTTGCGGTTAATTTTCTGCGCACCGAGATCGCGCGCACCGAAGCATGTAAAAGCAAGGTACTGATCCTCCATCCCGGCGCCCATGTAGGCGAAGGAACGGATACAGGAGTAAGCCAGATCGTGAAGGGGCTGAATGAAGTACTCACCAGGGATACCGACGTCTGCATCGCCCTGGAGACGATGGCCGGAAAAGGTTCTGAAGTCGGACGCTCATTCGAAGAACTCGCGCGCATCTATGACGGAGTCGCTTACAACGACAAGCTGCGCGTCTGCTTCGACACCTGCCATACCCATGACAGCGGCTACGATATCATCCATGATTTTGACGGAGTGATCGGCGAATTTGACCGGATCATCGGAAAAGACCAGATTGCCGTATTCCATGTCAATGACACGAAAAATCCTGCCGGTGCGAGAAAGGACCGCCATGCGAACCTCGGATTCGGTGAGATCGGATTCAAGGCGCTGTCTTATATCGTACACCATCCGGATTTCGAAGACATCCCGAAAATCCTTGAGACACCGTATATCCCGTCTCCCACAAAACCGAAGAAGTCCTATGCGCCTTATAAATATGAGATTGAGATGCTGCGCAGGGACGAATTTGATCCGGATATGATGGAAAAAATCATCGCGGACAATGAATAAACAACGCTCCTTAACAATTCCGATGGATGATATACAGCGCCCTCTATGTCATCCTGTTGATGATCAAAAAAGGATGATATAAGAAGAATATCCCTGCCAGAGCAAGGAGAATGTACTTTATTGCTTCATATTTTTCATCAGATGCAGACACAAGTCTTTCTCCGAAGATTTTTACGAACAGTCTCCAGATCCCGTATCCGATCAGTGTGCCGCACGTATTCGTCATCAGGTCATCGACATCTGTTGCCCGGAAGTTAAAGATCTGCGTGATCTCTATGAGCAGGGAGAACCAAAAACCTGTCAGCACTGTCTTACTGCATTTCCTGCACCTTTTCCAGATAAGCGGGAGCAGGAATCCCAAAGGCATGCACATGACAATATTCAGGACAAATCCAATACCAAAAGAATCGAACGGTACAAAATTGTATCCGCCTATCACAGGATTTTCCCCGGCGCGCAAAAACCTTAAGATATCTCCCATCGTCCCTACACCTGTGACAAAAAACACCATCCACAGATAAAACAGGAAGATCCAGGACCACACCAGATATATTGCCGGAACCTTTTCATCTGATCTCCGTTTTTTTAATACATATGCCAGCTGCCAGATAAGGCACGGCAGAAGAACACATGACAGCTCATACAGCGAAAAAATATCCATCGTCCATATCATCGTGAATTTCTCCTCCAGTTTTTGCTAAAGATAGTACAACATAATTCTTAATAATTGAGACGCAAAAACATTAAAAATTTATGATTTTTCATCCATTTGGAAATTATTATGATATAATGCTTTTGAGTAGAAAAAATAAAGGAGAGAAATACGATGATTATTACGAACGACATTAAATATGTAGGCGTTAATGACCACGACATTGATTTGTTTGAGGGTCAGTACGTTGTCGAAAACGGCATGGCATACAATTCATATGTGATTATGGATGACAAGATTGCCGTCATGGATACGGTCGATGCCCGCTTTACTCACGAATGGCTGGACAACATTCAGAGTGCGACAGGCAGCAAAAAGCCTGACTATCTGATCATACAGCATATGGAGCCGGATCATTCCGCCAATATCGCCAATTTTATGAATGTCTATCCCGATACGAAGATTGTCTCAAGCGCGAAGGCATTTGTGATGATGGGCCAGTTTTTCGGAACAGATTTTGCGGACAGGCAGATAGTTGTGAAAGAAGGCGACACCCTTTCCCTTGGAAAACATGAGCTTGCTTTCGTGGCAGCGCCGATGGTTCACTGGCCGGAGGTTATCGTAACTTACGATTCTTATGACAAAGTACTCTTCTCCGCTGACGGTTTCGGCAAATTCGGAGCGCTTGATGTCGATGAGGACTGGGCATGCGAGGCACGCCGCTACTATATCGGTATTGTGGGCAAATACGGAGCACAAGTTCAAAATCTTTTGAAAAAGGCTTCCGGACTTGATATCCAGATCATCTGCCCGCTGCACGGACCGATCCTGACTGAGAATCTGGGGTATTACATTAATCTCTACAACACCTGGTCCTCCTACGGTGTAGAATCCGGCGGGATCGTCATTGCCTATACCTCTGTATACGGAAATACGAAAAAAGCTGTAGAGCTTTTAGCGGACAAGCTGCGCGCGAAAGGCTGTCCGAAGGTTGTTGTAAATGACCTTGCACGCTGCGACATGGCAGAGGCTGTAGAAGATGCATTCCGCTACGGCAAGCTGATCCTTGCCACCACGACTTACAATGCGGATATCTTCCCGTTCATGCGTGAATTTATCAATCATCTGACCGAGCGCAACTTCCAGAACCGTAAGATAGGCCTCATCGAGAATGGTTCCTGGGCGCCTCTGGCTGCAAGGACCATGAAGAAAATGCTGGAGGGCTGCAAGAATCTTACCTTTGCAAAAACTACGGTATCCATCAAATCTGCACTCAATGAGGAAAGCACAAAACAGCTTGAAGATCTTGCAGAAGAATTTTGTAAAAACTATCTTGCCCAGCATGATGAGACAGCCAACAAGCAGGACTTCACTGCACTCTTTAAGATTGGATACGGCCTGTATGTCGTAACGTCTAACGACGGAAAAAAGGATAACGGCCTGATCGTCAACACGGTATCCCAGGTGACAGACAGCCCGAACCGTGTTGCAGTATGTATCAATAAGGCCAATTATTCCCACCATGTCATCAAGCAGACCGGCATCATGAACGTGAACTGCCTGTCTACAGAAGCGCCGTTTAAGGTATTCCAAAACTTCGGTTTCCAAAGTGGACGGACTGTTGACAAGTTTGCGGACTGGGAAACTTTACGCTCCGATAACGGACTCGTGTTCCTTCCAAGATACATCAATGCATTCATGTCCCTCAAAGTGGAGCAATATCTGGATCTTGACACCCACGGCATGTTCATCTGTACTGTGACAGAGGCCCGTGTGATCTCCAATGTCGAGACGATGACCTACAATTACTACCAGAGCAACGTAAAGCCAAAGCCGGAGACTGAAGGCAAAAAAGGCTTTGTATGCGAAGTATGCGGATATATCTATGAAGGCGACGAACTTCCTGACGACTTTATCTGCCCGCTGTGCAAACACGGCGTCGCTGATTTCGTACCGATCGAATAAATGTTTGCCATAAAATCTTTATAATATCTTTCCTCCGGCGGGGATCATATTTTCCGAATGTGATCCCCGCCAGATTTTTCTTCCCATTCTCTGTTGACATATCCTCATTATTGTGCAATAATATCATTGTACTAATCAACTAATACAATAATATGATAAAAAAGAATATCAATCAGGCATAAAATTTTCTGCACACTTTAAAGGAGGTGAACTATATGCCATGGGATCTGGATAATAACCGTCCGATCTATATTCAGTTAATGGAACGGATACGATTAGATATTGTCTCCGGTGTCTACAGGCCAGGAGACAGACTGCCGTCTGTAAGAGAGCTTGCTCTTCAGGCTGCTGTAAACCCGAACACTATGCAAAAAGCGCTGTCCGAACTGGAAAGGAGCGGCATCGTCTACTCGAAACGGACCAGCGGACGTATGATCACGGAGGATGAAGCAATGCTGAGACAATTAAAAACCGAACTTGCGCAGGAACATATCCGAAGCTTTTTAGAAAAGATGGATAAGCTGGGCTTTTCGAAGGAAGAAATACTGGCACTCACTCAGGAGCAGCTTAAGGAGGTAGAATAATATGAATCCAATCTTAGAATGTTACGGACTTACGAAAAGCTATAACAAGATGTACAACGCTCTTGATAACCTGAACCTGACTTTGGACCGCGGGCAGATCATCGGGCTTTTAGGACCGAACGGGAGCGGAAAGACTACTTTTATCAAACTGATCAACGACGTGCTTGTACCTACACAGGGCGAGATCCGGATCAACGGCATGGCACCTGGCGTTGATACAAAAAAGATCGTCTCCTATCTGCCCGAGCGGACCTATCTGGACGAGAGCATGAAAGTAAAAGAGATTATCACCTATTTTTCAGATTTTTATGAAAATTTTTCAACGGAACGAGCGTACCGGATGCTTGAAGATCTGCAGATTGATATAAACTCACGCTTAAAGGTTCTCTCAAAAGGAACGAAGGAAAAAGTACAGCTTATCCTTGTCATGAGCCGGGATGCCGATCTCTATGTGCTGGATGAACCGATCGGCGGAGTGGACCCCGCAGCGAGAGACTATATCTTAAGTACGATCTTAAATAATTACAATGAAGATGCGGCCATCCTCATCTCCACCCATCTCATTCAGGATATTGAAAATATTTTAGACCGGGTACTTTTTATCAAACAGGGACAGCTTGTCCTTAATGCAACTGTTGACGAGATTCGTACAGAACAGGGAAAATCCGTAGACGCCCTGTTCAGGGAGGTATTCAGATGTTAGGGAAACTGATCAAATATGACTTGAAATCTTTAAACCGTTTCCTGCCTGTCATGCATTTTTTTATCCTGCTGTCCGCCATATTTATAAGATTTTTTATTACCGGCAGGATCAAACCGCAGATGTCCGGAGGCCAGACAGATTTTTTACTGATGCTTTCTTTTGTCCTCTACTTTATGATGATCACTGCACTCTCCACAGGAACCTACCTGATCTCCGGCATCCGTTTTTACCGGAATCTTTTTTCCGACGAGGGATACCTTACAAAGACACTTCCGGTCACCAACGGCGCACATCTGCTGTCAAAAACCATTGCCGGGAGCATCTGGGCGATAATAAACATCCTTATTCTCTACCTGTGCAGCTATATCGTTATCTGGACGCCGTATATAAAGGAAGTGGCAACTGAAAATAAGGATGATATCCTGACAGAGTTCGGCTTTGTCGGAGAATATGCCAATCTGTCTCTTCCCGGCATGCTGGCAGTACTGATACTGTTCAGCTGCCTCGGTGCAGTATCGAGCATCATCATGATCTATGCATCCGTCGCACTGGGCCAGCTTTTTTCAAACCACCGCGTACTTGGTGCAGTAGTCAGCTACTTTGTCATATCTACTGTCATATCTGTCCTGATGCTGGCAGCCATGATGCTGTTCGGACATGAGATGCGGTTTATCGTGACTGCAGACACGGTGGTAAATGATTTTAACCTTATTGCCTACTTTATTGAAGTTGTAAATATAAGTATGGTATTTGAAATTATATGTACAGTTATTTTATATATCATGACATACTGCATTATGAATAAGAAAATCAATCTGATCTGAATCAGTGACAGGTTCATGTATTTATCATTTTGCACGGCCGGATCATGTATGGTCCGGCCCCTTTTCATTCCAGAAATCCCTGATCATATCTGCCCCGTTGTCTACATTGCACAGACGGACGTCCTTCCACTCTCTCGGAAACACCTCCCGGCAGCGGCTGTCCCTGAAGCGCTCGTCAAGAAGGAGGATAACCCCCCTGTCCTCATCTGTACGGATCACCCTTCCGGCAGACTGCAGGACCTTATTCATCCCCGGATAAAGATATGCATAATCAAATCCGCGGTACCCCTGACTGTCAAAATAATATTTCAAAAGCTCCCGTTCTCTGCACACCTGCGGGAGGCCTGTCCCGATGATCAGCGCCCCGATCAGCCGGTCCTTTGCCAGATCTATCCCTTCTGAGAAGATTCCTCCCATGACACAAAACCCCATAAGACTGTTCTTGCGCTCCTCTTCAAAATTCCCCAGAAATATCTCCCGCGCTTCCTCCGACATGTACTGGGACTGCATAACATAGTCAACCGTACTTCTCTTCTCCTCCGATATACTGTCTTCATCATTCTTCCCGCCTGCATCTTTCTCTCCGGCATCCGCCATCTCCAGAAAAGCCTCATAGACCTCTTCCATAAAACGATAGGAGGGAAAAAAGGCAATGTAATTCCCAAGTCTTGCATCTGCAGTCTCAAGAAGATATCTCGCATACCGCTGATACATCTCTTCTCCCCGCTTTGTATATTTGGTGCTCACATCTGTCCCGAGCAGCAGGAGACGGTTCCCGGCATCAAACGGCGATTCCGCATATACCGCATAGTCATCCTTTGATGTACTCAAAAGCTTTTTATAGTAGTGGATCGGAAGAAGGGTTGCCGAAAAATATACCGTGCTGTTTCCTTTATCCAGATATTCCTGGAGATTTTTCGACGGATTCACGCAGAACAGACAGACGTTGAATTTTCCGCTTTTATCCATCTCGGAATATATCATGTAATTTTCATCTAATTTATCATATATATTCAAGAACATGCGAATATCAAAGTAAAAATCAAGAATCTCCTTTCTCATCTCCTCGTCAGACTCCTTCGCCTTCCGCTCTTCCTCCTGAAACCGTTCCAGCTCTGTCATTACATTCATCAGCTTCAGGTACAGATGGGATACGCTGTCTAAGATCTGGTAATCTTCACATTCCCTCTTCATCGCCAGCAGATTCTTATTGCACTCATCCAGACGCTTTGACAGCTTCATGTCTTTTTCTTTCACCAGCTTTTTAATCCTCAGAAAATCTTCCTTGCAGATACGGGCGCTGTACATCTCCCTTCCCCGTTCTACCAGATTGTGCGCCTCATCGATCAGGAACAGATAATCACCCTGGCTGCCCTCCCCGAAAAATCTTCTCAGATGGGCGTTGGGATCAAAGACATAGTTGTAATCACAGATGACAACATCGATCCAGCTCGACACATCGAGGCTCATCTCATGGGGACATACCTGCCATTTCCTTGCCTGCTCCTCGATGATCTCCCTGCTCATCTCATCAGATGTGGTAAGAAGCTCATACACTGCATCATTCACTCTGTCATAATGGCCCTTTGCGTATATGCACCATTCTGGATTGCAGTTTGTCTCTTCGCAAAAACATATCTTATCCTTCGCTGTCAGGACAAGCACCTTCATGCGAAGCGCCTGCTCCTTCAGGATATCAAAAGCCTGCCATGCCACAGTCCTTGTGATCGTCTTTGCTGTGAGATAAAAGATCTTATCGCCCAGCCCCTCTCCCACCGCTTTCACTGCGGGAAATACCGTCGCCATCGTCTTTCCCACCCCGGTAGGTGCCTGGATAAACAGCTTTTTCTTTCTGAGGATCGTCCTGTATACAGAGGTCACCAGCTCCTTTTGTCCCTCCCGATAGGCGAAAGGAAATTCCACAGCCTTAACAGACCCATTCCTCTTTTCCTTCCAGCGGATCTGATACCTCGCCCACTTCTCATACTTTCCGATCAGTTCAAAGAACCATGCCGAAAGCTCTGATGTGCTGCATACATACTGAAATCTCTTGATATCCTCCGTCTCCATATTGCAGTAAGTCATCTGCACGCCGATCTGCTCTAACCCGTGCTGCTCTGCGTAGATAAACGCATAGCACTTCGCCTGGGCAAGATGGACAGAAACCGGCTCCTTCAGCATATCAAGCTCTCTAAGCACTCCTTTGATCTCATCAATGACGATACCCTCCGGCATCTTTATGACCCCGTCTGCCCGGCCCTCCACAATAATAGAAAATCCCCGGCATGGTATCTCATATCTCAGCCCGACCTCCGCAGAGTAATCCGCGCCCATCCTTCTCTGGATCCTGCGGTGCATCTTTCCGCCAAGAAGCATAGCATCCTTATCCCCGCCTGCTATCCGATTATCTATATCGCCACCGCGCATAATAAATTCTACAAGATTACGCACAGATATTTTTACAAGAGGCTGTTCCATCTTTATCATACCTTCTTCTTTCTCCGGTACACTTCATGCTCCGCAATTCTAAAGATATGATAAGTATTCCGGTGTGATCTGTCAAGCAAAGGAACTGATAAAAGATTAGTCTTTAACTGTCCCTTAAGAAAACTCCACCATATTAGGACGGTACCATAAAGGCAAGTGCCCTCTCTGACACACGGGATTCTCCCGCTCCCTGATAGCGATGGTTTTACAGAAGCTTTTAAAAAGCTCCTCATACATCTCCTCCCTCTCAGAAATCTGCTTGAACCTCTCTTCATATTCTTCCTTCTTTATATCGTCATAGGCTTCTTCCACAAGCACCCACTTTTTTCTCGCTTCGTGTACTGCAAAAGCGCGGTGAGTCTTATCGTGGATCATCCAGTTTTCAAGGGGGAGCCTGTCCGCAAAATGGGGAGCGATACAGGTAAGTACATGACACTTGGGCGTGATGGGTGCATACAGCACTCCGCTCTCAAGCTCCCTGAACCGTATGAATTCCACATGAAAGTGGGATTCGTTGCCGACTCTGCGGCTGAGCTCGAACACCTTCTCCACCTTCGGGTGGCTAAGATGCTCCATGATCCTTTTACTGTCCTTTAACTTCTTTGCGGCAAACATAGTTCCAAGCACCGCGTCCCCTTTACCCGGATCCGCCGAAAGGGCGGCCTGGTAAAGATCATGATAGGCAAGAAGTCCCATATGCTTTTGAATCATACGCAGGACAGCACCCGCTTTCTCTTCTGTTTCTTCCACCTCCACATAATCGCAGAATAACTCCTGCTCTGAAAATCCCGTCAGGACAATCCCGCATTCTTCCTCTGTCTTCTGCGTCCTCCACGCATCATAGACTGCTGAAAATATACCCTTTACCGAATCTGTACATACATATACCGTCTTCATC
>CATLEM010000044.1 GCA_949916155.1 uncultured Dorea sp.
TTTTCTTCGTTCATCTCTTACCCGCTTTCCTTAAGGCTCTCCAAACCTTCCTTCACCAGCTCCAAAAGCCGCTTTAAGTCTCCCTTCAGATAAAGATATCCCATAAGCGCCTCAAAGCCCGTAGCCCTCCGGTAATCCGTCACCGACTGGTTTTTTGCGGGGGACACGCTTTTTGCGTTCCTCCCCCGCTTATAGACCCCGTGTTCCTCCTCTGTGAGCTTATCCTGAAGCGCGCGCATCATCTGCGACTGGGCGGAAGCATTCACAAACCGGCTGGTCTGCCGGTGAAGCTCTTTAACCGGCCTGTTCCCTTCATTTACAACCAGAGACTTGATGATCAGGTCATAGATACTGTCACCGATATATGCCAGGGTAAGCGGTGAATAATCCGTCACCACTGTCTCCTTCATCCCCAGCATCTCCTTCATATATGCATTAAACTGCCATACTACGCCATCTTCCATACTATGCCCTTTTCCACTGCACTCCCTCTCTCGTGTCTTTCAAAATGATGCCTTTTGCCAACAGTTCATCACGGATAGCATCCGCCCTGGCAAAATCTTTCGCCTTGCGAGCAGCCTGCCGCTCTTCAATGAGCTTTTCGATCTCCCCGTCAAGTATATCCTCTCCCTTATCGACAATAAGCCCCAGGACATCAGTAAGCATCACCAGACGTTCAAGCAGTGCCTTAAGATATTCCTTTCCGCTTTTCTCATCCGTATTGGTATTAATGTATTTCACCAGCTCAAACACCGCCGCCACTGCGTCCGCGGTATTAAAATCATCCTCCATGGCCCGCTCGAAGCTTAAGACAAAGTCTTTTGTCTTTTCAAACTTCTCTTTTTCCGCCCCGCTCATTGCATCTTCCGCTGCGTTTCCCATAAGGAATTTCAGGTGATCCGCCGCATTCACGATACGTGCAAGGCCGCTCTTTGATGCTTCCATCAGATCTGCGCTAAAGTTAAGAGGGCTTCTGTAATGAGCGCTCAGCATAAAAAACCGAAGTACCTGAAGGTCATACTGTCTGGAAATCTCCCGTACCGTGCGGAAATTTCCTAAAGATTTGCTCATCTTGTGATTGTCGATATTTAAAAATGCATTGTGCATCCAGTACCTGGAAAATTCTTTTCCGTTTGCCGCCTCGCTCTGTGCGATCTCATTTTCATGGTGAGGGAATACCAGATCCTCGCCTCCCGCATGGATGTCGATCTGCTCGCCCAGATATCTTTTCGACATCACCGAGCACTCGATATGCCAGCCCGGACGCCCCTCGCTCCACGGTGATACCCAGAAAGGTTCGCCCTCCTTTTTCGGCTTCCAGAGCACGAAATCAAGGGGATCTTCCTTTTCATCCTCGCCTGTCACCAGGAGGGAACGCTCGCCGGAGCGCAGATCGTCAAGATTCTTGTGGGAGAGCTTGCCGTAGTCCGCAAACTTCCTCGTACGGTAATATACTGTGCCGTTCTTCTCGTAGGCATAGCCTTTGTCAATGAGCGTGCTGATCATCTCGATCATGCCGTCAATCTCCTCCGTCGCCAGCGGATGCGTTGTGGCCGGCTTGATATTCATTCCCTCCATATCTTTCCTGCACTCTTCAATAAAACGCTTGGAGACCTCGTCAGCGGTTATGCCCTCCTCGATAGCCCTTCCGATGATCTTATCGTCCACATCCGTAAAATTAGATACGAAATTTACATCATATCCCTTGTATTCAAAATACCTCCTTACTGTATCAAATACGATCATCGGCCTGGCATTTCCGATATGAATAAAATTGTATACGGTAGGGCCGCACACATACATCCTGACTTTGTTCTCCTCCAAAGGTACGAAATCCTGCTTTGTTTTTGACAGTGTGTTAAATATCTTCATTCCTGCTTTTCTCCTTCTATTCTTTCTGTCGGTTTTTTCTTTTTCCTTCTCTGTTATTTATCCTTCTCCTCCTGTTTTTCTTCCGACTTCCGACGCTTTTCCATCTCACGGAGCCGCCTGTGCAGGCGCATATTGTCCGCCTGCAGCTCCCGGATATCACTGGTTATCGGATCCGGCAGGTGAATCTGGTCCATATCCGAGCGGGGGATCTTCACATCATCCCGCTTCACGATACGCCCCGGCACACCCACCACCGTACAATTCGGCGGAACCTCCTTAAGCACTACCGAGCCTGCGCCGATCTTGGAATTCTCCCCGATGGTAAAGGAGCCTAATACCTTCGCTCCCGCACTTACCATCACGTTATCTTTAAGCGTCGGATGGCGCTTTCCCTGTTCCTTTCCCGTACCGCCCAAAGTCACCCCCTGATACAGCGTCACATTGTCCCCAAGTTCTGCCGTCTCGCCGATGATCACTCCGCTTCCGTGGTCGATAAACAATCCCTTACCAATCTTCGCTCCCGGATGGATCTCAATCCCTGTCTTCCTCACCGCCCTTTGGGACACCCAGCGGGCGAGGAAATAATGCTTTCTCACATAAAGTTTATGGGCCATCCGATAGGCGATGATCGCCTTGAAGCTGGGATACAAAAAAACCTCCATATTAGACTTAATGGCCGGATCCCGCTCCCGGATGACCTGAATTTCTTCCTTAACATAGGATATCATGCCCATAATCATTCTCCTTCAACAAATATCATCTTACATCCGCCGGACGCACTTAAAAACTCCGCCTCCTGTTCCAGCGACAAGAGACGAAGTTAAGCACTCCGCGGTTCCACTCTTGTTACATCATGAATATCTCACCGTCAATCATTCTTATGTTGCACATATTATATGTCTGGTCCAAGATAAGCGTCTCATCCTCTATCGTCACTGACACCCTCGGATGAGCCGTGGTACATTTAAGGCAGCAGATCTCCTTTTTCTTCTTACCCTCCTGTCCATCGTCCTCGCGGTCTTTTTCCCGCTCGAACTTGTTAAGCTTCATCCCGCATATAGACATCTCAAGCCTGAGCTTACTCATGCGCTTTGACTTAAAGGGACTGTCTGGCTGGCGCTCTAGCTTCTCCAGTTCTTCCCTCATCTCCTCCATATTCTTTTTCAGAATCTCTTTTTCAAGGCTTGTATAAGGCTTCCCCCCTAACACGACGGAAGTCGGGCTTTCATATACGGAACCTACCGTCTTGGCTTCAATTCCCAGCGCGGCACGGATCTGTCCTCCTACGATAAGACCCCTGCCTGAGCATACCTGGACCTCCCCGTCGCTGTATACATTGCTGTAGCGAATGGAATCCGTATGGACGTTCTGTCTGGCGTGGACAATACTGTTTACCAGATATTTGGAATAGATATTGTGCTGGGAGCGCACGATCGTCTCCATATTTCCCACAATACCTTTGACAACGATCAGATCTCCTCCCGCTTCTACCTCACAGGATTCAACCACGCCGCACACCTTGATATCGCCCATGGCGCGGACCTGAAAACCGCTGCACACATCGCCGTGGATAAGCACGTCTCCGATAAAATTAATATTCCCCGTAGAATAATCCACATTGCCCGATATTTCAAGCAGCGGTTTTACGGAAAAATACCGTCCGCTGAACTCTACCCGCCCGTCTATGGACGCCAAAAGCTGATTGCCGTCCTCGCTTACCTCCGTATTCTTCCCCTTAGGGAGAGACACGCTCTTGCCGTTGCGGCAGCGCAGTTCCTGATTAAGCACCGTGCGTCCGGCGATCCCTTCCGTAGGCGGTACCGCCTCACAGATCACCTCGCCCTGTTTTACATTCTGCTCGGAGCCTAATGAAGTGTAATCCACGTTTCCGAATTCGTCCATCTCCGGCAATCTCTCCACCTGGCGCAGAAAATGATCGATGATATACCCGTTATCACCGTTGGCCGCCTTGCTTCCCTTCGCAATGAGATACAGATGAAAATAACGATTATAATCATCCGGCAGCCTCCTCATCAGTTCCTCGTCAACACCGTAGGAAACCTTCTTCTTCTCCAAAGCCTCAAAAATAAGCTCCTTATCAAGCTCCTTCCCCCAGCCTGTCGGCGGAAATACCATGATCCACGCATACATCCTGTCTGACGAGACATAGATAAAGGGCAGTGCATCCATCGACGGCTCTAAATGGGGTATTCCTTCCTCGCCTTCCTCACTCGGCTTCGGCGTCGCATCCTTAAGGCGGAAATCTGCCGCTTTCGTCATCTCGATACGGAACCGCATAAGCTCCTGCCTGACCTTGTCCTCCGGAAGTCCGTCGCACCCTTTCATCACAATCTCGGGAGGAGGCGTATTTCTTGATTTCTCTGTCCGCATGTCATACAGACGGTAAAGCGGATGCTCATGAGACAGTTCCAGGCTTACCTGAGAAAAAGTCGATGTTGTCTCAAAATCCTGCGGCGGCTCTTCTGGCGACGTCTGCTCCAAAGGCTCTTCCTCACGGCTTTCCTCCGGTTTTTTCATGAATATTTTTTTTAAAAACCGATCAACAATCTTCATATTCTTTATCGCCTCCTCTTTCCTGAACATTCCTTTTCTCAATTTATTATATTCTTATTGTATCCTATCGCGTGCCTGTTTACAAGATAGAAACTGAGGAACTGTTAAAGAATTATCTTTAACAGTTCCTCAGCCAGGACGATGCCAAAGCCAAAACTTTCCGGCTCCGGCATCGTCTGTCGGTATTTATATCCGTCTACCCTTCTGTCAGGAATACAACCTCCGCTTTGAAAAGATCCCCTTCCGTCTCTACCTTAAACCTTCCTTTCTGTATCTCTGCGAAGCTCTTTGCGATGGCAAGCCCCAGCCCTGAACCTTCCGTATTTCTCGCCGCGTCGCCCCGCACAAACCGTTCTGTGATCTCATCATCGTTAAAGGTAAGCTCCGCCGCTGAGATATTCATCATATGAAGGATGATCTCTCCGTCTTTCTTTTCGATCTTTACGTACACCCGGGTCTTCGGCATAGCGTATTTCGCCACGTTGACCAGAAGGTTTTCAAATATCCGGTAAGTCTTCTGGCTGTCAAGCTTCGCCACCGCCTTTTCCTCCGGATAAGTACACCGAAAATCAAGCTGTTCCGCCTCGAATTTCTCGCTGAGTTCGAACCGCACCTGCTTAAAAAGATTCACCACATCCACGTCCACAAGGTGGAGCGTCACATTTTTACTGCTTGCCTTGCTGATCTCAAAAAGATCCTCGATCAGCGACTTTAAACGCAGCGATTTTCTGTCCAGCACCTCGATGTAGTCCTTCCTCTTTTTTTCATCCTTCTCTTCTTTTAACAGATTTACATAAGTGATGATTGCTGTCAGAGGTGTCTTTAAGTCGTGGGATACATTGGTGATCAGATCCGTCTTCATCCGCTGGCTTTTGACTTCTTTTTCCACCGCTTTCTGATAACCGTCCTGGATCTTTCGGATCTCTGTCTTAAATGGGTTGAACACCCCCAGATCCTCGTCGATCTCCACATCCAGCTTCCCCTGGGCCATCTGGTTGGTCGCCTTTAGAAGCAGCGCGTATTTTCCTTTAAGGTCATTAAAATATTTCCGCAGGATATAAAACAGTATGACCGAATATAAAATCAGCGCTGGGATCCCCGCAAACCACATACAGGTTACCAGAAACAGTACCCCAAAATTAATCAGTACCAGTTTCAGGATCGTCTTGTTGTTCTTCTCTCCAAAATCAAGTTCGTCGAATGAGTGATACAGGTAATCCAGGCCTTCCCTGCACTTACCGGCTATGGTTTTCCATGTCTTTTTGATATATCCTGCTGCCAGCACGCAAAGTGAATATTTTTTCATATATTTCCGGGGTCCTACCGTAAAGATACGGCGCATACACGACACACTCCAGTAGATCACCGCAAATACCGCGCACCATATCCAAAAGTCAGCATTGCTGCCCATAACCCCTTCCTGTGACTGGCGAAGCCATGCTTCCGCTGTATCGACCGCCATTGCAACAGCCGTGCCAAGGAGTATCAGCGGAATCTCAAACGGCACTCTAAAAATCCGCTCATCGCCCGTATGAAAAGATTTCCGCATAGGAAGCAACAGCGCTGCAGCAGCCACAATTGCCATAAGGACCAGCATCGTCTGATAAAACCATTCCGGAACTGCAGCTGTATATACAATCCCGTCTCCCGCCATATACTGAAGATACTCTTCTACGTTTTCCGCCCGCATGGCAAGATAGTAAGTCCTGCTCTTCGGCGTCTCTAAAATCTCTTCGTTTCCCAGATCACGGGACCATACCGCCAGCGACGAATCCTGAAAATTATTCAATATTCCATTTAACGCCTTGCTCTGCGTGTCCTTGTAGACCCCTTCCTTAATATCTGCGGAAGGTTCTCCATTTTCGTCAAACGCGATCACCATGCCGATAGCATAATCATTCATATTCTGTTCTGTCGGGAACTTACTGTCACTCGACGCCATTGTTTTCGCGATCACAGTCCCGCTCCCATCCGTAACACGGTAATCTAACAATGGAATAAATATCTCATAATAGTTTTCGTACTCCCCTGTATAGTTCTCAAGAAATTCATTGAACTGTTTCGCATGCTCTCTCTTAGTGCCATCGCCATTCTCCGTATTGTAAAGAATATAACAGGTGTCTACAAATTTCGTAATAAACTCATCAGAAACCTGAAGCTCCTTTCTTCTCAACTCCTCATTCCGCGCCATGTCAGAATATGCATCGCCGTATTGCGACATCATCACGCCCGCCGGAATAAATATCACAAGTATAATAAGAATTACCGCCAGCTTATGCCTGTTTTTCAATTTTGTATCCAACACCCCACACCACCTTCAAATATTTGGGTTCCTTCGGGTTGATCTCTATCTTCTCCCGAATATTTCTTACATGCACCATAATTGTATCTGTGTTTACCGCCCGCTCATTCCACACCCGCTCATAGATCTCTTCGGCAGAAAACACCCTGCCCGGATTCTTCATAAAAAGCAGCAGTATCTTAAATTCTATCGGGGTCATCTTTACCGGCTCTCCGTCCACCGTCACCTCTACAGTCTCCTCATTGAGCTCCAGGCCGCCGATGGTATGCACCGACGGGGATTCATCCGCCGTCCCCAGACGTTCCAGGAACCTTTTATAACGCCTTAACTGGGAATTAACCCTGGCAAGAAGCTCCATCGGGGTAAACGGTTTCGTCACATAGTCATCTGCGCCCATATTAAGTCCCATGATCTTATCTACCTCCTCCGATTTTGCTGATAGGAAGATTACCGGGAAATCATGCTTTTCCCGAAGCTTTATGGTCATGGATATACCGTCCATCCTGGGCATCATCACATCCACGATCGCCAGGTGGATCTCTTCTCTCCCGATAACCTCAAGCCCCTCGATGCCGTCCGCCGCCTCGAACACCTCATACCCCTGGGACTTTAGGTAGATCTTCACACCCTCGCGTATTTCCTTGTCATCCTCTACAACCAGTACATGATTTATCTCCATTGTATAACGTTCTCCTCTCTGTTTCAGTTCTGTTTTATTCCAACGTGAGTATCTTACCACATCCTGTTCCATTTTGGTATGATGAATAATTTTCCTTTTGTTTCCTTTGCTGTAATGGAAGTATACCCCTGATTTCTAAAGACACATAACGAATAAAATGAAAGATTTTCTAAAGAAAAGCCAAATAAAAAAGGCAGAAGTAAAATTCTGCCCCTGCCTTTACTCAAATGGGAAAGTAAACTGTGTAAGCCCCAGATCATCCCGCATCTTAATGAATTCCTTCTGGACGGCCTCCCCGACGGGAACCCCTTTGTCCTTTCTGAACTGCCAGATCTCATACTCTTTTTCCCCGGCGGTAAAGATACGCTCCTGCCCCGGCGCTTTTTTCGATGCCCGAAGCTGACTTAATATCTCGCCGGCCGTCTTTTTAAAAGTCTCCGCCCCCATAAACGCCTCTGTATCAATAGCGATAAAGAAGTGACCAAGAGGATAAGGGATCTTTCTGCCATCTTCATCCTTTCCGGAAAGCATCTTAAGAAAACTTCCCGCCTGAAGGGCCGCCGAGAGGATCTCCACTACTGTCGCATATCCGTAGCCTTTATATCCCGCCAGTTCTTCTCCGATCCCCCCAAGAGGCGCCAGCGCAGCCTTGCCGCAGTTTAGATCCCTGAGGATCTGCTCACTGTCTGTCACTGCATTTCCGTCATTCCCGATGACCATGCCGGCCGGCGTATCCATGCCGTTTCTGGCATAATACTCGATCTTTCCCCTTTGGGATATAGATGTTGCGCAGTCCAGTACAAACGGAAACGGCTCGTCTGTCGGAAGCCCGAAAGTGATCGGATTGGTCCCCAGCATATTCTCAACACCGAAAGTCGGTGCTATCGATGGTCTGGCATTGGTTCCCGTAATGCCGATCATATTATTTTTTGTACACATGGTCGTGTAATACCCTGCAATTCCGTAATGGGTGGAGTTGCGCACCGCCACCATACCCATGCCATACTGTTTCGCCTTGTCAATGGCAAGCTGCATCGCTCTTGTCCCGATGACCATTCCCATTCCGTTGTGCCCGTCCACCACGGCAGTAGTCGGAGTCTCCTTTACCACCTCATACTCTGTCCTGGGATTCAGGATACCGTCCTTGATCCGGTCAATGTAAATGGGCTTGAACCGATTGCATCCGTGGCTCTCAATCCCCCTCCTGTCACTCTCCAAAAGCACATCGGCACACACCTTCGCATCCTCAGTACATACTCCGTATTTTTCAAATACAGCCACCATAAAATCCTCGGCCATTTCCCAGCTGATAAACGGTCTTGTCTCCTGCATACTTTCTTTTCCTCCATCTATTTTCTTAGTTTTATCATTTTTCTTTATACCGTCTCGTTCAGGCAGATCTTTGATAAAGGGATGATCTTCCTCATCTCTCCCTTCATCCGCTCTGACATGGACACTCCTTCATCTGCGCAGATCTCTTCCGCATTCCTTACTCCGAACAGAAATTCTGCAAGCGCAGCGATAGTTACCGTACCTTCGCTGTTCTCCGGTCTGCTGTCCATCAGCATCACTCCGGAAAACTCTGTGCCTGTGACAACCACGCACCGGTTATTTTCCTCAATTACCGGGTCAGTAATGTGAAAGCATACCCCAATCAGGCTCTTCACCCGGACAGACATCAGCATCCTGCGCACATCCACGATCCGCACCATGATCTTCGGCTTTTCTTTCTCCGTGCCGTCAGGCATGAATATCCGGCAGTCCGCGATCTCTCCGTCCCTTTTCCCGAGCATAAGACAGCCGCCGTCGCCTGCATACTCCTTAAGAAGCCGCCGGTAGTACGCCTCATCTCTCCGTACATACACCTGGAAGTTCTCTTCGAGATATCTTTCTGCCGCCGCAGAAAGCTCCGTACAGTCCCCTTCGGCAACAGACTTCATCGGATAAGGATAATCTGCGCCCTCTTCATAATATCGCTTTTGCTGCTCATATACCGTCCGGAAATCATAAGGCAGGTAGATACTCTCCGCCGCGGGCATCAGAAAGGTAAACGACCGTCCCTCCCTGTACATATCCTTAAGGCTCTGGTTTAACAGCGCCGCCATATAGCCCCGCCTGCGGAAATCCTTCCGGGTCGCCACCGCAACAATATAATCCACTTCCTTTTCCTGTCCGTTTACAGACAGCACATACGGATTCAGGTGGAGCATCGCCCGAAGCTCCCCATCCTCCTTTACCGCATAGATCCGATTATCTTTCGTTTTCTCTGTATAATAGTAATCGACGAATCCTTTACTGTCCTCAGAGAACACTTCTTCATAAAGCGCCCTTGTATCCGCCTTCTCTTCCTGGGTAAGCCTGCAAACTTCCATCTTACTCTTCCTCCCTGGACACCTGCGGGCATTTCCCGCAGCCCTGACAGCCCGGGCATCTTTCTTCTCCGCCTGCTGCCGCCGCTATATAACTGCAGTTCGCCACAGTCTCAAGGCAGACGGCAGCCTGGGCAGAGATTCCCTCTCCGCTCCCGGTAAAACCAAGTCCTTCCTCTGTGGTCGCCTTGACATTTACCTGTGTAATATCAAGCCCGAGAGCATCGGCGATGTTCTGCCTCATCTGTCCGATATAGGGCGCCATCTTCGGACGCTGGGCAATGATCGTCGCATCGATGTTCCCGATCACATAAAGCTCATCCCCGATCAGCTCTCCCACATGCTCCAATAGCCGGATACTCGACGCCCCTTTATATGCCGGATCAGTATCCGGGAAATGCTTCCCGATATCCCCCAAAGCAGCCGCTCCCAAAAGCGCATCCATCACCGCATGCAAAAGAACGTCTGCATCAGAATGTCCCAAAAGTCCCTTCTCATAAGGTATATCCACGCCTCCCATGATCAGCTTACGCCCTTCCACCAGACAGTGGACATCATATCCCATTCCTATCCTCATGCTCAATCTCCTCTTTTATCTCTTTTTTTCTCTCCTCTCCGGTATCCTCCCGGGTTCCATCGTCAAAGCCGCCGGCCGACGAATCGATGTACTCATTTTTTATCAGTTTCTGTATACTCTTTACCGCCAGAAATCCTCCGATAACAACGAACACAATTCCGGCCGCCAGATACAACATAAAATTCTCCGGACGCTGCTCCAGTGCGCTTTTTGCCAACCCAAAGCCTGTATAAGCCAGGTAACCTCCGGCAAGAATATAGATATACAACCGTGATCTTGTCATGTTCATCCTCCTGTAATCCTTTTTCCGCATCCCAGATAATAAGCTGCGGACAAAAGGTGCTTTTAAACCTGTCCTTATCATAATATAAAAAAAGGAGACAGTCAACAACTGTCTCCTTTGTATCAGTAGCGGGAACTGGATTTGAACCAGCGACACCACGGGTATGAACCGTGTGCTCTAGCCAACTGAGCTATCCCGCCAGGTTTGATATGGGACCAATAGGGCTCGAACCTATGACCCTCTGCTTGTAAGGCAGATGCTCTCCCAGCTGAGCTATGATCCCATATCCTTGCGGGTTCTTTTTCCGAACCCGCTTTGCCATTATACTATTCTTTGTCAGGATTTGTCAATACCTTTTTTACGGTTTTTCGAAAAAGATTCATATTCAATTTTTCATCCTGAAAACCCGCTTTACATCCCTATAGCCAATTGTTATAATAAAGATATCAGAGAACAAGATAACTGACAGTGGCAAAAGGCAGGTGATACTATGACAGGAAAGGAAATTGTTAATCTTATCAGACAGCTTAGAGAAGCCGGCATGAGCGACACGAAGATCCTTGATTTGATTGAATATATTGAGACTCACGATCCAAAGGAACGGACTTCGCAACCAGATTAATAAATATCAAAAAGGGTGCCGAAGCACCCTTTTTATCTGCAATTTTTCCTACCTCCGTGATCACGCCTGCTTACACGATCCCCTGTGCGGTCATCGCCTCTACAACTTTCTCAAAGCCTGCGATATTCGCGCCCATCACATAGTTTCCTTCTGCGTCATAGCGCCTTGCGGCATCATCCATATTGTGGCAGATATTTACCATGATATCCTTAAGCTTCGCATCCACTTCCTCGAAGCTCCAGCTTAAACGCTCGCTGTTCTGGGACATCTCAAGAGCAGATGTGGCAACACCGCCTGCGTTAGCCGCCTTACCCGGCGCGAACAGCACGCCGTTTGCCTGCAGATACTCGGTCGC
Source organism: uncultured Dorea sp. (assembly GCA_949916155.1). Taxonomy (GTDB): domain Bacteria; phylum Bacillota; class Clostridia; order Lachnospirales; family Lachnospiraceae; genus MD308. The sequence continues at coordinate 11,634 of CATLEM010000044.1, forward strand.
CTCCATGGTCGTCGGCATATTTGCGCCCTCTGCGACGATGATGCATCCATTGGCAACAAGCTGCTTCGCGTCCTCAAGGTGAAGCTCGTTCTGTGTCGCACAGGGAAGGGCTACGTCAACCTTCACTGACCATACGCCGCGTCCCTCATGGTATTCGGAATTCGGGCGGTAGTTCTTATACTCGGTCAGCCTTGCGCGGTTTACTTCCTTGATCTCCTTAAGGGCTGCCACGTCGATGCCGTCCGGATCATATACCCAGCCGGTGGAATCGCTGACTGTCACAACCTTGGCGCCAAGCTGCTGCGCCTTCTCTGTAGCGTAGATCGCCACATTGCCGGAACCGGATACGGCTACTGTCTTACCCTTAAGCTCCTTGCCGTTGATCTTAAGAAGCTCCTCCGTCAGATAAAGAAGGCCATAGCCGGTAGCCTCTGTCCGTGCCAGAGAACCGCCGTAGCTTAATCCTTTGCCGGTAAGGACTCCCTCGTAAAGGCCGCGGAGCCTCTTATACTGTCCGAACATATAGCCGATCTCCCTTGCGCCTGTACCGATATCGCCGGCAGGAACATCCGTATCCGCGCCGATATATTTACAAAGCTCTGTCATAAAGCTCTGGCAGAACGCCATAACTTCCCTGTCTGACTTACCCTTCGGGTCGAAGTCGGAACCGCCCTTTCCTCCGCCGATGGGCAGGCCGGTCAGCGAGTTCTTAAAGATCTGCTCGAATCCCAGAAACTTGATGATCCCAAGATTAACCGACGGATGAAGGCGAAGGCCGCCCTTATAGGGGCCGATGGCGCTGTTGAACTGTACGCGGTATCCGGTATTCACCTGGACCTGTCCTTTATCGTCCACCCACGGAACGCGGAACTTGATCTGTCTCTCCGGCTCCACCAGCCGTTCAAGCAAAGCGTCTTTCTTAAACTGCTCTTCATTGGCCTCAACAACTACCCTGAGTGACTCTAAGACTTCCTTAACTGCCTGATGGAACTCCGGCTCTGCCGGATTCTTCGCTACGACTTTCTCCAAGACTTCATCAACATATGACATATTCGTTTACCTCCTAGAATATCTTTTTCCTTAATCTCTTCAAAGCTGAAAAACGGACAGACAATGTCCATCCGTTTCCCCTGGCGCTTTTGTCCTTTAACATTGTAAAGGATTTCCGCGCAGAACACAAGAATTTTTTGCAAATTTTTCTATTTTTTGCAATTTTCATCCTCCATTCCTGCATTCCGCGCATATCAAAGAACAATTCTATCTAGTTTCTCTTTGCCGATATGCAGCAAAGTTTGTAAATTCATTCATTTATCTTACTGAAAATACGCAACACCGGACTCGAAGATCTTCATGTCCTGCTCGCCGTAGATATTCATGGCCACTGTCCTGCCCCGTCTCTCCGAGTGAGCCATTTTGCCGAGCACCCGCCCGTCCGGGCTTGTGATCCCTTCGATCGCCATGTAGGAGCCGTTCACATTCCACTCCTCGTCCATCGTGACATTGCCGTCGGTGTCGCAGTACTGGGTCGCCACCTGGCCGTTCTCAAACAACCGGCCAAGCCATTCCTTATTCGCCACGAAACGCCCTTCTCCGTGGGATGCCGGGTTCGTGTACACCCCGCCAAGCTCTGCTTTCCTGAGCCACGGGGACTTGTCCGTGACCACTTTGACGTAGACCATCTTGGAGATGTGGCGTCCGATCGTATTGTAGGTCAGGGTGGGGGAGTTTTCCTCCTGCCCGGTGATCTGCCCTGCCGGCAAAAGCCCCAGCTTTATAAGCGCCTGGAAGCCGTTGCAGATACCGAGAGCAAGGCCGTCCCGCTCATTAAGGAGACGCTCCACAGCCTCTTTGATCTTCGCGTTCTGGAACGCAGTGGCAAAGAACTTCGCCGATCCGTCCGGTTCATCGCCCGCCGAGAAGCCGCCCGGGAACATGATGATCTGCGCCCCGTCGATGGCCTTTTCAAACGCATTCACCGAATCAATGATATCCGCCGCGTTAAGATTTTTAAATACCTTTGTCACAACCTTAGCGCCCGCCCGCTCGAACGCCTTCGTGCTGTCATACTCACAGTTGGTCCCCGGGAATACCGGGATAAATACGGTTGGCTGGGCGATCTTATGTGTGCAGATATGGATATCTGACGCATGGTAAAGCCCGGTCTCTATCTTTTCCTCCTGCCCCGGCGCGCCGGAGTTGGTCTTAAATACTTTCTCAAGAGGCGCTTTCCACGCCGCTTCTGCCTCGGACTCAGGGATAGTCACATTGCCGTAAGAGAAGCTTTTGTCCGCCGTCACCTCGCCGATCACCGTATACGTGATGGCAAGCTCGCCAACCTTCCCGTCAGGAACCTCCGCGATGATATCGCCGAAGGCCGGGGCGAACAGATCCCTTGGGTCCATATTGTGCTCGATCTTTACCCCCATCCGGTTACCGAAAGCCATACGGCTTACCGCGGCGATCACGCCGTGGCGGTCCAAAGCGTAAGCCGACACGATCCTGCCCGCCCGGATATCCTGAGTAAATTTCCCGTACTGCTCCATCACTTTTTCGTATACCGGAATATCATACTCGTCCGTAGGAATCCGAAGCCATACTAATTTATTGCCTGCCGTCTTAAGCTCCGGCGTGATGATGTCTTTTTCCCTGGCAACGTCCACCGCAAAGGACACCAGTGTGGGCGGCACGTCGATATCTTCAAACGTACCGGACATACTGTCCTTCCCGCCGATAGACGGAAGGCCGAAGCCAAGCTGGGCGTTATACGCGCCGAGAAGAGCCGCAAAAGGCTGGCTCCATCTGTGGGGTTCTTCGGTCATCCGGCGGAAATACTCCTGGAAGGTGAACCGGATCTTCTGATGATCGCCGCCGTTTGCCACGATCTTTGCCACAGATTCCGTCACCGCGTAGACTGCGCCGTGGTACGGGCTCCAGGTGGAAAGGTACGGGTCAAACCCATAGCTCATCATGGTCACGGTGTCGCAGTCTCCTTTGAGGACCGGGAGCTTTGCTACCATCGCCTGTGTCTCGGTAGCCTGATATCTCCCCCCATGGGGCATGAACACCGATGCCGCCCCGATGGAACCATCGAACATCTCGACTAATCCTTTCTGGGAGCAGACATTTAAGTCAGAGAGCACGGAGAGCCATTTTGCCCGCACATCCCCGACTTCCTCACGCACAAGGATACTGTTCTTCCGGTTCGGGATATCCACCGCAACGGCCGTTTCCTGGTGCGCGCCGTTGGTATCCAAAAATGCCCTGGACAGATTGACGATCTCTTTTCCTCTCCAGGTAAGGACAAGCCTCGGCTTTTCGGTGACGACCGCCACCTCCACGGCCTCTAAATTCTCCTCTCTCGCATAACCCATGAACTCTGCCACGTCCTTGGGGTCAACGACCACTGCCATGCGCTCCTGGGACTCAGAGATCGCGATCTCGGTGCCGTCAAGGCCCGCGTATTTTTTCGGCACCTTGTCAAGGTCGACCCTGAGGCCGTCCGCCAGCTCGCCGATGGCGACGGATACGCCGCCCGCGCCGAAATCGTTGCATTTCTTGATCAGCCTGCTCACCTCTTCCCGGCGGAACATCCGCTGGATCTTGCGCTCGGTGGGCGCATTTCCCTTCTGCACCTCCGCCCCGCAGGTCTCGATAGACGCTGTGGTGTGCACCTTAGACGAACCGGTAGCGCCGCCGCAGCCGTCCCTTCCGGTACGCCCTCCAAGGAGGATGATGATATCCCCCGGGTCCGATGTCTCCCGGATCACCGCACGTCTCGGCGCCGCGCCCAGGACCGCGCCGATCTCCATGCGCTTCGCCACATAATTCGGATGATAGATCTCCTTTACCGCGCCGGTGGAAAGTCCGATCTGGTTGCCGTAGGAACTGTAGCCA